>DAOTWP010000144.1:0-38922 GCA_034435675.1 Anaerolineae bacterium
GCCCCGCGCCGATGATGGTCGTTGGCGTCCCGGTAATGCGTGCCAGCGCTTGTTCCAGTGTACCCTGGATCGTGGGCACATGAGCCTGCCGCTGGAAACCGAGATACGCCGTGCCATCATAGGCAACAACCGCGCGGTAGCGGCGCACCGGTCACTACTCGTCTGTTGAACGGTCAACCAGTTCCAGCAGCACCATATCTGCGGCGTCGCCCTTGCGGGGTCCCAGCTTCAGGATGCGGGTGTATCCCCCAGCGCGATCCTGGTAGCGTGCTGCCAGTTCGTTGAACAGCTTCTGCACCATCACCCGGTCATTATTCAGGCGGCTGGCGGCAATACGGCGTGCATGAACACCCCGTGCCGGGTCATTCTGTTCGGCGGCGATACCGCGTTTGGCAATTGTAATCAGGCGCTCCACATCACCGCGCACAAAATCGGCTTTGGCGCGGGTGGTGGTAATACGTTCGTGCTCCAGCAGCGCCATTGCCAGATTCTTCTTCAGTGCTTTGCGCTGCCCGCTGTTGCGGTTCAGCTTTTTACCACTTATACGATGTCGCATGATTGCGTCCTCGTTCGTCGTCTACTGATGAATTTCTTTGCCTGTAGGGCAGCCCGCTGCCGTCCTGATCCTACAGAATACCCCATTGGGGCGCACAGTAACCCGTCATTCCAGATTGGGCGCTTCGTCCGCGGTTGCGGCAGGCAGGTAGCCTTTTTCGCGCAGTTTTACAACCAGTTCATCCAGTGACTTTTCGCCAAAGTTGCGAATCGCCAGCATGGCATCCGGTCCACGATCCAGCATATCCAACACATCACCGATGGTCGTAATCCCGGTACGCTTGAGCGAATTGAACACGCGCACACTCAGGTCAAGTTCTTCAATCGGCTTGTCGTACAGGTGCTTTTTGCCGCCCGGCACGCTGCCCGCAATCGGCTCACGCGCGGCTTCGTCGACTTCATCCAGGAACGGATCGCCCATGATGCCGCCAATCACCTGCAAGTGTTTCATCAGGATTTGTGCCGACTGACGCAGGGCGTCCTCTGGGCGAATCGTGCCATCCGTCCAGATTTCGGTGATCAATTTGTCGTAATTGGTGCGCTGCCCCACGCGCGCGCGCTCTACATCGTAGTTCACGCGCCGAATCGGGCTGAAGATGGCGTCTACGGGCAGTTCGCCAATGGGCAGACGCCCGCGCTCTTCTGCCGGGCTGTAGCCGCGCCCCAGTCGAACCTCAAACTCCATTTCAAGATGGGCGTCAGGCGCATCCACCGTGAACAGGTACAGGTCAGTATTGACGATGGAAACTTCCGGCGGGCAGATGATGTCGGCTGCCGTCACTGTGCCTTCACCACGATGTTCCAGACGCAGGCGGTGCTGCTCGCCATCGTGAATCACCAGCCGGAGCTGCTTGATTTGCAGGATGAGCTGCGTCATGTCCTCGCGCACGTTAGGGATGGCAGAGAATTCATGATGCACATCCGAAACGCGAATGCTGGTCACGGCTGCGCCCGGCAAAGACGACAGCAGCACCCGGCGCAGCGCATTGCCAAGCGTTTGCCCATAGCCGCTTTCCAGTGGGCTGATGATGAATCGTCCGTAATTCTTGGTTACCGCATCGGGTTCGACCTTATGCGGGACCACCATGTTACTGGTAATCAACCCGAAATCCTCCCGGTGACTTTCCCGTACTCTTTTCATGCAGCACGCCCTGTTTGCAGGGCGGGCGCAGCGATCTAAACACGACTAAACTTCGGGTTGGCTAGACGCGGCGTTTCTTCGGTGGGCGCACGCCATTGTGTGCTACCGGCGTCAGGTCGGTGATGGAACGCACCTTTAGCCCGCTGCCCTGAATAGCACGGATAGCAGCTTCACGTCCCGGACCCGGTCCTTTTACAAACACATCCACTTCCTTCATGCCGTGCGTCTGCGCCGACTCAGAAGCGGACTGGGCTGCCATACGCGCGGCGTAAGGCGTACTCTTGCGGCTGCCCTTGAACCCGCTGGTTCCGGCACTCGCCCACGACACCACATTGCCGGACTGATCCGTCAATGAAACAATCGTGTTGTTGAAGGTGGCGAAAATGTGCGCCTGCCCATACGGAATGTTTTTGACAACTTTCTTGGTTGCACGGCGACTGCCGCCGCCCGTGCCGGTTTTCTTCGCTGTACGCGGCATAACGTTTTACTCCAGACTGCTTTGTACGGTGAGATGCGCCCTAACAGGCAGTGTCAGGGCGCAGCAAAGGCAGATATACACACGAACCTGTGGTGCCATGCATAGTGCCCCCTGGGGGTCTCCTGCGCTGGCGCTGCGTACAAGTAACCACTGCAACTCCCTCAGGCAAACCGGCAGGTTCGCCGGGTGACGCTGGGGCAGACTGCCCCGCGCCTATTTCTTGGTTGCACCACGCCGCCGCCCACGCCCCGGTACGGTCTTCTTGGGACCCCGTTTGGTGCGCGCGTTCGTGCGGGTGCGCTGCCCGCGTGTCGGCAGGTTGCGGCGGTGGCGCAGCCCACGATAGCAGCCGATGTCTTGCAGTCGCTTGATATTGGATGCCACCTGGCGGCGTAAATCGCCTTCAATCGTCAGCCCACCGACTTCATTACGCAACGACTGCACCTGATCTTCAGACAGATCACGCACCCGCGTATCCGGGTCAATGCCGGTCACGCGCAGCAGTTCGCGGCTGGTCGTCCGACCAATCCCGTAAATATACGTCAGGGCGACTTCAACGCGCTTATCACGCGGGAGGTCTACACCTTCAATACGTGCCATAATTCCTTGAACTCCCCTGCGAACGCCCTAACCCTGACGCTGTTTGTGCTTCGGGTTGGTGCAAATAATCATCACCCGACCATGACGTTTGATGACACGGCACTTGGGACAACGACGTTTGATAGACGTTGACACTCGCATAGCATTTCCTCTCGGTCTATGTCCCTGATGGAAAATATCAGGATACCAGATTTTACGGTTTATGTCTACGGTGGTATGGTGCTTACGCCGCCCTTACCACACTGCCAAAATTGCGCTCCCCACCCCGGACTGCACAGGCAGAGCGCCGCTGTGCTTGCAGCTCTTAAACACTTACTTCGCCTAGCGCTTCGCCGTTGTTTGAATACTGCGTACTTGTGACCCGTGCAGGGGAACGTCTGAGACGCTCTTCCAGGCGCGAAGCCACGCATTTGCAGACAGGCGCTTACAGCGCTGAAAACCGTAGCTGACGACCGCATTCAGGGCAGCGTCAAAATCATCGGTTTGCCATCTGTGATGGCGATAGTGTGCTCAAAGTGCGCGCACAGGGATCTGTCTTTTGTTGCGACAGTCCACTTATCCGCCAGTTCAATCAGTTCTGGCTTCCCGGCAATCACCATTGGCTCGATGGCGTAGGTCATGCCAACTTGCAGTGGGACACTTTGCCAACCGCGGCTTTTGGCGCTGCTGGGCCACCAGTTCGGAATCTGTGGTTCTTCCCACATAGCATGCCCGACACCGTGCCCGGTGTATTCACGTGCTACGCTGTAGCCAAAACGTTCTGCGTAGCGCTGGGTGGCAATTGCCACATCCCTGGTTTCGTTGGGCAGCACAGAAGCCTCAATCGCCGCGTACAACGATCCTTCGGTGACTTCCAGCAGTTTTTTGACCGCTGGCGCAACCTCGCCAATCGCATAACTGTAGGCGGAGTCGCCCACGAAGCCTTGATAGGTGCAGGCGGTGTCTAGGCTGACGATGTCACCTTCTTTGAGCACGCGCTGGCTGGACGGAATCCCGTGCACCAGTTCCTCATTGATTGAGGCGGTAATCGCTGCCGGGAAATCGGGTCCGTCGTGCTTGGGCACACCAATAAAGGTAGGCACCGCACCGTGATCGCGGATTACCATATCGGCGATGCGATTGAGTTCGGCGGTCGTTATGCCAGGGCGCAGTACCTCGCGCATTGCCTGATGCGCTCGCGCCACGATACGCCCGGCTTCCCGCATCACGGCAATTTCGTCCGCGCTTTTCAGGTTGACTGCCGGGCGCTTCGGTTCGCGTTCACGCCTTCTGTTTTGCAAGTTTGATAGCGTTTTCAACTGCCGTCCGTACTTCATCAATACTCTTCGCTGCATCTATGGTCTTTACCAGACCCTTATGCTGATAGAAGTCAATCAACGGCTGCGTCGTCGCCAGATAGGTGTCAATCCGCTTGATGATCGCTGCCGCATTGGCATCGTCCTCGCGCCGCAGCAGCAGATCGCCGTTGGCGTCCCGTGCTTCCAGCCGGGGCGGGAATGCTTTCTCCGGGTGGTCAACAAATTGCCAGCTAATGCTCTCATCGTTGTAGAAGATGTTGTAGCTGGTGACTTTGTCCGCCCTAAACACGCGCCCAAACGCGCGCTTGAATGCCGTATAAAGATCAAGCTGCAAGACCAGCACCACTGTGACCTGTTCGCCGCGGCTTGCCAGATAGCCTTCCAGCCATGCTGCCTGCGCCGGGCTGCGCGGATACCCATCCAGAATCACCCCGTGCGCAGCATCGGGCTGTTCCAGTCGTTCACGCACCAGCTCGTTAGTGATATCGTCCGGGATCAGCAGTCCCTGCTTCATCAACTCCTGCACTTTTATTGCCAGTTCATCAGTGCGCGTGTGCATGGCACGGAAAAGATCACCTGTAGAAACCTGAGGGATGCCATATTCCTCGACGATATACTGTGCTTGCAGTCCTTTGCCAGCACCCTGCACGCCCATCAAAATGATATATAAGCCCATTTCTTTGGAAGATCCTGTAGATTTTTAAACAGCACATTGCCAGTGCAGGGTACAGCAGCCGGCACGGCGTGCTGTCCCCGCAGCGCAATTTCATGCCCACAGCATGCAGCGCATGCCTAGCGCATGAACCCTTCGTAGTTGCGCATGACCAGCTGCGCTTCGAGCTGCCGCAGCGTGTCAATCACAACACCGACAACGATGATGAGACCGGAACCGGAAATCACATTTGCGGCATTGGCGGTAGAGCCGGAGATATACCCCTGAATGATGATGCTGTTGATGGCATCAATCAGACCGGGGGTGATAGCAATGATGCCCAGAAACAGTGCGCCAACCAGCGTAATGCGCTGCGTGACACGCACGATATATTCTTCCGTGCGTTTGCCGGGGCGAATGCCGGGGATAAACCCGCCCTGCCGCTGCAAATTGCCCGCGAGATCCTGATTACCGATCATCACGAACGAGTAGAAGAAGGTGAAAGCGACTGTCAAGCCGAAAAAGGTTGCCCAGTACAAGCCACCCTGCTGGTTGCCAAAGGTATCGGTGATGGACTGTCCAAAAGGACCTGCCGGGAAGAAGCTGACGACAATCGCCGGGAAGGTAATGATCGACTGCGCAAAGATCAGCGGGATCATGCCTACCGGGTTGATGCGCAGCGGAATATGGGTGGTTGAGCCGCCATACTGCTTGCGTCCGCGCACACGCTTGCCATACTGTACCGGGATGCGCCGCATGCCTTCCTGAATGAAGATAATCACCACCACGCTGATGAGTGTCAGCGCTACAAACATAATCAGATTATAGGCGGGTGGCGGGGTTGTCCCCTGCATCAACGCCAGGAACTGGCTGGGAACCTGCGCCACAATACCCGCGAAGATGATGATCGAAATACCGTTGCCGATGCCCTGCTCGGTGATCAGTTCACCCAACCAGATGGCAAACAGCGTACCGGCGGTCATCGTCGCCAGGACCGAGGCGGTCAGCAGCAGATTGACCCCGAAACCGGGGATGATCTCCTGCCCTGTACCAAGCAGCGAGTTGAAAATGGTGATCTGCCCCACAGACTGCAAAATCGCCATTGGGATTGTCAGGTAGAAAGTATAACGCTGGATCGTCTGCTGACCCCCCGGTTCCTTCTGGATTGCCGATAGGCGCGGAACCAGCGGAATGAGCAACTGCAAGATAATCTGTGCTGTAATATACGGATACACCCCATTTGCCAGCACGCTGAAGTTGCGCACTGCACCGCCCGAAAGTAAATTCAGGACGTTAATAAAACCGGCGGCGGTGGACTGCTCGAACAGTGCGTTCAGCGCGTCGCGGTTGACGCCGACAACCGGCACATGTGCCGCGAACTGGTACACGAGCAGCAAAAACCCGGTAATCAGAAGTTTGTTGCGCAAATCCGGCAGGCGAAATGCGCTGCGAAGAGCCTGAATCATATGGTTACCTCATTGATGTCCGTTGTTCCGACAGCATGACCACGCGATGATAGCAGATGCATGCGCTAAACAGCAGCGCGAGATTGAGCGCTACCGGGAGCGATCCGCATTCGTAAGGGTACAGACTGCTGCACCCTTACAGAGTGGTCGGACGTCCGGCGGCTGCACAGGTTATGATTGCTGCTCACCGAACAGCTTTGCCAGTTCGCTTTTACGGAGCTTGCGTACAGTGGCGCGGGCACCCGTCAGGCGCAGCGGCAGAATTTCAACGCTGCCCCCTGCCCCTTCAATTTTGGCGCGCGCGCCTTTGGTCACGCGCTGGGCATGCACCACAAGTTTTTTGGTCAGGTCGCCGTTGCCCAGAATCACTACCGGTTCCAGGGCATCGCGGATCAGCCGTTTTTCCGCCATCAACTGCGGTGTGATGGTTGTGCCGGCGTCAAAGGCGCTGTCCAGTCGTTTCAGGCTGACTTCCTGATACTGGATGCGGAAGATGTTGTTGAAACCGCGTTTGAACGGCAGTCGCCGCACGAGCGGCAGCTGACCGCCTTCAAAGTACAGCGCGATGCGCTCACCCTGACGCGCTTTTTGCCCTTTGATACCACGCCCCGCGTAAGTACCCTGCCCCGCAGCAATACCACGCCCCACACGGGTGCGTTTGCGTTTTGACCCCTTAGCAGGTTTCAGATCATGCAGTTTCATCGTGTATATTCAGCGAGACGCCAGCGGTGTCTCGCATTCTCCTTTCCTCAGTTGGTCCGGCGGCAGCCGCTATTCGTCCACTTCTTCCACATGCAGCATATGGCTGACTTTGGCGATCATGCCACGAATCTGCGGGGTATCGGAGTGTACTACGCTGGCGTTCATTTTGCGCAGACCGAGCGTACGCACGGTGACCTTCTGGCTGCGTTCATAGCCAATCGGGCTTTTCACCAGCGTAATGCGCAACTGTTTAACCTTGTCCGCCATTGCTGCCCTCCTGCCGTTTTTCCTTGCCGCGTTCCCAGAAAGGGCGCACTTCGTCAACCGGCTTACCGCGCATCGCTGCCATTTCTTCGGCGCTGCGCAACTGCTCCAGCGCCTTCATTGTTGCCATTGCCACGTTCAGCAGGTTATTGCTGCCCATGCTCTTGGTCAGAATGTTGCGCACGCCCACTGCTTCCAGCACGGCACGCACACCACCGCCCGCAATGACGCCTGTACCAGGTGCTGCCGGTTTGAGCATCACTTCGGCGCCGCCATAGCTGGCAGTCACCGGGTGCGGAATGGTCGAACCGGAAAGCGACACCTTGCGCATGTTGCGTTTGGCACGTTCCGACCCCTTGCGAATACTGTCGGGTACACCACGCGCCTTGCCGACGCCGACACCGATACGCCCGTTGTTGTCACCAACAATCACGACGGTGCGGAAGGCAAAACGACGACCACCCTTGATCACTTTGGCGACACGTTTGATGTCTACAACGCGCTCATCCAGTTCTTCGCGTTCTTCTTCACGCTCGCGACGCGGTTCCCGCTCACGACGTTCTTTTGCCATCGTTCGTCTCCGTCCCTAGAACTTCAGCCCAGCCTCGCGTGCGCCTTCTGCCAGCGCCGCGACGCGCCCCTGATATCTGAACCCGCCACGATCAAAGACGACCGAGCTGATGCCGGCATTTTTAGCACGTTCTGCCAGAATTTTTCCGACAATCCGCGCCGCGTCTTGCTTGCTTTTGCCCTCGACCTGCGGGGCAACCTCGCGGTCAATCGTGGATGCCGACACCAGTGTTTTGCCTGCGGTGTCGTCAATGACCTGTGCGTAGATGTTGGTGAGGCTGCGGAACACGTTCAGACGTGGGCACTCCGCTGTGCCTGCGACGCGCGCGCGAATGCGTACCTGGCGGCGCTTGCGTGCCTGATATTTCCTTTTACCTTTAAGATCTGCCATAGCCCACGTTCACCTTACTTCTTGCCCTTGCCACCGGTCTTGCCTGCTTTACCGGCTTTGCGGATGATGACCTCATCGCTGTAGCGCACACCCTTGCCCAGATAGGGTTCCGGGGGACGCAGCTCGCGGATATTCGCGGCGATCTGCCCGACGACCTGTTTGTCAATGCCGTCAATGTGAATGGTCTGCCCGCGCGATTCCTTTGGCACGTCAAAGGAGACATTCTGCGGCGGCTGGATCACAATCTCGTGCGAATAGCCCAGTTTGAGCACCAGGTCGTTACCGCGCAGCGCCGCCTGATAGCCGACCCCTTCGATTAACAGCGTGCGGCGGAAACCTTTGGAGACGCCTTCGACCATATTGCTGACCAGTGCGCGCGTCAGCCCATGCAGGGCGCGCACCAGCGCTTCGTCGTTCGGGCGTTCCACCAGCAGCTTGCCGTCTTCCTGTTTGACGCTGATATTGGGGTGAACCGACAGCGCCAGCTCACCCTTTGCGCCTTTCACCTTGATTTCCTGACCATCAATGCTGACCGAAACCTTATCCGGCAGCGTGATGGGTTTTTTGCCAATACGTGACATCGCTTCTACTCCTTACCAGACGTAGCAGAGCACTTCGCCGCCCACACGTTCACGGCGTGCCTGCTGCGCGGTCATCACACCCTTGGGCGTGGTCAGGATCGCAATGCCTGTGCCACTGAGTACCACCGGCAGTTCACGCCGGTTGCGGTAGACCCGCCGCCCCGGTTTGCTGACCCGTTCGATATTGGTGATCACCGGACGGCGATCACGGCGGGAACCGTGATACTTCAGTGTGATATGAATGAACGGTACAGGCGTTTCTTCGCCAACAGTGAAACTTTCAATATAACCTTCATCCTGAAGGATGCGGGCAATTTCCAGTTTGATTTTGGACTTCGGCACATCCACTGTTGGTTTACCTGCCATCAGCGCGTTGCGAATGCGCGCCAGCATATCTGCGATCGGATCGCTTGTGGACATTGTGGATGTTACCTCCTACCAGCTTGATTTTGTAACGCCGGGGAGCTGCCCCTGAAGCGCCATTTCCCGCAGGCAGATTCGGCACAGCCCGAAACGGCGATAGTAGCCGCGCGGACGCCCGCAGCGCGTGCAGCGATTGCGGACCTGAACCTTATATTTGCGGTTTGATTCGCGTGCCACCATGGATTTTTTTGCCATGTGTTTCTCACCCTAGTTCTCACGGAAGGGCATTCCGAGCAGTTTCAACAGCCGACGCCCTTCCTCGTCTGTCTGTGCGGTTGTGACAATGGTGATTTCCATACCACGCACTTTGTCAATTTTGTCGAACTGGATTTCCGGGAAGACGATCTGTTCGCGCAGCCCGATGGTGTAATTACCACGCCCATCGAACGTGTACGGCGAGACGCCCCGGAAGTCCCTGATGCGTGGCAGTGCAACATTGATCAGCCGGTCCAGCAGCGCCCACATGCGTTCACCCCGCAGGGTAACTTTGACGCCAATGGCACGCCCTTCACGCAGCTTGAACGTCGCGATACTCTTCTTCGCGCGGGTGACTACTGGCTGCTGCCCGGTAATCATGCGCAGGTCTTCAACCGCACCATCCAGCGTTTTGGGGTCATCCACTGCTTCACCAGCGCCGATATTCACCACAACCTTGATGATTCGCGGCGCGCGCATCACATTGTCGTAGCTGAATTCCTGGATCAGCGCTGGCACTACGTCTTCCCGGTAGCGGGTTTCTAAGATGTTCTTGTGCATGTTAAACGCGCTCCAGCCTATTCAAACTCGGCATTGCACTTCTTGCAGACCCGCACTTTTTTGCCGTCTTCGTGGATACGGAAGCCGACGCGCGTGGCTTTATCGCAAGTTGGGCAGACCAGCATGACGTTCGAGATGTGCAGCGGTGCGTTGAACGGGAGGATCTGGGCAGGCACCTGCTGCCGTCCTGCCTGGCGCGCCCGTTGGTGACGTTTCATCACGTTCACGCCGTTGACCACAACACGGTCTTTCCTGGTCAGCACGGTCAGCACTTCGCCACGTTCGCCCAGGTCTTTCCCCGCAGTGATTTCGACGGTGTCACCTTTTTTGATCTTCTGCATGATTACTTCTCCTACAGCGTTTCCGGGGCAAGCGACACGATCTTCATGAAGCCCTTGTCGCGCAGTTCACGTGCCACCGGACCGAACACGCGGGTTCCCTTCGGGTTGGTCAGGTCGTCCGCCAGAATCACCGCCGCGTTATCGTCGAACTTGATGTATGAGCCATCTTCACGGCGGTATTCCTTGGCAGTGCGCACAATGACCGCCCGGACAACTTCGCTTTTCTTGATGTTGCCCTGTGTCGCCGCAGATTTTACGGCGGCAACCACGATGTCGCCTACGCGCCCGTAGCGTCGGCGCGAGCCACCGAGTACGCGGATGACCAGGATTTCCTGTGCGCCGCTGTTATCAGCTACTTTGAGACGAGACTCGGTCTGGATCATTGCTGCTCTGTCCCTTCTACCATGCTCCCGTCTTCATGCGCGGGCACTTGCAGCACTTTTTCCACCACCCAGCGTTTGTGCCGGCTGATCGGTTTGCTTTCGACGACCTGCACAAGGGCGCCTTCCGGGATAGCATTGCTTTCGTCGTGCGCCATCAGCCGCTTCATTTCGCGCACGACCTTCTTGTACACGCGGTGGAGCTTGCGGCGTTCGAGCTGCACCACTACCGTCTTCTGCATTTTATTGCTGACCACAGTTCCGATCAGCCGGCGGCGATTGTTAGGCATCGGTGCTTTCCTCCCTGGCAATCTGTGCCGCAATCTGGCGCTCGCGCAGGACCATCTTGATCCGGGCGATTTCGCGCCGGGCGTAGCGCATCACGTTCATGTCTTCCAACTGCCCGGAGGCTTTCTGGAAGCGCAGATTAAAGAACGCTTCTTTCTTGTCTTCCAGCAGGTCCACAAGTTCCTGCGCTTCCATTGTGCGCAGCTCACGTATATCAGTCTTCGTCATAGCTCACCTCCACACCAGAGATCGGGTCAATCCGTTTGACGATCTTGGTCTGGATCGGCAGCTTGTGTCCTGCCAACCGCAGCGCTTCACGGGCGGTTGCTTCGTCAATCCCGCCCATTTCAAACAGGATGCGACCAGGGCGGATCACGGCTGCCCAGTATTCAACAGCGCCTTTCCCTTTACCCATGCGGGTTTCCGCAGGTTTTTTGGTGATCGGTTTGTCCGGGAACACGCGGATCCAGATTTTGCCGCGACGCTTGATATAGCGCACCATTGCGCGGCGGGCGGCTTCGATCTGACGGCTGCTGAGCCACACCGGCTCCATTGCCTGCAATCCGTATTCCCCGAAAACCACCGCGTTCCCGCGCTGCGCCTTGCCTCTCATGCGCCCGCGCATTTGTTTACGGTACTTTACACGCTTTGGCATTAACATTGCCGCTAACTCCTCATTCTGCCGGGCACACTTTACGGACTGACGTAGACGTCCGACTTCTGCTCGGGCTTCTTTTCCTCTGCGAGTACGTCGCCGCGATAGACCCAGACCTTGATGCCGATCCGTCCATACGTAGTCAGCGCTTCGGCAGTGCCATAGTCCACATTCGCCCGCAGAGTGTTGCGCGGAATACGTCCCTCGCTCATCCAGTCACGGCGTGCCATGTCCGCTCCCGCCAGACGCCCGGTGACCTCGATCCGGATGCCCAGCGCGCCCTGGCGCATTGCTTGGCTGATCGCGCGCTTGATGGCGCGACTGTGACCGATTCGGCGTTCCAACTGCCCGGCGATGTTCTCAGCGATCAGGATTGAATCCAGGTCTGGCTTCTGAATTTCCTGAACTTCGACCTTGACCTTCTTGCCGGTTTTGGTTTCAAGCTTCTCGCGCAGTTCCTTCACGGCTTCACCTTTGCGCCCGATGATGATGCCGGGGCGCGCGGTGTGAATGTTTACCGTGACCTGGTTCAGTTCGCGCTCAATTTCGATGCGCGAAACGCCCGCACGTTCGGTGTTGTGCTTGATATAGTGGCGAATCCAGCGGTCTTCCTTGAGGAGTTCGACATAGCGGTCGCCCTCGGCATACCAGCGGGAATCCCAGTCACGGTTGACTTTTAAGCGAAACCCAATCGGGTTAATCTTGCGACCCATTGCTTACTCTTCCCCCTGCTCTGCCAGGACGACCGTCAGATGCGAAGTCCGCTTCACACGCGGTTTGTAACGTCCGCGCGCGCCTGCCTTATAACGCTTCAGGCGCGGACCTTCGTCTGCCCAGATTTCGGACACGATCATCACATCTGGGTTGAGGTCGAAGTTGTTTCTTGCATTGGCGATTGCCGACGCAAGTGTTTTGCTGATAATCCCCGCACCTTTGTGCGGCATAAACTCTAGGACGGTCATTGCCTGCTGGGCAGGCATGCCGCGCACCTTGTCGCACACCAGACGCAGTTTCTGGGGCGAAATGCTGTTGTAACGACCGATTGCACGCACTTTCATGATGGCATCCTCGCGTTATTTCTTCTTTTTCTTTTCGACCAGATGCCCGCGATAAGTGCGCGTGGGCGCAAATTCTCCCAGTTTGTGACCGACCATGTTTTCGGTTACATAGATCGGCACATGCCGGCGACCATCGTGAACCGCGATTGTATGGCCCACCATCTGTGGGAAGATCGTACTGGCGCGACTCCAGGTGCGGATCACGACCTTTTTGTTATCTTCGTTCAAGCGCTCAACTTTCTTGAGCAGCCCGGGGTCTATGAATGGACCCTTTTTTAGTGAACGCGACATAGCCTGTTATCCTCAATCAATTCTTGCTGCGCTTAGCGCCGCTTGCCGCGCCGCCGCACAATGAATCCCTGTGTGCGCTTGTTGTTGCGGGTGCGCTTGCCCAGCGCGGGTTTACCCCAGGGAGTCTTCGGTCCGGGCATCCCGATACCGGAACGTCCTTCACCACCACCATGGGGATGACTGCGCGGGTCCTGCGCCGTACCGCGCACCGCCGGGCGCCAGCCCAGCCAGCGCGAACGCCCTGCCTTGCCGAACTTGACATTGCCATGATCGGTATTGCCGACCTGCCCGATAGTTGCCATGCAGTTTTCGTGGATCAACCGCACCTCGCCGCTGGGCAAGCGCACCTGCGCGTAAACGCCTTCTTTAGCGATCAACTGCGCTGAAGTCCCTGCGGAGCGGGCAATCTGCCCACCCTTGCCGGGTTGCAGTTCGATGTTATGAATCATCGTCCCGACCGGGATATCGCGGATCATGATCGCGTTTCCGGGGCGCAGCACCGCCATTTCGCCGTTGCCGATGGTATCGCCCACCGTCAAGCCCAGCGGGGCAATGATGTAGCGCTTTTCGCCGTCTTCATACTGCACTAACGCGATGCGTGCCGAGCGATTCGGGTCGTATTCAATGGCGATCACTTCGGCGCGGCTGTCGAACTTGTTGCGCTTGAAGTCAATGATGCGGTAGCGGCGTTTGTGACCACCGCCACGATGCCGCACAGTCACCCGCCCGGTGTTGTTGCGCCCGGCGCGTTTGCGCAGCGGTTCGGTCAGCGTGCGCTCCGGTTTCGACTTTGTGATTTCCTCAAAACTGTGCCCTGTCATCCCTCGGCGACCCGCCGAGGTGGGCTTATAAACCTTGACCGGCATGCTATTTCACCTTCTCTACACGTCGAACAGCTTGATTTCGTCACCCGGTGCGAGGGTGACAATCGCCTTCTTCCACTGCCGACGGCGAATGTAGCTTTTGCGACCCCGCATACCATGCTTGGCGGGCATCACCATCGTGCGCACATTGGTGACTTCCACGTTAAAGATAATCTCTATGGCTTCACGAACCTGAATCTTGTTTGCACGTGGATCAACCTCAAAGACATACTGGTTGAGGTCACTCGACATGAGGTTCGACTTTTCCGTAATCACCGGACGGCGAAGCACGTCGTAAATGTGCAGCTCCATCTTAGTTTTCTCCCTTGCCCCAGATACGCTTGATGACATCCAGCGCGTCCAGCGGCACGACAACTTTGTCGTATTGCAGCAGATCGCGGATATTCAGGTAGCTTGCGAGCAGTGCCTTTGCTTTCGGCAGATTGCTGACACTGCGGGCGACACCTTCGTTGCGCTCTGCCATCAGCACCAGCGCCGATGTTCCACCGGTGATGCGTTCGAGCAGCGCCAGCATGTCTTTCGTCCGTGGTGCACTCAGATTCAGGCTGTCCACAAAGACAAGCTGCTGGTCACGGGCGAGTGCGCTCAGGGCGCTGCGAATCGCGGCGCGGCGCATCTTTTTGGGCATGTGCTTGGTGTATTTGCGCGGCTGCGGACCATGCACCGTACCGCCGCCCACAAAAATTGGTGCCTTGCGCGAACCATGCCGCGCGCGCCCCGTGCCTTTCTGGCGATAAATCTTGCGCGTGCTGTAGGCAACTTCTGCGCGCGTTTTGGTTTTGTGCGTCCCCAAACGGGCGTTCGCCATTTGCAGGACGAACAACTCATGCATTAAGCCCGTGTTGATTTTCGCTTCAAAAATATCCACAGGCAGCGCAATGGTCTTCACCTGCTGCCCTTGTGTGTTTAGAACTGGTACTTCCATGATGCTCCTGCCTCCGTCTCACTCACCGGTTGTACTAGCGGCGAGGGCGCGCCGGTTTAATGACCACAATGCCGTCTTTCGCGCCGGGAACAGACCCTCTGACGGCGAGCAGGTTGCGCTCCGGGTCAACAACGACCACTTCGAGATTCTCAATGGTCACGCGCTCATTACCGGAGTGCCCCGCCATACGCTGCCCTTTCAAGGTTTTGCCGGGTGTCATACGCATACCGACTGAACCGGGGGCGCGTTCACGGTCCGACTGACCGTGTGTCTTCGGCTGGCGATGGAAGTGGTGCCGCTTGATTGTGCCGGTGAAACCCCGCCCTTTGCTGGTGCCGATCACATCCACACGTTCACCTTTGGTGAAGACATCGCAGCGGATTTCCTGTCCTTCCTGCAGTTCTACCCCGCCGTCCTTCACGCGGAATTCGCGCAGGTAGCGCAGAGCAGGTAGATTGTTGCGACGCAGATGCCCAAGCTGTCCCTGGGTCAAACGCTGCGGCTTGGTTTCGCCATAGCCCAACTGCACCGCGAGATAGCCATCACGCTCGGCAGTGCGCACCTGGGTGACATAGCATGGACCAGCCTGAATAACGGTCACGGGGATGACGTTGCCGTTATCATCGAAAATCTGGGTCATGCCAACTTTTTTACCGATAATACCCTTCATAACCGTTTGCCTCCGGGGAGTTCTTTGTGCTCCCCCACACGTCCTGTTTTGCGCAGCGGCAGTCGGGCAGGTTATTGCCGTGTCGGCTGCTTGCGCGTTATGTTGGGCTGTCGCGCGTTACGTGGGCACGCCCACGACGGCTGAAAGCCTAGATTTTGATTTCAATATCAACCCCGGCGGGCAGTTGCAGGCGCATCAGGGTATCAATCGTCTTGCTGTCCGGGTCGAGCACATCAATCAGGCGCTTGTGGGTTCTGATCTCGAAATGCTCCTGCGAGTCTTTGTCAATGAACGGCGAACGGCGCACCGTGAAACGTTCAATGCGGGTGGGCAGCGGCACAGGACCAACTACGCGCGCGCCGGTGCGCTCCGCTGTCTCGACAATCCGCTGGGCAGACTGATCCAGAACGCGATGATCATATGCTTTCAGCCGGATGCGAATCTTGTTTTTGGCAACCATTGTTCTTGTCCTCCAGGTCAGGTCGTGTTGACCTTGACACCCTCTGCTGACTTGCCCCCTTCCCTGAAGGGTGGGTAAAAGATGCCGGGCGGCTTTCTCTGCGCCTCCCGGCATCTCAGTCAGTCAGTTTTGCGGTGTTGACGCGCTATTCGAGTACTTCGGTGATCACACCCGCGCCGACAGTCAAACCACCTTCGCGGATGGCGAACTTCGACCCTTTTTCAAGAGCTACCGGGATAATCAGTTCAACCTTCAGGTTGACATCGTCACCGGGCATAACCATTTCAACTCCGGTGGGCAGTTCGACCGTTCCGGTCACGTCCATCGTGCGGATGTAGAACTGCGGGCGGTAGCCGGTGAAGAATGCCTTGTGACGACCACCTTCTTCCTTCTTCAGCACGTACACCTGGCTCATGAAACGACGGTGCGGGGTGATGCTTGCCGACTTGGCGAGGACCATACCGCGCTCCACCTGTTCACGGGTGACACCGCGCAGCAGAATGCCCGCGTTGTCGCCAGCTTCGGCGGCGTCAAGTTCCTTGTGGAACATTTCGATACCGGTCACAACGGTCTTCATGCTTTCTTCGCGCAGACCGATGATCTCGATTTCTTCGCCCTTCTTCAGGCTGCCACGCTCCACACGCCCGGTCACGACCGTGCCACGACCCTTGATCGAGAACACGTCTTCCACTGGCATCAGGAAGGGCTTGTCAACTTCGCGCTTGGGCGTCGGGATCCAATCGTCAACTGCCTTCATCAGCTCCAGAATCGGCTGATATTCGGGAGCGTTGATATCAGTGCTGGCGCTTTCGTTGGCATGAAGTGCCGACCCACGCACAATCGGGGTATCAGCGCTGAAGTTATAGCTTTCCAGCAGTTCGTGCAGTTCCAGCTCGACCAGTTCCAGCAGTTCTTCGTCGTCCATCTGGTCAACCTTGTTCAGGAAGACGACCATTGCCGGGACTTCCACCTGGCGTGCCAGCAGCACATGTTCGCGTGTCTGCGGCATGGGTCCATCGGGCGCGCTGACGACGAGGATTGCGCCGTCCATCTGCGCCGCGCCGGTGATCATGTTCTTGATGTAGTCACGGTGACCGGGGCAGTCCACGTGAGCATAGTGGCGCGCTTCGGTCTCATATTCCACGTGCCGGATGTTGATCGTGATACCACGAGCTTTTTCTTCCGGCGCGTTATCAATATCGTCGTACGCCATCTTCTGGGCGCGCCCTGCCATCGCCAGCGTCTTTGTGATCGCGGCGGTCAGCGTGGTTTTGCCATGGTCAACATGACCGATGGTCCCGATATTGACGTGCGGTTTTTTCCGCTCGAATTTTTCTGCCATTGCTCAAATCACCTTTGTTGTCCCTACTTACCTACAGTCGATATGCCACAGGCAGCGCAGCGAGCCGCTTGCAGCGCTTTGGTTCTACTAACGCCCGCCCTTGATTACTTCATCAGCAATGTTCTGGGGAGCGACAGTATACTTGTCGAATTCCATCGTAAAGTTGCCGCGTCCCTGCGTGATATTACGCAGGTTGGTGGCATAGCCGAACATCTCACTCAGCGGGACGGTGCCGCGAATTGAGGTTGCCCCGCCGCCGCGTGGTTCCATGCCCTGAATAATGCCGCGCCGCGAAGAGAGATCACCGACCACGCCGCCGGTGTATTCATCCGGGACGGTGACTTCAACCTTCATCGTGGGTTCCAGAATCACCGGGTGTGCCTTGCGAATCGCATCCTTGAAACAGATTGACCCGGCAGTATGGAAGGCATTTTCGTTTGAGTCCACTTCGTGGATTGCGCCGTCAACCAGTTTGGCTTTGACGCCCACCACGGGATACCCGGCGATGACACCGCCAACGGCGGCATCACGCACACCGCGGAACGCAGGTTTGACGAAGTTGTCCGGGACAGAACCACCGCGCGTTTCATTGACCAGATAAACACCGTCTTCGGCGAGTTTCAGTTCTTCGTCGCTGAGGGGTTCAAACTCAAAGACAACGCGCGCATATTGACCGGAACCCCCGGTCTGTTTCTTGAACGTGGTGTCTTCACGCACAGAACGGGTAATGGTTTCGCGGTAAGCCACGCGCGGACGCCCGACTTTCGCCTTGACTCCATCTTCGCGCATCATGCGGTCAACCAGCACTTCAAGGTGCAGCTCACCCATGCCCTTGATTTTGGTTTGCCCCAGCGCGCTGTCGACCTCATATTTAAAGGTCGGATCTTCGATTGCCAGACGGCGCAGCGACTGCCCCAGCTTGTCCTGATCTGCCTTACTTTCAGGCTCGATGGACAGTTCAATCACGGGTTCGGGGAAGCTGATCTTCTCCAGCACTACCGGTTTGGAAGGATCAGTGAGTGTGTCGCCGGTGAAGGTAGTCTTCAGCCCGATAATTGCGGCGATGTCCCCGGCATGAACTTCTTCGGTGTCTTCACGCTTGTCTGCGAACATACGGACGATACGCCCGATGCGTTCGTTTTCGTTCTTCGTGCTGTTCAGCGCTGTTGTCGATGTACGCAGGACGCCGGAATAAACGCGGATGAACGACAATGTGCCGAAACGGTCCGTCAGCACCTTGAAGACCAACCCGGAAAACGGCTCGTCGTCCGTCGCGTGGCGCACGACTTCGGCATCGGTTTTGGGATGAATACCCTTCACGGGAGGAATATCCAGCGGAGATGGCAGGAAATCGCAGATGCGATCCAGCATCATCTGGACCCCCTTGTTTTTCAGGGCAGAGCCACAAATCACTGGCTGCGCAATGTTGCTGATGCAGGCAGCACGCAGTGCGGCAATCAGCGCTTCGACGGATGGCTCTTCGCCTTCCAGATATTTCTCCATCAGTGCGTCATCGGTTTCGACGATCTTTTCGATCATCTCTGCCCGGCGCGTTTCTGCCTCTTCGCGGATCGCTTCCGGGATTGCTACATGCTGGATGTCTGTGCCTTCGTCGTTGCTGTAAGTAACCAGTTCCATGGTCAGCAGGTCAACAATGCCCTTGAAGTCCGCGCCCTCGCCATAGGGGAACTGGATAATCACTGGGTTGCCATGCAGCCGGTCAACAATCATGTCAACACAGCGCTGGAAATTCGCGCCGGTGCGATCCATTTTGTTGACGAAGCACATGCGCGGAACGCCATAGGTGGTTGCCTGACGCCACACGGTTTCGGACTGTGGTTCCACACCGGCAACCCCGTCGAAAACGATCACGCCACCGTCCAGCACGCGCAGCGAACGCTGCACTTCGGCGGTGAAGTCTACGTGACCGGGGGTGTCAATCAGGTTGATCTGGTATTCCTGATCGTTGTGGCTCCAAAAGCAGGTCACCGCCGCTGCGGTAATGGTAATGCCGCGTTCGCGTTCCTGCTCCATATAGTCAGTGGTCGCAGCGCCCTCATGCACCTCGCCGATACGATGCACCATGCCGGTGTAATAGAGGATACGCTCCGTCGTGGTGGTCTTACCCGCATCAATGTGAGCAATGATCCCAATATTTCTTACGTTGGTGAGATCGGGTTTGTCGCCTTTTTTCGCCATGCTTGGTCTACCGGGTCTTCTCGTTTCATTCTGTTGATCGATAACCCCCAAAACAATTTAGCCAGGGGGTGTTGCGGCTAGCGGAAATGCGCAAACGCACGGTTAGCTTCAGCCATGCGGTGGGTATCATCCTTCTTCTTAACAGATGCACCCTGCCCGTTGAAGGCATCCAGCAGTTCTGCTGCCAGTTTTTCTTCCATGCTGCGCCCGTTGCGGTTGCGCGCATTCTGAAGCAGCCAGCGCATTGCCAGCGATACGCCGCGATCAAAGGGGACTTCAATCGGCACCTGATAAGTGGACCCCCCCACGCGGCGCGGTTTCACTTCAACTGCTGGCGTGACATTGCGCAGCGCGGTTTCAAACACTTCAACCGGGTCGCGTTTGGCGCGTTCTTCAATAATCTGCATCGCAGTGTAAATGATGTTCTGGGCAGTACTCTTTTTGCCGCCGTACATCATCCGGTTGGTAAACATTGCCAGATGCAGGTTGTTATAGCGCTTGTCCGGTTCAATCACCCGTTTAGGTGGACGATTTCTTCTAGGCATCGTTAAGCTTCCTTCTTACCTTACTTCTTTTTTTGCTGAACAGCCGCCGCGCCCTGTTTGGGTCGCTTTGCCCCGTATTTGCTGCGTCCCTGCTGGCGGTTTTTCACGCCGTCAGTGTCCAGTGTGCCGCGCACGATGTGATAGCGCACACCGGGCAGGTCCTTCACACGTCCACCGCGCACCAGCACCACGCTATGTTCCTGCAAGCTGTGCCCTTCGCCCGGAATATACGCTGTGACCTCGATATTGTTGGTCAGGCGCACACGTGCAACCTTACGCAGCGCGGAATTGGGCTTCTTGGGCGTCATGGTACGCACCTGCGTGCAGACCCCGCGCTTCTGCGGCGCGCCCTTACGACGGCGGGTGCGCTTCTGGCTGTAGGCATTAAACGTGTATTGCAGCGCGGGCGCTTTGGTCTTGCTGGTCTTGGAACGACGCCCTTTGCGCACTAGCTGATTGATGGTTGGCATAACTCTCTCCAATAATGTTGGCGCTGTCGCCTGATTGCCCGTTTAGGTTAACCTGTTTTCAGGCACGCAAACGGGCGTATCTATGACAAGAACGCCCGCATATCTGCCACTTTCATGACGAGCTACTGAACAACCCAACATGGCTGCGCGCTTTCGTCATAATTACTCGATTCAGTGCCGCATTGCCTCACTTATGGAGGATGCACACTGCGTTTGAGGTTTGGCATGGTAACATCCTGCCCTCATAAAGTCAAGGGCGATAGCACCTGCCTAAAACAGTTTTAAAAAAGAACATTCTGGCGGCGGTACACCTCAGGTGATGCGCCGTGTGGGGTCTTCCTCGGAGCGTGAGCGTCGTTTGAGAACGTCCCCGACAGAATGAATCAGTTCATCGATGCCAATAGGCTTGCCGAGGAACACATCCACCCCTGCCTGCAATGCCTGGTTCTTCTGGAAGCCGCCCGTCGCACCGGATACGACAATGATCGGGATTTCGCGCCCGCTGTCCTGCGAACGCACATACTTGACCAGTTCCAACCCGCTCATGTCTGCCAGCATCAGGTCGAGGACGACCATGTCGGGCATTTCCCCCGCGACAGCATTCATGGCGGTGGATACGGTGTTAGTGACCGTTACCTTGAAGCCCGCATGGCGCAGAATCATTCCGAAGACGTTGGCAACATCCGGGTCGTCTTCAACCACCAGAATGTGCTGACCACTGCCGATCACGGGCACGGCAAGCGGCGCTGGTTGGTTCGTGGGTTTGGGTGCGCTGGTTTCGGCGCTAGCGGGCACGACCGCAAACAAAAGCTGCACTTGCAGCCTGCCGAATGCCAGGCGGTCATTATGCCGCAGTTTGTACTCCTGCCATGGCGTCAGCGCATGGTCATTCAGATAGGTGCCGTTGGCGCTGCCCAAATCCTTGATAGTAATGCGATTGTCACTTGCCATAATCATCGCATGCCGCCGCGAGACCCCTTTTTCCAGTGCGCCAAAAGGGGTCAAATCCACATCGAGCGGCTGCTGGTTTTTGTCCTGACGACCAATGACCATTGACTCGCTGACCTTAACTTGTAGTGTGGATGCAGTGCCTACTATGCGGAATTCAATCACCCAGGGTACATAATCCAGCGGCGAAGTTTGCCGCGGGGGCATCTGTGACGCGCCCGATGACTGGTTCAGATAGCGGGTATTCCCGTTGGGTTTTGGCTCGTCGGACATGTCGGCGATGTCTCTCTACTCATGATACCGGAAACGGAAATTCAGAACGTGCTCAATGGTATCAAATTCGTAAATTGCACAATCTTCATTTTATTATACTTCTTACACTACCACGAATAGGACATGTGGAGTCGTTAGCATCTGCAAAAAACAAACAACCTCAGCCCGTCATTGTAGGCTAAGGTTGTTACAATGCCAACTGCTAAGTCACGGTGCCAACCGCGCCCATGGAACGCGAGCACTAAACAGGCGCATTTTGGGGCAGCCAACCCTGGCACAGCCACGCGAACAGGCGTGGTGGATTTCATACGGCTGGTGGCTTAGCCTGCCGCGGCGGGCGCAAGTTCGCTGGCTAAAGGGGCTAGCCGCGGAACAGTTCGCGCACAATGATGTTGCGCTGAATTTCGCTGGTGCCCTCGTAGATCTGGAAAATCTTAACATCGCGCAGCAGTTTTTCGACCGGGTATTCCTTCATATAGCCGTACCCACCGAAAACCTGCACGGCATCAACGGCGGCTTTGGTCGCCATGTCGGCGGCAAACGCCTTGGCATATGCTGCGTAGGTGGGGTGCGGCGTGCCGCTGTCTACTGCCGCCGCTGCCTGCCAGACCAGCAGGCGCGATGCCTGATAGTTGATTGCCATGTCGGCGATCTTGTGCCCGATTGCCTGATGCTGGTAAATCGGCACGCCGAATGCCTCACGTTCACGGGCATACTTGACGCTTTCTTCCAGCGCGCGGCGCTGCAAGCCTACTGCCGCCGCCGCAACACCGGGACGGCTGTAATCGAAGACTTTCATCGCCAGGTAAAAGCCTTTGCCTTCTTCGCCGAGCATGTTTTCCGCCGGGACTTCGACATTCTCAAAGACGATTTCGGCGGTGTCGCTGGCGCGCTGCCCAATCTTGTCGAACTTCTTGCCGATGCTGACGCCGGGGGCATCGCGTTCAATCACAAAGGCAGACATGCCGCGATGACCGGCATTGAGGTCTGTTTTGGCGAACACTGTGAAGAAATTGGCATGGCTGGCGTTGGTGATGAAGGTCTTGCTGCCATTGATGATATAGTGCCCGTTCTTACGTTCTGCACGGGTCTGGATGCCGACCACATTGCTGCCCGCTGCTGCTTCGGTCACCCCATAGCTGACAAACTGCCCCTGATTGACCAGTCGTTCACCAAGCCAGTAGTGCTTCTGCTTTTCGCTGCCTGCCAGGATAATGGGCAGTGCGCCAAGGTGGTTGGTGCTGACGCTGGTGCTGATACCCGTGCAGCCGTAGCCAAGTTCTTCTGCTACCAGACATTCTTCCAGCACCGACGCGCCCACCCCGCCGTATTCCTGCGGGACATTCATGTTGGTCAGACCGAGTTCGCGTGCCTTGTGGAAAATTGCTTCCGGGAATTTTGCGTGATGGTCATGTTCTTCGGCAGCCGGGATAATTTCGTTGGCAGCGAAGTCACGCGCCATCTTTTGCAGCATTTTTTGCTCGTCGGTCAGTTCAAAACTGACACCCGCATGCAATTGTGACACCGAAACCATAGCTGTATTCTCCAAACGGTAAATAATCTAACGAGCGTTCGATTATTGATGATAGCACGGGTTACAGGGCAGGGCAATAATCGGGTTCAGGGCAGCCCGGCAGTGTGGCGGTTGTCCTCGCGCAGCAGCCAGCGTGCCAGCAGCAGCGCCAGCAGCGCGGTGACAATCAGCAGCACGCCGGTCCAGATGGCGGCGTCAATGTCGCGTTCGAGAATGTTATAGACCAGCAGCGGCATGGTCTGCGTGCGCCCTTGCAGGCTGCCGGCGAAGAGGATTGTTGCGCCGAATTCGCCCAGCGCCCGCGCCCAACAGAGGATCAGCCCTGCCGCCAGCGCCCGCCGTGCCAGCGGCAGCAGCACCAGCCAGAACAGCGCCCATGTGCTGGCGCCATCCACACGCGCCGCGTCTTCAATTTCGCGCGGGATATTTTGGAAGCCAAGCTGTGCGGAGCGAATGAAAAACGGCGCGGAGACAAACGTCTGCGCCATGACCACTGCCGCTGTCGTAAAGGGTAGGCTGATGCCCAGCAGCTCCAGCGCTGGACCGAAAGTGCCGCGCCTGCCAAACGTGGTCAGCAGTGCCAGCCCGGCGACAGCAGGCGGCAGCACAATCGGCAGTTCGACGAGGATGTTCAACAGCCATTTGCCGGGAAAACGCCAGCGCGCAAAGATCAGCGCCAGCGGCGTGCCAAACAGCAGCGTAACCAGCACTGTCCAGAGCGTTGTCCATAAACTCAGGGTAATGGCATCCAGAATCGGTGCTGCTGAATCTGACGGAAAGCCAGCGCCCAACAGTGCGCGCAGCACCAGCACAGCCACCGGCAGCCCCAGAAACAGCAGCCCAATTCCCCCGGCAAACAGTATCCAGAGGTTGTACAGTGCCCGCACTGCCCCGATACGGCGCGGCATCAGTCGCAGTGTCCGTAGAAAATCGCTCAAGCGTACTCCTGTTATTCGCCGGATGTGCTGCTAACCGCGGGGGCGTCGCGCAGGCTGATGTTGGCAACGCCGCGCACATAACGCCCGCCGCGTTCATCCCCAGGCACGACCAGCCGCAGCCCGCCGAGGTCATCACTGATGGGCGTTCCATTTTCGTCATATGCCAGCAAAACCGGTTTGTCCCCAAATTCCGGGTCTATCTCTGCGAGCGCAACCACTGCCTGATAGCCGTCGCTGCCGGTCACGACCAGCAGCATGCTCAACCGATCATTACGCACATTGGCGTTATAGTTGGGCTGCGCCGCGCTGAGCAAATCCCACAGCAGCACGCCCGTATACGTGGCGCTGATGGTGTCTTCGCCGCTGAGATATGTCACCTCCAGCGTGTGTGGGGTGAAGTCAGTGCGCAACTGCTCGGCGCTCAGAGTCAGAGGATTGAGTACCTGCCCATCCAGCGTGAATAGCCCGGCGGCGGGCAGTGTGACGGTGGCGGGCAGCGTGGGGATGCGCACGGAAATGAAGCCCCAGCCTTCCAGAATGTCCTGCCCGGCGTCTGACAGTACCAGACTGATGAACTCGGCAGCGAGGTCCGGGACAGCGCTGTCACTGGTTGTGGCAAGCGGGTAGGTGGCAATTGTGTTGACCGCATCGGGAATGGGCAACACCAGCACATCAGCGGCGATATCCGGTGTGACATCCGACTGGTAGACAATGCCCGCATCTGCTTCGCCAAGCGCCACTTTCGCCGCAACCTGCCGCACGTTGTCTTCTTCAGAAACGATATTGCCCAGCACGGCTTCGCGGTAGCTTTCCCCATAGCCGGGGTCGGCTGCCAGCCCTGCCAGCATGGTGTCGGTGTAGTCGCGCACCGGCACGCCGGGGGCAGCCACCACCAGCGCCACGCCCGGCAATGCCAGATCACGCAGACTTTGAATACTCGCCGGGTTATCTGCGGGTACAATCAGCACCAGGCGGTTGCGGGCGAAGATCAGCGGGGCGCTGCCGATACGCCCTGCTTCCTGTGCGACATGCATCTGCGTACTATTGGCGCTGGCAAACACATCTGCCGGCGCGCCCTCACTGAGTTGGGTTGCCAGCGTGGAGGAGCCGCCAAAATTGAATAACACTTCAATGCCGGAGTGCTGCGCCTCAAATGCTGTGCCGATTTCCTCAAAGGCATTGGTCAGCGATGCTGCTGCAAACACCAGCAGGGTTTGCCCCTGCGCCTGCAAGGGCAGCGCCTGCGAGGGCAGCAGCGACAGTGCCATCCAGAGAATCATCATCAGCAAGCCTGTTAGTCGTGCTCTCAAACGCATGTTGTATTACCTCCATGCTCTAATAATAGAATCCGCATTGACTCCGCATAAGCGGTCTGGCACTCAGGACGAAGCAGGCTTTGCCCCAAAACACCTGGCACACCAACAAGGTTAAGTTGACTGCTCAGATACAGCCCTCACCCCCTCAGTCCCCCGCTCCCGAACGCCGCTTTGCGGCTGGGCGAGGGGGCGGGGGTGAGGGCTGGACAAGGGCATCGGGTGTCATTCCCTTCTTGTCGGACACCTAGCAATGATGGAAATGGTTTAATCAGATTGCATTGATGCCGCTTAGCAATAGAGTGCGGCTTTAGCGCTGCATCCCAACCGTGTCAATCCAGTGAATGATTGCCTCTAGCTGGGCTATCACCAATGCCACCGCCAGCCGGTCAATACCTTGGCTTGTATGCGCCAGTTCCGTCCTGAGTTCAGCGAGGTGCTGCATGCACATGGTTTTCTGCTGCCCCACAATGGGCGCTGCATCCAGCCCCAGCAGGCGGGCAATATACAGTCGGCTGAGAAACTCCACGCGCACGCGCCGCACACTGGCGGACGGCGACGAGTCGTAGAGCCACGCATGCAGCCTTTCTGCCCCTGCTGGCGTCAGATGGTATTCGGTGCGCGGGGGAGCGTTGTCCGTTTCGATCTGCATTCCGGCAATCATGCCTTGCTGTTCGAGTCGTTTCAGGACGGCATAAAGCTGACTGGTACTCAACTTCCAGACATGCCCCAGCCGGTCATCACGCCGGAAATGCTCCAGAAGCTGATACCCATGCTGCGGCGCTGTTTGGAGCAACCCCAATAGTGTCTCATCAGGTGTCAGGTACATAAGGGCTATTCTATCATGGAATAGGTATTCGGCAACTACCTGCCCAACACACGGTCCACATTTGCAATCTTGAAAGCGAAATTTCATAGTATTTCCACACTATGCAGCCCTGGTTTCGGATAGAATCATTACAGGAGCCTGTCTACAAGCAAGCGCTGCCGAACATAACGTTTACGAAAGGACTGTCGTTTGAACACTGCTGCCAGCCATACTCCACCCTTGATATTGCTTGTGGAAGATGAACTGCTGAATCAGGAAATGATGCAGGCGCTTCTGGAACTGGAAGGCTACCGGGTGCTCGTTGCCGCACGGGGCGACGAAGCGCTGCGGCTCGTTGAACACCAAAAACCCGCGTTGATTCTACTGGACGCACGTATGCCAGGGATGAGCGGATACGAGGTCTGCGAGATTCTTAAGACGCAATCCGACACACGACATATTCCAATTGTGATGCTTACGGCGCTGGAAAGTGAAGAAGACCGTCAGGCGGCAATCGAGGCGGGGGTTGACTATTTTATGACCAAATCCGTCGATCACCAGGTGCTGCTCAGCCGCATTCGCACCCTGCTGGAAATGCAGGATACGTCCGGCACAGCGAACGGGTAAAACCTGACGTTTGCCCTCCGTACAGGCAATACGGGCAGGCGCGCGGTAGCAATTTCGCCGCCTTGCTGTTACAACTGACCGCATAGGTCGGTGAACGATGCGGCAGCCATGAGAGCCAGAAACAGCCCGCCAGCCTGGATCGTGTTTGTGGTCGGCATTGCGCTGGTCTTTGGCGCGTATTATGTCTGGACGGGATTGCAGAATTTTGTGCGCACGGGTGGGCAGGGCGTGGTTGAGGCGACTGAGCGCGCGGTGGTGGTCAGCACCGCGACGGCAGAACGGCGCATTCAGGAAACAGGCGGGCAGCTTGCCACCGCACGCCCCTCGTTTACGCCTATCCCGCCCTGCGAGGAATTTGTGGTGGTGGTGGCAAACGCTAATGTACGGATTGCTCCCAGTACGGATGCTGCCGTGATTACCGCTTACAATGAAGGCACGGTCGTTTGTGTTAAAGGGCGTGCCAGTGCAGGCAGCGCATGGTATCTGGTGGATTTACGCCCGGAAACCCGCCTCATTGAAGAAGCCTATATGCGTGACGATGTGATTGTGCCGGTCAACCCGACGCCCACTCCGACAAGCACCTTTACGCCAGCGCCCAGCGTCACCCCCGCCCCAACCCTGACACCATCACCGACCTCGCCGCCGCCGCCGACGATGACCCCCAACCCGCAGGCAACGCTGACGCCGCCACCGACTCCAATGCCCACCATGACCACCGCATTCCAGAGTGCCTGACGCCGCCAGCGCAGACCGTCAGCCCTGACGTGCGGGCTAACCTGGCAGGCAGCGAACGCTTGACTCAGTCCCCTGCCCCTTCTGGAACTTGCTGTGGAACGCGGCGCCGCGCGGCAAGCCCAAACCAGTGTTCCTGAAGCAGCGCCCCTGCCCCAAAACGCGCCAAACCACCGAGCAGCATGACGATGATCAGCGAAACGCCGTGCTCTGCCAGCGCGCTGCCCAGCATGGGTCCGATGAAGGTTGCCAGAAACACAACCTGATGAAAGGCGATGTTATAGCGAATGTCGTGCGCTGGCGTGCGCTGCGCAAAATAGCCGAATACCCCAATGGTGACCATCGTCCACGCGCCCCAGATCAGCGCGGCAGGAATCAGTGTAATCCACAGGTTTGGCGCGACTGCCAGCAGCAGCGTGCCCACGCCGATGATCAACATGCCGATTGCGGTAACATTGCGTGTGCCCAACCGCTGAATCAACAGGTTGCTGTATGCCGCTGCAAGGACGCCTGCCAGCAGTTCGACAACGCCGTACAGTGCCATGAAGCCCTCTTCTGCGCCGAGCGTGTGCTGAAGGTGCAGCGGCGTGACAGCAAATACCGAGTAAAACCCGATGTAGGTCACCAGCAGCACAAACGCCACGCCCAGAAATTCACGCGAACGCCAGATACGTATCGGAGGCTGTGCTGTGTCCGGCGTTTCGACAGGGGTCAGCGCCTGTACCTTGAGCACATGCCACTGGCTGACCATGGCGAAAATGAAGGAGACAAGGAACATGATCTGGTAGTTATAAGGAAATGGCACCAGCATGAGCAGCCCGCCGAATGCCAGCGCGCCAGCCCCTGTGGTGATGTTCATCCAGACAGTACGCCGTGCCAGCAGGCGGGTCAGGTCTTTTTCGCTGACAGCCTCACGCAGCATTAGCACGAACACCGACGCCGCAATACCCTGTGGCAGCGCGGGCAGTGTGACGGCGGCAATCAGCCATAGGGGACGCAGCTCCGCAGGGAAGAAAGGTGCCAGCGCAGGCAGCAGGAAGATGAAGCGAAACCCCAGCGAGGGCAGCAAAATCGCCTGTGTGGAATTGTCAAAACGACGACGCCACCACCCACTCAAGCCATTGGCAAACAACAGCACAATTGCCGGCAGAGATGTCAGCCAGCCGATTTCCATGGGAGTCGCGCCCATGCGGATCGCGTAAATCTGCATGAAGCGTGAGGAGGCTGCCAGCGCCACCCCGAACCAGGCAATATCCATAATGAAATGGTGGAAATTGGCTCTTTCCACTGCGCTTTGGTTGAAAGCATGTTGCATAAAGTGTCACCACTCCTGAGTGGATAACCAACGCCCGGCTAGATACTTGTGCACAAGCACACCTGACGCGCGGTGGCGGCTTCAGCTTGTCGACTTGCAGCCCCGTACATGTGAAACCGCGTGGAGGTAGGTTGTGTTTCCCACCGCATATCGTACACCTGATTTGTTTTGGCATGCAGACCAAGCAGACCATGTTTTCTTAATGCTTTCGGGACGCGCACGTCGGTGCGGAAAGACGCAGCCTTTGCGTAGGGCAGGCGTTGGTTTGGCTGCGGTCGCGGCGCCGCGTTGGTACGGCGGTGGTAACGTCCTTCCTTAATTTTTTGCCCACTCATCACAGGGCAAATCTGCCACATTCTGTTAGACTCAGGTGAAGATTCATTTGCCGCTCACCGCGCAGCAGCGGGCAGCACCCGGACAATGCGCAGTGCTTATTTTCGAAAAATTGGAAGGAATGTCTCATGCTTTCTGACCTCGCAATTGCCCAGCAGGCGACCCTCAAACACGTTCATGAGATTGCGGAACTGATGGGTTTAACACCAGAGGACCTTGATCTCTATGGCAGCCCCTACGTTGCCAAGCTGCGTATGGATGTGCTGGACAAACTGAAAGACCGCCCGAATGGACGTTATATTGATGTGACTGCTATCACCCCTACCCCACTGGGCGAAGGCAAAACGACTGCCACTGTTGGTCTGGGGCAGGCAATGAAGCACATTGGCAAGCGTTCAGTGATCACCCTGCGCCAACCGTCACAGGGTCCGACCTTTGGCATCAAAGGCGGCGCGGCAGGCGGTGGCTATTCACAGGTGGTGCCAATGGAAACCTTCAACCTGCATCTGACCGGGGACATTCATGCGGTGACTGCTGCCAACAACCTGCTGGCAGCGATGATTGACAACAAGCTGATGCGCGGCAATCCGCTGAATATTGATACCGACAGCATCACCTGGAAGCGCGTAATGGATGTCAATGACCGCGCCCTGCGCGACATCATCGTGGGCTTGGGCGGCAAAACGGAAGGCGGTGTCATTCGCCAGACCGGGTTTGACATCGCCGTTGCCAGCGAAGTGATGGCGATTTTGGCGCTGACGACTTCATTAAAGGACATGCGCGAACGCTTCGGGCGGATCGTCATTGGCTTCACCAACGACAAGAAGCCCGTAACTGCCGAGGATATTGGCGCGGCAGGCGCAATGACCGTGCTGATGAAAGAGGCGCTGCGTCCCAACCTGATGCAGACACTGGAAAACACCCCGGCAATTGTCCATGCGGGTCCGTTCGCCAACATCGCCCACGGCAACAGCAGTATTCTGGGCGACCTGATCGCCATCAAATGCGGCGATTACCTGATTACCGAGTCTGGTTTCGGGGCAGACATCGGCGCGGAGAAGTTCTTCAATATCAAATGCCGCTACAGCGGGCTGAAACCGGATGCCGCCGTGCTGGTGGTGACCGTGCGGGCGCTCAAGGCACACAGCGGGCGCTACCGCATTGTGGCGGGCAAAGATCTGCCGCCGCAGCTCCTGGAACTCAATGTCGCGGATGTGGAAGCGGGCGCGGCGAACCTGATTAAACACATTGAGAATGTGAAACAGCATGGCGTTACCCCGGTGGTCTGCATCAATGCCTTTGCCACCGACCACCCGGAAGAACTGGACGCAATCAAGCGCATTTCGCAGCAAGCAGGCGCGCTGGGCGCTGCCGTGTCGCGGCATCATGCGGAAGGCGGCGCAGGCGCGATTGAGCTGGCGGAAATGGTTGTGCAGGCAGCCGCAGAGCCGAGCGAATTCAAGTTCCTGTATGACGTTGACCTGCCGATCAAGGCGAAGATTGAGGCAATCGCCACGAAGATTTACGGCGCGAAGGATGTCGCCTTTGAGCCGCTGGCAGAACGCCAGATTCGTGACTACGAGGCAAGCGGCTATGGCAACCTGCCGATCTGCATGGCGAAAACGCACCTGAGCCTGAGCCATGACCCGAATCTCAAAGGGGCGCCAACGGGCTTTACGCTGCCCATCCGCGAAGTGCGCGCGAGTGTCGGCGCAGGCTTCATCTACCCGCTGTGCGGCGAGATGCGCACCATGCCGGGCTTGTCCGCTAGCCCTGCCGCCGAGCGCGTGGACATTGACGAAGACGGCAGCGTGGTTGGGCTGTTCTAACACGGCGCAGCCCCGTAAACCATGACCGGGACAGCAGTGGTGGATGGCTCAGCAAGCCCCACTACCTCAGTCTATTACCGGTTCGCCCACTACTCGCATACTACTACCACTACCACACCCCTAGGGTGGTAGTGGTAGTAGTAGCGAAGGGGTCGGCTGTGAAGGCAGGAATTCGGCAGCTTCTCCTCGAATGCAGACTGGTCAGCGCCAGCAGCAGCAGGTATAGTCATTTGCATAGTCCATATGCGGAAATCATGCTTCGAGGTTGCGATGATTAACGTGTTGTTCGTTTGCCTGGGGAACATCTGCCGTTCACCGATGGCAGAAGCGGTCTTTGCGGAGATGGTCAAGGGAGCCGGACTTGCCGACAAGATACGCATTGACTCCGCCGGGACGGGAAGCTGGCATGTTGGCGAACGCGCGCACTCCGGTACGCTGCGGGTGCTGCGCGAGCATAATATTGACTACCAAGGGCGTGCGCGCCAGTTCACCCCGCAGGACTTCACCCGCTTCGACTATATCCTGACAATGGACAAGGAAAATCTGCGCGACGTCATGCGTATGATGCCCACCGGACCGGAAATGGACAGCGTCGAAGTCGAGCTGTTCCTCAGTTATGCCAATGTAGTGGAAACCCTGTCTGTGGATGAAGTCCCCGATCCGTACTACAACCGCAAGTTCGATCAGGTTTACGAACTGGTCAAGAAGGGTGCAGCCGCGCTGCTGGCGCATATTCGCAGCACCCACGACCTGTAATCACTGCTGTGCTAACGTCTGGGCGCTGGTTTTCTGGCAGCGCCCGGCTTTACCCCTGCTGGCTTGACACCCACCGGTTTCGCTGGGGCGGGCTTACCGGCAGCCGGTTTTGCCGCCGCCGATTTCAGGATAGCGGGTTTGGGCGGCTTGTCCTTCGCCTGAAGCAGCCGTCTGAGTTCCTTGAGCAGATAATCGCTGTTGTTGCGATCTCCCATAAACGGGATAAAGAACACCCCGACCGTCAGCACAATCAGCAGCGCCAGAAAAATGTTACCGCTGAGGAACATAATCAGTCCCAGCGCTGCTGTGCCGCCAAATAACAGGAGCTGTGAGCGCGGCGCAAGCCCTTCTGGCACGAACCCTTTGATGACGGTTGCGCCCAGTGACTTGTCGCGCACTGCCTGCCCGCGCAGCCGTGTTGTGCGCCCAAACTGGAGCGCACGCCAGCCGACATCAGACGAAACGGCAACAGAGAAGTAGCCTTCCTTCTCCGTCCAGCCGACCAGCGCCGGGCGGCTGCTGGTGCCCTTCACCTGAAGCCGTTCGTTCAGGGCGCTCATACATTGTGCCACGCTCAGTTCGGTGTACAGCACAAAACGCAAAGCCGTTTCCTCTCGTTGCTGGTGTCATCAACAGGTGGGCACACCCCCGGCGCGCCCTTGCTGCCACTGGTTTTTAGAAGGTTAACGCGGTCAGCCCGCCGTCGGCAGTGAAGACCTGCGCGGTAATGAAATTGGCTGCGGGCGACGCAAGAAAGACCGCCAGCCCCGCGATGTCGTCCGGTTCGCCCATACGTCCCTGCGGGGTACGTTTCAACACTTCGTTGTGCAGCACTTCGTTACTCCAGATCGCCTCGGCGAACTTGGTTTTGACCAGTCCCGGTGCAATCGCGTTCACTTGAATATTGTCCCCGGCAAGCTCAACGCCCAGCGTGCGCGTCAGGCTGATAACGCCCGCTTTGGTGACGCTGTAAATGCCCTGAAACGCGCCTGGACGAATGCCGACGATGGACGCAACATTGACGATCTTGCCGCCGCCGCGTTTGCGCATTTCGACCACTGCCGCCTGTGTCAGCCAGAAGTTGCCCATCAGATTCACTTCGATCGTTTTCTGCCACATGCTGTCCTGCGCATCCAGGATCGGACCGAAGTGCGGGTTCGTCGCTGCGTTGTTGACCAGAATATCCAGCCCACCGTAGACCTCAACAGTTCTGGCAACCAGATTGTGCAGCGCTTCACGGTCACCATTATGCGCGGCGACCGGGGTGGCGTCGCCGCCCTTCGCACGGATGCCTGCCGCCACGGCTTCCAGCCCGTCCAGCTTGCGGCTGCTGATAACCACTTTCGCGCCCGCTTCTGCCATACGTTCGGCAATTGCCTGCCCAATTCCGCGTGATGCGCCGGTGACAATGGCAATCTTCCCGGAAATATCAAAAAGTTCGCTCATGCTGCTGTAGCTCCAAAATAAGGCGTATTCTCAGAAAACCACCGCCGATTATGCGCCATCTGCCCGATCAGCGTCAACCACACACCGCGATTGGTCTTTGGCAGGCAGCGCAGAACGTGGCATTATCAGGCAGGCAACCATCGTTCAGGAGGGCTGTAATGGATTATCTCAATCTTGGCAGAACCGGCTTGAAAGTATCGCGTATATGTCTGGGCATGATGACCTACGGCGATCCCAACTGGCGCCCGTGGATTCTGGACGAGGCAGCCGCACGCCCGTTTGTGCAGCGCGCGCTGGAAGCGGGCATCAACTTCTTCGATACTGCCAACATGTATTCCCTGGGTGTCAGCGAAGAAGTCACGGGCAGGCTGTTGAAGGCGTTTGCCCCGCGTGATGAAGTCGTCGTCGCCACAAAGGTCTATTTCCAGATGGGGCAGAAGCCGAATCAGGGCGGCTTGTCCCGCAAGCACATTCTGGATTCGATTGATGCCTCGCTCAAGCGTCTGGGCATGGACTATGTAGACCTCTACCAGATTCATCGCTGGGATTACCAGACCCCGATTGAAGAAACAATGGAAGCGCTGCATGATGTCGTCCGCGCGGGCAAAGCGCGCTACATCGGGGCGAGCAGCATGTTCGCATGGCAGTTGGCTAAAGCGCAGCACATTGCCGACCAACACGGCTGGACGCGCTTTGTCTCGATGCAGAATCATTACAATCTGGTCTACCGCGAAGAAGAACGCGAGATGATTCCGTATTGCCTGGATCAGGGGGTTGGTATTATCCCCTGGAGTCCGCTGGCGCGGGGGTTCCTGGCGGGCAACCGCACCCGTGACGGGCAAAAGCCCACCCCCCGTGCCAGTGCCGACCCGCTGGCAGACAACATGTATTATCAGGACAACGACTTCGACATTGTGGATCGCGTGGTGGCGCTGGCGCAGCAGCGCGGCGCAGCACCGGCACAGATTGCGCTGGCGTGGATGCTGCACAAGCCCGGCATTACCAGCCCGATTATCGGTGCCAGCAAAATGCAGCACCTCGACGATGCCATTGGCGCGCTCGACATTAAACTTACACCAGAGGAAATCACGCTTCTGGAAGACTGCTACCAGCCTAAGTGGATTATCGGACACAGTTAGGCTTAGCGCCGATCCACAGACTGGTCTTGCTGAACAAGGGGCTTATGCAGGTTCCAGATTTAATCGGATAACGCTTTTCGTAGAGTTGAAGCATGCTTCAACCCTACCGGTAACCCGATTATCTTCTTAAAGCGCATCAGCCCCTTGTCCGCGTTTACGGACAGACTCTAATCTTTAACATCGTGCAGATCCCCGGACACGGTTTCGCCGGATCGTAAACGGCTCTTGTGGGTTGTTAAATATAGGGGTGCTGTGCCATGTTAAAACAAGCAGCGGCACATTACGGCGGGGGCGCTGTTGAATGCACGTTGCGAAACCCCTGCCAACTGTGTAAGATTACCCCTGTTCTCTTTTAAGAGGGGGATAAAAAACATTGTCATATCAGATCAAGGTGGCACCGTCCATACTCTCCGCAGACTTCACCCGCTTGGGTGCGCAGATTCAGGAAGCTGAAACTGGTGGTGCAGATTTAATCCACATTGATGTGATGGATGGTCGTTTTGCCCCCAACATTACTATGGGTCCTTTCATTGTTAAGGCAGTCCGGCGTGCAACGACACTGCCGCTGGATGTGCATCTGATGATTGTCGAGCCGGATCTCCACCTGCACAGCTTTGCCGAAGCGGGTGCAAATATTATCAGTGTTCATCTGGAAGCCTGCCCCAACCTGAATCGCACCCTGAATACAATTCATCAACTCGGCTGCAAAGCGGGCGTCGCCATCAATCCTCATACGCCTGCCAGCGCGCTCTCCGAAGTGATGTACTTGCTCGATACCGTGATTGTCATGACTGTCAATCCCGGTTTTGGCGGACAGTCGCTCATCCACCAGACCTTGCACAAAGTCGCAGAAATCCGCGCCATGATCGGCGACACGCATGGTCGCAGCATTGATCTTGAGGTTGACGGTGGCATTACGACTGACACTGCTGCTGCCGCGGCGCAGGCAGGTGCCAATGTGCTGATCGCGGGGAGCAGTGTGTTCAGTGCGAACCAGGACATTGCGACCGCGATTGGTCAACTGCGACGCGCATTGGAGTCATAAATGTGTTTTGATTCTGAGGAATTGACCATGATCGTTGACGTAAGAAGAACCGTTTGCAATGGCTCGCTGCTCAAGTGGTTGCTGGCAGCGGGTTTGGCATGGCTTGAACACAATGCCGAAACCGTGAATCGGCTGAACGTTTTTCCGGTCCCTGATGGCGATACTGGCACCAATATGCTGTTGACCATCCGCAAGGCCTATAGCGAGGTCATGCAGTCGGACGAAACACATGTCGGCTTGATGAGTGCAGCGGTTGCGCGTGGGGCATTGCGCGGCGCGCGCGGCAATTCGGGCGTCATTCTGTCGCAACTGCTGGCGGGGTTTGCGCGTGGGCTGGAAGGGCATGAAGTCTTTGATGCCCCCTTGTTTGCCCGTGCCTGCCAGAGCGCGGTCAAATCTGCCTATGCGGCGGTGATTGAGCCGGTGGAGGGCACGATTTTGACGGTCTCGCGTGAAGCGGTAGAAGCGATTATTGAACGTTCGCGGCTCGAAACTGATCTGGTGGTGCTGCTGGAAACGCTGGTTGACGCAGCAAAAGCCTCGCTTAAACGGACCCCCGAACTGCTGCCGGTGCTTAAGAAAGCCGGTGTCGTCGATTCCGGGGGGCAAGGGTTTGTTTATATCATCGAAGGAATGCTGCGGCTGATTCGCGGCGAACCAGTGAATGTACATTTGAACGGCGCAGTCATGGATACCCAAAACTGGCAGGAAGCATTGGAGCCGGAAGATGAAGAAGGCTACGGCTATGATGTGCAGTTCTTGATGCACGGCGAAAACATGGATGTGGATCAGATTCGCCGTGATATTGACGCCATGGGCTGGTCTACACTTGTTGTGGGCGACAGCCAGTTGATCAAAGTGCATGTGCATGTGCATGATCCGGGCGAGCCGTTGAGCTACGCCATTCGCACCGGGGCTGAACTGGATGACCTTGTTGTCGAAAATATGCAGCGTCAGTATAAGGATTATGTCAAAAATCGTGAGGCGCGCGCGGAAGAAGAAGATCTGTTCCCCCCGGTGAGCGATGGGGTCGCCGTGATTGCCGTCGTCAATGGTGACGGCATGAAGCGCCTGTTCAAAAATGATTTGAGCGCTGCCGCCGTTATTTCCGGCGGGCAAACGATGAACCCCAGCACAGAGGATTTCATCGCCGCGATCCAGCAGCTCCCGAACGACGAAATCATTCTGCTGCCCAACAACAAAAACATCATTCTGGCGGCGCAGCAGGCTGCAAAAATGACTGAGGACAAAATAGTCCATGTGGTGCCCAGTCGCACCGTACAGCAGGGGGTCAGCGCAATGTTCGCCTACAACAACATGCGCGATGTCACGCTGGATGAGATGATCGCCGGGATGAACGACGCGATGGCGCAGATCGCCAGCGGCGAGGTGACCCGTGCAGTGCGCGATGCCGATATTGACGGCGTGCCCATCAAAGAAGGGCAAATCATTGGGCTGCTAAACGGCAGGCTGGTGCTGGCGGCTGACGATTATCTCAGTGTAGTTACCGGGCTGCTGCTGGGAGCAGACGCGCATCAGCGCGAACTGGTCACGCTGTATTATGGTGGCGATCTGGATGCACGCCAGGCGCACGATCTTGTGGAGGCAATCGCTGACGAGTTTCACGGCTTGGAGTTTGAAATCGTCCACGGGGGTCAGCCGCTGTATCCCTATCTGATCAGTATTGAGTAATGCCCAGCACACATATCGTCACCGATAGTTACGCGCACTTCGCCAGTCCACACTTCACGGAGCAGCATGCAGTTACCATCGTGCCGAACAAGATCGGCATTGGCGGCAAAACCTACCGTGAAGGTGTGGACCTGACCAGTGACAAGGCGCTGCGCTTGATTGCACGTGAGCCGTATGCCCCGGTCGTCACGCCGCCCAGCGTGGCGGAATATGCCGAAGTTTATGTTCGGTTGGCGCAAACGCACGACGCAATCATATCGATTCACGCCTCACGTGAGTTGAGCACCAGTTGGCAAAATGCGAAAGAAGCTGCCAAACAGCTTGCGGGGATCTGCGAGATTGTGGTCATCGACTCCGGGGCGTTATGCGCGGCACAGGCAATGCAGGTGCAGGTGGCGGTCAAGGCTGTCGCGCAGTACACCGCGCTGGACGATGTCGTGCGGGTTGTGCGTGGCGCTGCCGAGCGCATCTACTCGATCTATTATGTCGAGAACATTGATTATCTGCTGCAAAACCGGATTTTGACCCCTTCGCATACCATTCTGGGGGCTATGCTGGGCATCAAGCCGCTGTTGAGTATTGAAGAAGGGCAACTGCGCGCCATCGAAAAGGTGCGCACGCGCGCTCAGGCAGTTGAACGCATGGTTGAATTCTTAGTGGAATTCGTGGATTTAGAAGATACAATAATTCTTCAGAACAAACCCAATATGAGCGAACAAACGCGCATGCTGCAGGAACGTCTGGCGCTGGAGTTTCCGGGGCGCAGTTTTCCCTATGCGATGTACGGCGCGTCCTTCGCAGCACTTGTTGGGGCAGATGCGTCGGGTATCGTCATCCTGGAAAGTGAAATGGGACTCAAATATGACATTTAAGAAGATACGCTTTGTCACAGACAGTGCAGCGGATTTGTCACCAGAGCATATCGAGCGCTGGAATATCGCTGTGGTGCCCTGCTACGTTAATTATGATGGGCAGAGTTATGCTGACGACGGTATTGATCTGAACCGTGAGAAATATTACGATCAGCTCCCGGCAATGCGCAGCTTTCCGACCACCGCCGCGCCGCCACCCGCCCTGGCAGAAGAGTTTATCATGCAGGCGGCGGAAGATGCCGATCATGTCGTCGTCGTTGCCGTTGCATCGTCGCTTAGCGGCGTGTTCAACTCGATGCGGTTGGGCGCGCAAAAACTGCCGCCGGAGCGGGTCAGCCTGGTCGACAGCCAGACGTTGAGCATGAGTCAGGGCTGGCAGGTGGTCATCGGTGCGGAGGTTGCGGCAGAAACCGGCAATGTCGATGCTGTGCTTGATGCAATGAAGCGGGTGCGCGCCAACCAGAAATTGTATGCGGCATTGGCGACCATGGAGTTTTTGCGGCGCAGCGGGCGCGTGGGCTGGGCGGCGGCGAGCATTGGTGCGCTGCTGCAGATCAAGCCCCTGCTGGATGTGCGTGATGGGGTGGTGCATCCTGCCGCGCGGATTCGCACTTTCAGCGCAGTCACGAAAAAGCTGCTCGAACTTGCCCGTGCAGAAGCGCCGCTGGATCGCCTGTCCATCATTCATACCAATAACTATCAGGGCGCCCTGGAAGTGCAGGAGCAGCTTTCGGACATTGTGCCGAAAGATACCATTATCACCCTTGTTGGACCTACCGTCGGCACCCATATCGGTCCAGGAGGTCTGGGGGTGGCAACGGTCAGTAAAGCGTGGAGAACAAACTAAACGTATGCCATCGGCGTTAGAAACGCTTGTCAAAATCCTGAAGCTGGAACGCCAGCAGGGATACAAAAACACATCGGTTATTGGTGGGCT
>DAOTWP010000145.1:0-2642 GCA_034435675.1 Anaerolineae bacterium
GGATTCATGCTGCAAGCCCAGCACCGCGATCATCGACAGTTCTTTGGGATAGCGCATCATCGTGCGCAGGCCCCAGTCGGCGGACAGGTCCGGGTAGCGCGCCGGATAACCGGCCAGCACCAGCGCGGCGACCCGTTCCGGGTGTTCCAGCGTATACCCGATGGCATAGGCGACGCCGACGGAATGCCCGACGAGGCACACCTTTTTCTGTCCAATCGTATCGACCAGCGCGGCAATATCCTTGATGTGATTTTCAAAGCGATAACCCACTTCGGGCACATCGCTCTTGCCGCGTCCCCGCAAACTGACTGCGAACGCGCGTCGGGGTGCAATCGCCTCCAGCATCGCCCGGAAATCATCGGCATGGCCGTGCAGGCCGGGGATCAGCACCACCGGCACACCCGGACCGTCCGCCTGATTATCCAGATAATGCAGGCGAACTTCGCCGCTCTGCGCCCAACATTCCTGTATCATGAAACCGTACACCTCGCAATAAGTCGTCTTTTCATCATAGCGGAAAGCGGCTTGCATTTCCTTAACGTTTGCTATGCTGCTGCCCGGCGTGACGAAAAACGACGCGCCGGCAGGTCTGTTCAGAGGCGCGCTTTGCCAGTCTGTGGGGTAGATTGTCCCGCTCTGAATACGGGTTTTTGGAGAAGCCTTTCGTGGACTGCCTACCGCAGAATTTTGTAGTAGATGACCGTCCCGTGCAGGCTGCCGTCCGGGTTAATCACATATTCAGGAATCTCGCCGAGCCGGGTGTATCCCATTGCAAGATAGAGCTGTTCAGCAGGATCACCCTCGCTGGTATCCAAAAACAGCAGGGAGCGCTTATGCTGGACAGCCTGATCTTCCAGCGCCCGCATCAACTGCCTGGCAATCCCCCGCCGGCGGTAGTCCGTATGCACCATCACCTTCTGCACTTCGGCGCGGTGCGTGCCATTTTCCCGTTGTTCCAGGCCCAGTTGGGCAGACCCCACAATCGTCTCATCTTCCCACGCGAACAGCAGCACCCGGCTGCCCGCGCCAATTTCCGGGATACGACTTTGCCAGTAAGCCTCCGCCGCCGCTGCCTGCATGGGCGGCAGCCAGCCAATCGAAGCGCCGCTGTCCACATTGTTGATGAGCAGGGCGTTCAACCGGGGCAGATGCTGCCGGGCGGCGGTTTCGCTGGCGATCTCGATGCGCATGTTTGCCTCCTGAAAAGTTCGCCTGTGGCGTATAAAACGATTAACTGAACAGAATGCCGATGCCAATGAGTGTCACGATGGTTCCGATGACTGCGCGGGGCGTGATCCGCTCCCTGAATACGAAATAGCCTACCGGAATCAGAATAATGGACGTGGTGTGCGACAGTGTGGTGGACACACCGACAGGGATCGACTGAAACGAGAGCATCAGCAGTGCCCCGGCGATCACCGGGCCAGACAGCGCCGCCCCGGCAAGCAGCAGGAACAACCGGCGATCATCCCTGAAGATCATGGCTGTGGGGTGGACCTTGCGCTGCAAAGCGATGAATACCCACAGCGCGATCACCCCGGCGGTGATGCGCAGCAGAGTCGCGCTGAACGCTGGAAATCCGCCGGAAATGCCCTGAGAGGCGAACACGAAGGAAGCCGCCTGCGCCAGCGTGCCCAGACATGCCTCCAGCACACCGCGCCGCCGGTCCGGTTCAGGACGATTTGCGCTGGGTTTGCTGCGTTCGGCCACCACCCAGAGAATCCCGAAAATGACTACCGCGATGCCGATGATCGAATTCAGCGGCAGATTCTGGCCGAGGAACAGCCAGGCCAGCAGCGCCCCCAGCACCGGCGCGAACGACGCGATCAGCATCGTCAGTCTTGGCCCGATATGCTGGTAGGCGTTCAGCATGAAGTAGGAGGAGATGACAAAGGCCAGGATGCCGGATGTGCCCAGCAGCAGCCAGCGTTCCGGCGCGGCGGCGGACGGGAGAAATTCGCCCAGTGCCAGACGGTGAATGCCGATGAGCATGATCCACGAAATGGGCAGGCTCATGGCGATGGAAGTCACCGCGTTGATTTTTCGCCCGGCAAAGGTGTAGCACACCGAAGTCATGCTGAAGGCAGCCGCGGCTAAAAGGGCTGCGATTTCACCCACGAATGAATCCATGATTGACCCGTCAGGAAGTAAAGCCCGAAGCAATCGTATTTTTTCAGGCAGCGATGGCTAATCCTGAAACAGATTACCGCTGCCCGCTGCGATTTACCAGCAGCAGCATGACCAATTTCCAGCAGCAATTTTTCGTATCAGATAGTCAGGAATGTTCATCGATTCGGGTTCAATTCACAGCGAGCAGCCTGCCGCCTAACCTTCCTGCGCCAGGCGCCTGGCGTGGAACTCGCGGTAATGGGCGATCTTTTTGCGGATCACCTCCAGGTGCGTACAAAGTTCCTCGATATTCGCCTCTACGGCGCGCTGGTGATCCTCAAGGATTTCCAGGCGTTCGTCCACCGTGTTTTCGCCCTGCGTGGAAAGCTCTACATAGCGCTTGATGTCCGCAATCGGCATTCCCGCCGAACGCAGGTGCATGACGAACAGAATCCGGTACACATCGTCCTCAGAGTACGCCCGATGTCCATTCTTCTCACGATTGACCGGCGTGACCAGACCGATCTGTTCGT
>DAOTWP010000146.1:0-1964 GCA_034435675.1 Anaerolineae bacterium
ATCTGCGACGGATAATCTTTGAGCGTTTGTGTGGTGGCGTTCGCACCGTCCCACAGCGTCATGCGCGTTTTTCCGCGTGCCAGCAGCGCTCTGGGCGTATCGCATGCCAGCACGCGCCCTTCGCGCATGACTGCCAGCCGGTCACAGTACATCGCTTCGTCCATCTGGTGTGTGCTGAGCAGAATCGTGGTGCCGTCAGCGGTCATCTGGCGGAAACTCGTCCAGAATGCCTCACGCAGTTTGGGGTCAACGCCGGTGGTCGGCTCGTCCAGCAGCAGCAGACGCGGGCGGTGGACCAGTGCGCACGCCAGCGAGAGGCGCTGTTTCATGCCGCCGGAGTAGCCGTAGACCGGGTCGTGCTGGCGTTCGGTCAGGCTAACAAAGGCGAGAATGTCGTCTATCCTGCGCGCCAGATCAGGTAAATGGTGTGCCTGCCCCCAGAAGCGCAGATTCTGCCGCGCGGACAGATCATCGTAGAGCACGGGCGTCTGCGGCATGTAGCCAATCTGGCGGCGCAGGGCATGTTTCTGGCGCTGCGGGTCCAGCCCCAGCACGCGCAGAGTGCCACCGTTGGGATGCAGCAGCCCGACCAGCGCTTTGATCAGCGTGGTTTTACCCGCGCCGTTCGCACCCAGCAGCCCGAAGATTTCGCCCGTCTGCACACGCAGGCTCAGTCCATCCAGCGCGGTGATATGCCCGTAGTGTTTGGCGAGATCGTTAACCTGAATGGCGCTTTGAGTTTGCTCGATCATACGCGGCTCCTTTGCAACTGCGCTTATACGCTTTCATGCTATAAACGGGGCAGGGAGAGACGCCCCGTGCCGGCTCACCCGGATGGCGCATCAGGCATCAGCCCATTGAGCACGATACTGACTGCCTGCTGGGCATACTCCTGCGGCGGGGGCATGCCTGCTGCCATTGGCGTCAGGATGTCGCGGGCGAGCAGGTAGACCAGCAGCGTGCTGATCAGCACGCGGGCGCTGACTTCGGGGTCATGCGGGCGCACCGTGCCGCGTTCGATCTGCCGTGCGAAGTAGCGCCGCAGCAAATCCAGCACCATGCGCGGACCGCTGCTGGCGATTTCCTCAACGCTGGCAGGGTTGTGGATGGCTTCGGACATGAACAGGCGCATCAGCCGCCCGGAAGCCGGGTTTTCCAGCGCGGCGAAAATCAGGCTGGCAAGGTGCGGCAGCATTTGCTGCGGCGGCAGGTCGAGGAGTTCGTTCTGCATGGTCACTTGGGTGATCACCGGCGCGACACTGCCCAGCGCGGCTTGCAGCAGTTCCTGTTTGTTCTTGAAGTACCAGTAAATCAGCGCCGGAGATTTGACCTGGGCGCGTTCGGCAATCTGCTTAATCGTCGCCTTGGCGTAGCCGACTTCAGCGAACACTTCCAGCGCCGCGGCGATAATGTCATCCCGGCGGTTGACTTCTTCTGCCATGCAATACCTCTTGATTGATCGTTCAATCAAGAGCATACACCTAACTTGAATCGCGAGTCAAGTAGCAGCATGTCATGCACACGGCAGGCAGCAGCAAACCAGGATACGGTTAGTGGTCGTATCCTGGGGAACTGGCAGATGCTGCTGCGCTTGATGCGCTTACGTGGTGGTCCAAGAACCGATCCATAAACCGGTTTTCCTGAACAAGGGGATTGTGCGCTTTAACGATTAAATCCGGCGAACAAGGGCGGACATGCGCTGCGCTTAGTCCTCCCCTACGAACCGTATGTTGGGTAGGGTGCGGACGCCGCTGCGCTTAGGGGTGCCTGCGCCCGCTGAGCGCAGCCGTCCGCCCAAACGCCGGATTATTTTGTTAAACTGCATCATCCCCTTGTCCGGGCTTACGGATAGACACTAATGGAAAAATCAATCAGATTGCCAACAAATGGGATTGATCCCATTGTTCATAACGATGCGAGGCTGTCTGAAAACTCTGCCACCGTTGCGTAGGGGCGGGTCTGAG
>DAOTWP010000147.1:0-5904 GCA_034435675.1 Anaerolineae bacterium
GGCAGCGCAGCGGGCAGCAGCACAAGCGCACTTACGCAGAACAGTATCAAACGGTAGAGCATGACAGCACCTCCGGCAGTTATTGGGTGTACGCCCCGCTGCTGTAGACGTAAATGGCGATACCCTGCCCGGTTTCAAAATCCCAGGCATCGCGTGCCCATTCATAAAGCCAGTTGGCATCGCTGATGCTGGCATTCACGCAACCATGACTGGCGCGGTAGCCAAAGCCCTCATGCCAGTAGGTGCCATGCAGCGCCACATCGCCCGCGAAGTACATCGTCCAGGGCACTTCCTGCAGGCTGTAGAAGTCCGGCTGCTGGTATGCGCCGCTCATCGTCGTGCGTTCGTAGCGCAGGTACACATGGAACAGCCCTTCCGGCGTGTCCCAGCCGCTCAAGCCGGACGAAATCAGCGTGGCGAACACCGGCGTTGCGCCTGCATAGGCAATCAGCACCTGCTCGTACAGGTCAATGCTGACCCACTGTTCGGTATCCACATCTTCCGGACGTTCAATTGGTGTGATCTTCGCCACATCAAACTGGTGAATCCACTGCTGCGGACCGACCTGATACCAGCGGTAGCCGTCAATTTCGACATAGGTATACAGCGTCACGCGGGTAAAGCGATATAAGAACGGATTGTTGGGCGATTCGTCCGCGCCGGGGCTGGCGCTGGCGCGCAGGTGGCGCAGCGTCCACGCCATCGGGTAATCCAGCCCTTCCTCCGGCAGCAGCACGCCCGCAAAGCGCGAGACCAGCACATTATCGCTCAACTGGCTGCTTTGCACCCACTGCCCGGCGTCAATGCGTGTCCAGTCGCCCTGCACTTCCTTGACAGTGACAAAGCTGAAGCCGCCAGTGGTCGTCACCAGATTGCCACCGGGCGCATCATAAATCTGCATGCCGGGCGTCACGCGGCGGTAGATGCGGTCATACAGCACGCTGTCGTCCACGGCAACCGGCGTGACATTCGGTTCGGGATAGGCGTCGAAGACTTCCTGCGGCACGCCGGAGAAGTCATCACAACCGGGTATCGCGCTGCATGCCTGCTGTGCCAGCACAGCGGGGGCGGCGGTCAGCAGCAGCACAAGCACAATCAGCAAAAGCAGTCGTCGTTGCATGGGGATCGTTCCTCTGGCTCAAAGCGAGTCTTAACAATTATCGTTTACTATGCTGTATTGGGCGGCAAGATTCAAGAGCGCCTGCCCTACGCTCAGGCGACGCATGGGCACTGCCCTACCTGATGCCGCGCCGCCGGGCAAACGGCGCTGTATGTCAAGCGTGTTCGCGTCAGGTTGAAAGGAACTGGTGTTATGAAACACAGGATCGTTCTGCTTGTGCTGTTCCTGCTTATATTCGCCCCGGCATACGCTCAGACAAGCGCTGTGCCGATCAGCCCGGAGAACGCCGCCAGTCTGTCGCCGCTGCTGACCATTGGCAGGGGCGCGCTGCTTGATCTGCTCGTGGTAGATGACGGTGCGCGGGTGATCGCGCTCAGCACAGGCGGGATAACGCTGTATGATGCCGACCTTAACGAACAGGGTTTCATCGCGTTTGCAGCAAACTACATGGGCAGCCTGCGTTACGCCACATTTGTAGGCAGCGGCAGGCTGACCGGCTACACCGACGGGGTGGTTACTGCGGTTTTGCCCTCCCGGCAGCCCGGCGCGCAGGACGCCGCCAGCAGCAGCATTGAGGTGGATCTGGCGAGCGGCGCACAGCGCGTTGTAGCGATACCGGATATGGGGGCAGGTGGCACGGTCAGCGCGGATGGGCGCTGGGTGGTCGGCGCCAGTGCTCCAATCGGCAATGCGGTATTCCTGCAAGTGACCGACACGACCAGCAGCACAACCCGCGATCTGATCCCCGCCCAGGGCGGGCGGCTGCTGGCGCTGCGCCTTGTGCCGGGCGATACCCTGGTCACGGTGGCGGCGCTGGTAGACACAGGCACAACCAGCATTCAGGTGTGGAATCTGCTGACCGGCGACCTGCTGGCAGAAACCCCGCTGGTTGATCGCGTGCCTCAGGCAGTCATCACCGATACGGCTGTGTTCATTGGCAGTCGTGAGGATGCAGCATTAGTGATTTACAGCCTGCCCGACCTTACGGAAAGCAGCCGCATCCCCAATGCTGTGCTGGTTGGCGCAGATGCCGAAGCACTGGTTTATCTGCAAGAGGGGGACGAAAGCACATATTACGTCTTTGACCTGCTGACGAACACGGTACGCAACCGTTTCACCGCGACAAGCTGTTATGGGGTTGGCTTGACCGCCGCGTTCGGTGCGGAACGCCTGTACCTGTATTATCGCACCAGCGAAAGTTTCATCGCCGCCTATGATCTGAACAGCGGTGAACGGCGGGCGCTGGCGGGCGCTTTTGGCACTTACATTGGCGATCTCACCCTGTACGGCGACGATCTGCTGGCGGTGGCAGGCGGCGCATCGCGCCCGGAGGCGTGCTCTGCGGAACACCCCGGCAACGGCGTCACGTTCTATGCGCTTGCCAGCGGGCAGCCGGTGCGCTTTTTGCCCAGCACGGCGGGCGTTGCCACCCATGTTGCGGTACATCCGGAGAGCAATCTTGTGGCGCTGGCACGGATACGCGGCGTGGATGTCTACAAGGATGATGTGCTGTTCGCCGCGCTCAATAACGATGCCTTCGACTTCTTCGCCGCTGGGCTGAGTCTTAGTTCTGACGGCGACATGCTGGCGCTGGCGACAGCGGGACAGGCATATCTCTGGGCGACTGACGCGCTGCATGGCGAACCGCGCCTGGTAATCAACGGAGTCGTCCGGCTGTTCCGTGTCAGCAGCGTGCAGTTCTGGGGGCAAACGCTGGTCTATGTCGCCGAGCCGGGCACGGACGTGGTGCTGGCAGACGCCGCCACCGGGGAAACTATCGCCAGCCTGCCGCATGAACGCAGCATATATGCCTTTGCGCTGGCGGGCGACACGCTGGCAGTCATGGCGGGCAATCCGATTGCCGGCGAAGAGGTCAGTATACATCTCTACCGCCTGAGCGCCGACGGCGCGAAACAGACCAGCAGTTTTGCTTTGCCGGTGATGAATGCGTTCGTTTCGCTTGCCCTCAGCCCGGACGCCAGCCTGATTGTGCTGTCGGTTCCCGGCGGCGGTGATGCGGCTGCGCCACCCGCCGTGATCCTTGACGCGCAAAGCGGCGCACTGCTGAGCGAACTGCCGCGCGCGGTGCAACCGCTGGTCTTCAGCCCCGACGGCAGCCTGCTGATCGGCGCGGATGGGGTGGTGGCAACGGTATTCGGTGCCGTCCGATAACCGGTTGGCAGGCACGGTGGGCTGCAAGCGGCGTGCCGTGCCTGCCCAAGCGCAAAACCGCCTCTTGACGCCTGCCCGCTGCGCGCCGATGATGCAGGGCAATGCTGTTTGTTCTATTGCGCACAAATCGCTGCAACTCACAAAACCGGAGTCATCGGCTATGAAGACAATCAGGCATTTTCGGGCGTTGCTGCTGGCGGGGGTGCTGCTGCTGCTGGCAGGCTGCGGCATGAGCGCCGAAGAACGGGCGAATCTGCGCGCCACTAACGCCGCCAGTGGGGTGGGCGGCAGCGGCGAACGTTTTAACGTGGTCATCAGCGGCACGGTCGAACTGACGCTGGTGCCAGGCTTTGCTTTCATCCAGCAGTTGCAGGAGCTGGATGCCTACCAACTGCTGCTGTCGGACGGCGCGACAGAATACCGGATCAATTTCACCATCCCGCTCGATCTGGCAGCGGGCGCAAGCTACCCCGTCTATGGCGATGCCGAAGCCGATGTGTCCGGCGCGGTGGGCGTGGGCGTTGCCGGTCCGCGCCGCGAATTCGCCAATTTCAACGTGCGCGCAGAAGGACGCTTCACGCTGGAAAGCGCGGGGGATCGTTTCGCGGGCAGCTTTGATGTGACGCTGTTCAACGTGCAGGGTGAGCAGGTGCGCGTGGTGGGCAGCTTTGCCGACGTGCCGCTGGTCAACCGCTGAGCTGGGGTGCATGCGGATTTCGGGGCAAATGCCCACAGTGCCAGCAAAGCGAACCGCAAAGACGCAAAGAACGCAAAGGCAATGAACCACAAAGACACAGAGGGCACGGAGAAGTTCGCATCTATCCCGCTGCGTGCTCTGTGACTCTGTGGTATTGAATGCAGTGCGATGCTGCCCCCATTTCCGCGTACGTCCCTGAGCTTGGGCTGGCTGAAAAATCTGTAGATTTCTGCTATACTCGGCTAAGGTTTTTGCAGCTTTTGCGTCTTGCTGTGGAAAGTCTATTTTCCTCTTGTTTATAGATTGCTTGAGGACTGTTTTCGATCATGGCTGAAATTACCTTTCCATTTCTGGTGTCGCTGGTGGCTGCTGTCACCACGGGCATTTTTGCAGCGATAGTGCTGTGGCGCTGGTGGCACAGCGGGCGCGGCGCACAGAACAAACGCCGCCCGTACCTGTTCGCATGGGGTGTGGGCTTGACGATGTACTTCCTTGGCACGCTCAGCCAGGTGATTCTTTACTGGACGTGGAGTCCATTCTTCTTCGGGTTGTGGTACTGGACGGGCGCGCTGATGGTCGCGCCCTGGCTGGGACAGGGCACGATCTACCTGCTGGTGCGGCGGGGCAATATCGCGCGCAATTTCCAGATGGCGCTGCTGCTGGTCGGGGTGATGACCCTGCCCTGGACGCTGTTCCTGACACCGTTTAATGCTGCTGCGTGGCAGCCCGGCGCAGATATGACCGTCATCTACCGCGATGCCACCGCCGAAGATGGCAGCGTGATACCGGGCATCATGCCGGGCGAGTCGCGCGGGACGGTGCGCTTCTTCAGCCCGATTATGAATGTCTGGGGCACGATTGCGCTGGTTGGCGGGGCGATCTGGTCGGCGCGCCTGTTCCGCAAGAAGCAGATTATGCGCAACCGGATGATTGGCAACCTGTTCATCGCGGCGGGTGGGCTGCTGCCAGCGTTTGGCGGCGTGCTGATTCGCCTGGGCGACCCCAGCTTTAAGTATTTTGGCGAGATGGCAGGCGCGGTTCTGATTTTTGCGGGGTTCCTGCTGGCGACAAACATGCCGGATGAGGTGCGCGAGCAGCGCACGGCGCGGCAGCAGCGCAGCGCCCGCAGCACGCGGCAGCGCAGCCCCGCGCCGGAAAACGCCGCTGACCCGGCGGTTAGCCCGGCGGGCGAGGTGCAGCCATGACCGCGCCGGAGCCACAACCCGCGCCAGAACCCGCAGCGACCATGACCCCGGCGGACCTCTGGCGGCGCTGGCGTGCCGGGCTGACCTGGTGGGATCGACTGCTGTTGGGCGGGCTGCTGCTGTTTGTGCTGCTGCTCATCGCCGGGGTACTGGTGCAGCCCACGCCGTCACTGCTGTATGCTTTTCTGGAACGACTGCATTACTGGATCAGCCGGGTTGGACTGGCGGTGGCGCTGGCGATGGGTACGGCAGCGTTTTACATCGGTGTGCGCCAGAAGCGCGATGTGCTGCGCTGGTTTCGCAGCGCGACGTACACAATGGTTGCCGTCATGCTGCTTCAGGGCATGATCGGTGTGTTAATGTATGTGCAGGGCGCACGCCCGTATCAGGAAATCCACTGGTTTTACGGCATCGGCGTGGTGCTGGCGCTGCCGTTTTTCATCTATGTGGAAGTCACGGCGCAGAAACGCCCGGCGATGGGCAGCTATATCTGGGGCTTCTTTATCCTCGCGGGCATCATCACGCGCTCCATGGCAACCGGCGCGCCGGGATAACGCGGCTGTTCGCACGAATCGCAGCAAAGGGCAGCCCGGCAAGCTGCCCCATAGGCATCAAGATAAGGACAAGCAGGGCATGATCTGGGAGAATAGTTGTGCCAACAAGATTCACCGGAGGATGCCCTGCATGACATCTAAAACAGTACCTGAACT
>DAOTWP010000148.1:0-4329 GCA_034435675.1 Anaerolineae bacterium
ACGAAATAGCCCGCGGACAGTACCAGCACAGCGATGCCCATCGTCAGGAAGATTTCATTGCTGCCGTAACCGCGCTCGACTTCAAGATAGCGGAAGAACCAGAACGAAATCACCGTCCACGGGAAGACGCCAAAGAAGCCCTGTGCAAACAGGAACAGGATCGAACGGCGGCTGAACAGTTGCAGGGCGGCTTTGCGGTCAAAACGGTAGATGGCGATTTCCGCCAGTTCTGCCAGTTCCGGCTCGGCTTTGCCGCGCGGCATTTCGCGCACGAACAGGAAGATCACCACTGCCAGCACAACACCGACGCCGCCGGTGATGAAAAACACGTTGCGCCAGCCAAGCGAGGCGGCAATAAACAGCGCCAGCACCAGCCCCAGCATATAGCCCATCGGCTGCGCAAGTTGTAGAATGCCGTAGATTTTGCCGCGCAGTCCGGGACCAAAGTAATCAGCGACCAGGCTGAAGATGCCGGGATAGCTGCTGTCGTCAATGCCGGTCGAGGCGCGGGCGGCAAGAAACGCCGGGTAGGTGGGCGCGATTGCCCCAAGCCATGTGGTGCTGCCCCAGATCAGCGATGCCAGCGCGATGAGTTTAGCGCGGGCAAAGCGGTCATACAGGTAGCCCCACAGCGGGTAGAAAATCGCGCCGACGAGCAGCGCGCCGGTGCCGACAAAGCCCATTGCCGCCTCATCAATGCCGAAAGTCTCCATAATATCGGAATTGAGCGGTCCAATCAGCAGTTTGTCAGTCTGGTGCAGCAGCATAAAGGCGAAAAAGATAGCAACAACAATCCAGCGATAGTTTTTGCGAGGCGTAGTGCGCTGCATAAGAACTCTTTTCTGTCGGTGATGGCTGTCAGGTATGCCAATGGTCAATTTTTGCGCCAGCCTCCGTATGCAGGTTTACGCGGCAGTTGGGCGGTCTGGCGGATGGCGGGAATTGTACCACTGCGAGAGGAATTTGCATTGAAAACGTGGATTGTGCGCGCGGTGCTGCTGCCAGCGTTGCTAGCGGCGCTGGCGGGTTGTGGCGGTGCTGCCGGCGAACTGAGCACCTATACACTGCCGGACGGGCAGGTTACGTTCAATTATCCTTCGGACTGGCTGGTGCGTGCCAGCGCCGACAACAGCGTGATTACGCTTGCCAACAGCGCCACTGCGCTGGACGCCGCCGGATCACTTCCTTCCGGCGCGGTGCTGGTGACCCTGACACTGCTGCCGCCGGAACTTTATGCGGGCACAGACGCGCCGCCTCTGGCAGAGCTGCTGCGCGGGCTGGTGAGCACATTTCCGGTGATGACGCCGGGCGGGTCGGGCACGGGCATGGTGCGGCAGTTAGATGTCAGCGGTATTCCGGTGGCGCGGATTGACTCCAGCGGGCAGGGGGGCGAAGCGCTGTTCCTGCTGTTCGAGAACAAGCGCCAGTTCGTGTTTCTGGCGGCGGCAGCTCCTGCCGGGGAACTGCGTGCGCATGAGCCGGCGATTTACGGCATCGTGCAGACATTCGCCTATGAGGCGGAGTAGGCGGGGCGTGGCATTCAAAGCGAGGGCACGCCAACAGGCACAATCCACTACACAATAATGAAATGGCGCACTCGTAGGGGGGCGAGGTATGCCTCGCCCGTCCTTATCATATGGATACCCGGCAGTAGGTCAACCGCACTACTGCCGGTCCTGCCATTCCTGAATGGTTTCGCTGAGGAAATTGCGTACCGTGCCGTCGGGAATGGCGTCCACCGCCTCGTAAAAGCTGCCGTCCCATTCGATGCGCACAGTGCCATCCGTTGACGGATGCACATGCAGCCCGCGCGCGCGCAGTTCCGGCAGGTAGCTCAGCTTGTGCTGTAAATACGCCTCGATTGCTCCGGCGATGTCCAGTTCCGGCACGGGCTTGATGTCGCGGCGGCGCTTGCGCATGGTAATCATGTCATCTGCCATCGCGCTGTAGTTGGGCAAATCACCGGGCAGGTTGCCTTTGGGCGCGTCTTCGGGCATAGGGGGTGCGCCCGGTGTGCTGAGCAGGTCGCCTAATGTGGGGTTGGCAGCACTGCCAGCGGCGCTATCGTTGGCGCTGCTGGCGGCAGTAGTTGAAACGATCCCACCTTCCCGGTCTGCCAGAGCCAGAATATCGCGCATCAGCTTGATGAAGCGCGCGCGTGTATTGGGCAGGTTTGCTACCCCGCGATAAGGCGTTTCACCAAGCTGCACCAGCAGGTTGCCATCCACTACATCGCGCAGCAGCAGCAGCACAACCGCCGCCTCAATCTGCTGCCCGTCTGCCAGTTGCAGGTGCAGGGTGCCGCCAGGAGCCATTGTCTGCTCATCGGCAGCGCTGTCGCTGTTTTCGGCGATCTTGCCCGCCTCGGCGATCAGCTTCTTGAAGCGGGTTCTGGCATCAGGCAGATCAGCAAAGCCGCTGTAGGTGCTGTCGCCCAACTGCACCAGCAGGTCACCGTTGACGACATCGCGTAGGGCAGTCAGCACTGTCGCAGCGTCAACCGTTTCGCCGCTGTTCAAGGTCACACGGGTAACACTGCTGCGGCGGGCGGCAGGTGGCGGCGCGGGTGGCATGGCGGTCGGCATGCCCGCCTGGGCGTTGGATTGCGGCGCGGTTTGCGGCGTGGGCTGCGGCGGCGTTGGGGCAGCGGGCGTGCTGACCGGGGTTTCCTTACGCATGCCGCGCACGTCCAGCAGCATATCAAGATCGGGCATCATGCCTGAGTCAGCAGGCGGATCACCGCTGCGTGGTGCGCCCGACGAGGTGTCGCCAGTAAAGTATCCCGGTGTGCTGGCAGCAGCGGCGGCGGCACGCTGGGCACGGCGGCGGCGCGAAATGACGATCGCGATGATGGCGAACACCAGCATCACGCCGGAACCACAGAACATAAAGATGATACCACCCGGCAAATTGGCGATAAATCCGCCGATCACATCCATTTCCATAGATCAGTCTCCGTTCGGGGTAAACGGCTGGCAGTGCGGGCAGTAATGCGTGCCGCGCTGGGTCACACGAGTCTTCTCGATAATCGTACCACAGACCCGGCACGGCGCTGCATTGCGACCATAAACATAAAAATGCCGCTGCGATTCCCCTGGCGTGCCGTCCGGTTTACGGTACCAGTTGATGCTGGCGCCTTCATAGTCTACCCCGGCGCTAAGCGCTGCGCGGATGGACTGGTGCAGCAGCTTAATTTCTTCCGGGCTGAGCGTTTCGCTGCTGCGCAGGGGATGGATGCCCGCGCGGAACAATGCTTCGTCGGCGTAAATGTTGCCCACCCCGGCGACAAACGATTGGTCAAGCAGCAGTGTTTTGATATTTTTCCTGCGCCCGTGCAGTTGTGCGGCAAACACATCCAGCGTGAAGGCATCGTCTAACGGTTCGGGACCCAGCACGGGCAGCACCTCCGCCAGGTCGGCGGTCAGGTAAACGCGCCCGAATTTGCGCGCATCGGAAAAGCGAAGCTGCACGCCGCCGTCCAACTGTAAGCGCAGATGCACCCAGCGATCTGCGTCGTGTTCCGCGTCGTCGGGGGTCACGTAGAGCCGCCCGGTCATGCGCAGGTGGACGATGAAGTAATCGTGAGTCAGGTGGCAGAGGATGTATTTGGCACGGCGTGTTACGGCAGTAAAGGTTTGCCCTTTGATGCGCGCGCCGAATGTTTCGGGCGAGTGTCCGTGAATGATCCGCGCCCAGTCGGTGCTGCTGTCCAGCACAGTATGCCCGACCAGCGGCGCACGCAGCCCGCGCACGACGGTTTCAACTTCTGGTAATTCTGGCATGATCAATCAGTGTGTTCACCGGTTTCTGCTGTACAATAGCGCTGATTATAGGGGAGTTGTTGAGACAGTGGAAATGGTCAACCCGGCAGGTGGCAGGTGGCGACGCAGTGAGGCAGGGCGATGAGCGATCTGCGCTGGTTGGAACGACTGGCGGAGCACGGCGCTTCCGCTGAGCAGCTTTATTTTGCGGCGCGGGCACACAGCCCGCAGTTTGATGTGCTGCTGCGGGTACTGCGCATGGTCGCAGAGATGACACTGAGCGAAGCACAGGAGCAGGCGGTGCTGGGTGATGAGAAGCATGCGCCGCCGCCTGCATGGGAGTAGCCCCAAAATCCCCTGACAAACGGGCTGTTCCTCAGGTACACTGACAGCAGCAGCCATGCTATAATCTGGTACACACGTTCTATCCCTGACCGCTTCCTGAGACCAACCGGCATCATGTCTGACTCACACGACTTTGTGCATCTGCACGTGCATACCGAATATTCGCTGCTGGACGGCTTGAGCCGCATTGATAAGCTCGTCGCGCGGGCAAAAGAACTGAATA
>DAOTWP010000149.1:0-9051 GCA_034435675.1 Anaerolineae bacterium
TGGCGCTATAACGCACGTCAATCTGTGCTGCGCTGCCTGCTGCGCCCGGCGGTGATGCGGGGCTGAACGCCATGCCCACCAGCGGCGGCGGCGTGTTCACCCCGTTGTCGCTTGCCAACTGCGACACGGCAGCAGGGTTGGCGAACATATTGTGCGGCACGGGAATGTCCGCGTCACGCCAGTAGTAGGGATTGCCAAACAGCACACCCTTAAAGGCGCGGTCGGCATACTCGCTGTTGTAGATGTGCGCTTCCACGCCAACACTCGCCCCGCTGAACAGCAGAATGCCGTCGTAGATGGGCATCAGCTCGTGGTCAATCAGCCGGGCGCTGCGGATTGACCCGGCGCGTTCCGGCAAAAAGCCGTGAAACACTGCTGAAAAACGTGTCAGCCCGCCTTCGACATAATGTTCATAGACGATGTCCGCCTGCCCGATGCCCGCCTGTGGACGCACCAGCGGCGGCGCGTTGCTGATTTTGACGATCACCGGACGCCGTTCCAGCAGCGTGGGGTCGGTCATGACCAGCCCGGTCAGCGGGTTTACGCCTGCGGGGAATTCCCACGGACCAAGCACCTCAACACTGGGGGCTGCGGTGTCGGTTGCATCTGCCGGTGTGGTCGCGTTTACCTGCGCGGTACTGGCGGCGTCGGCGTGGTCGGCAGCGGTGACAGGCAGCGGTGCGGCACACCCGCCCAGTGCAGCCAGGAGCACAACCAACAGCGCCACCAACGGCAGAATCAGAATTGTTAATGCTTGCGAGCCTCGCATTTGTGCTATAGTCCTCTTGGAGCATAAGTATCAATTCGCAATTCCGGACAAGGGGATTAGTCTCCTGCCAGATTGATGGATTGGCGGCTTCTGAAGATATCAGCCAGCAGCAAAGGCAGCGCCAGGATCGGTGGTTGATGCGCCGCTTGCCCATTGATCGCTGACCGTATTCTGACCCCGGCATTGTACCGCCGGGCGCGAGCAGTGAGAATACGTTTCTCCGCCGTTTGCCCTGCGCTGCGGCGGCAGGGCTGTGCCGTTTGGGTGAGTTGACTTGCATTTCTCACCCCGCTATAATTCGAGGCTAGGTAAGATTCGTGACCCTTATCTCACCGATCAGTCTCCATAATTCACGCTCAAGCTGGGACCAGGCAGGGGGCTTCAATGCCGCTTCAGGGAAATATTCGAGACTTTAGCACCACACAGTTGCTAAATCTGATCAATCTCGCCGGTAAAACCGGGACGCTGACGATCTTTGAAGGTGTTCCAACAGGCGAACTTGATGCGATGAAGCAGGAGAAGTTCGCCCCCGGCGCAGAACGGGCGCGGATCTCCTTCAAAACCGGCAAGCTGATCCATGCCCGCATGACCACACAGGAAAGCGGTCTGGTGTCCGTCCTCAACAAGACTGGCAAGCTGACCGATGAGCAGGCACGGATTGTGCGTGAACGCGCCAAAGGGGCAAGCGACAAACGGCTGGCGATGCTGCTCATCAGCGCCAACTATGTCACCCAGCAGGACATCGTCACCAGTATCCAGCAGTTCATGCTCGATACCGTCTACAACATTATGTCCTGGACGAACGGACCCTTTCGTTTTGATGACAATACCATGCCCGATGGCGACACCATCCTGATCCCGGTGGAACTGGAAAATGTCATCATCGAAGGCACACGCCGCCGCCGCGAGATTGACGAACTCAATAAATACCTGCCTAATCTTGACATGGCACTCAAGTTCCCCGAAAATCCGAAGGAAAAGTTCCAGGGCATTCACCTCAGTGTAGAGGAATGGCGCGTGGTGTCGTTTGTGAACCCCAAAAACACCATCCGGCAAATTGCCAAAGCCAACAACATGTCCGAACTGGAAATACGCCGGGTCATTTATGGTCTGGAGCAGGCGGGACTGGTCGAACTGGTGAAACCGCCCATGGCAGAACGTGCCGGTGACAAGAAAGCGCCGATTGGGCGTTCTGCTGCAAAGCCGAAACAGCAGGTGCAAACCGATGTTGTGAAACGGCTCATCGATAAAATTCGGCAAATCTGAGCTGAGCTTATTGTTGTTTATCGGGCAGTTCAGGTTGCATCTGTAATCATCAAAATAGCTATTGGGCAGCATACGGGAAGAGCGGATCAATTATGCAAACAGTCAAAATGGTGATCACCGGACCGTTTAGCTCTGGCAAGACGGAATTCATCCGTTCCATCAGCGAAATTGAGGTGGTTTCGACGGAACGGGATATTACCTCTGAGGCAGAACGCCGCCAGAAAGACCAGACCACCGTAGCGATGGACTTCGGTCGCATTACGGTTGACGATGACCTCGTGCTGTATTTGTTCGGTACGCCGGGGCAGCGCCGCTTCGATTTCATGTGGGAAATTCTGGCAGAGGGCATGCTCGGATTCATTGTGATGGTGGACAGCGCCAAGCCGGAAACCTTCCGCGAGGCGAAAAGTATTCTGGAAACGTTCCGCGCGTATGCGCCGACCCCTTATGTCGTCGCCGCCAACAAGCAGGATCACCCTGATGCGTGGACACCGGATGACCTGCGGATTGCCCTGCGGATTGAAGAAGATGTCAAGCTGCTGCCTTGTGTGGCGAAAGACAAGAGCAGCGTGCGTGATGTGCTGCTGGAACTGCTGTACTCAATTCTTGAAGAGATGGAAGGCTAGGTGCGGCGTCTCGCATTCCGCCCGATCAATGCTATCCTTGACGCAGAACGCAGGAAGGCGAACGCATCGTGGCTACGCTGGTAACAGAACAGGGAATTGTCCATTATGAGACATTGGGTCGTGGACGCCCTGTTCTTTTGCTGCATGGCTGGCTTGGCTCGTGGGCGTTGTGGCGGCAGACCATCGAGGTCCTCAGCAAGGATTTCCGCACCTATGCGCTGGACTTTTTCGGTTTTGGCGAATCAATTGACCGCACGGAAGACTTTTCCGTTGATAACTTCGTCCAGTTGGTCAACCAGTTCATGGATCGCCTGGGCATCGTCAAAGCGCCGCTGATCGGGCATTCGATGGGTGGCACCGTGTCGCTGGGCGCTTCGATCCGCTACCCGGAAAAGATAGTCAAAACAGTCGTCATCGGCTCACCGATTCAGGGCAATTCGCTCAATCTGCTGCTCAAGGTTTCCGGCTACAAAGGCACTGCCAGCGTCTTCTGGACCTTCCCCTCGCTGATGCGGCTGTTTATCGGCACCTATCTGCGGTTTACCGCGCAGGATGGCAAGCGTGTGTCGCAGATGGTGATGGCAGACTTTGACAAAATCACTGTCAATTCGTTTTTTGAGAGCATCGGCACGCTGCGCGACACCGACCTGCGCCCGCGTCTGGGTGAACTGCGTATGCCTGTCATGGGCATTTACGGCAAGCGTGACATCATCGTCAGCCCCAACCAGTCCAAAGTCCTCCAGCAGTACGCGCCCAACAGCAAGATTGCGTGGTTCGAAAAATCCGGGCATTTCCCGATGATTGACGAATTTGAGCGCTTCCACGAAACCCTGCGCGATTTCCTGATCAATGGCTGATTTCTTAGGCTGCTCCTGTTAGACTGTTCCTGCCTGCGTTTTCGCAGCTCGTAAACCGGAACCGGAGACGATCTGATGAAATTTGGTGTGGCACTACCTTATGCCGGGGCACGCGCCGTGGCAGCGCTGTGCCAGGCTGCCGAGGAAAGCGGTTGGGACGGCTGTTTTCTGGGCGATGCGATCTGGTGTGAAGATCCGTTAATCGGGCTGGCGGCGGCGGCGATGACCACCAGCCGGATTCGCCTGGGCACGATGATTATCCCCGCGCCGCTGCGCCGTCCGTGGAAGCTGGCGAGCGAGTCGCTGGCACTGGATCACCTGTCCAATGGACGCCTGATTCTGGGCTTAGGAACCGGTGCGGTGTGGATGGGCTGGCAGGGCTTCCCCGACGAGGTGACCGATACCAGAGCACGTGCCGAGATGCTCGACGAATGCATCGACATCCTGACGCTGCTGTACCAGCGCAAACAGGTTGACTACGACGGCAAACACTATCACCTCAACCTGACGCAGGTGGACGAGGCGCATTATCCGCCCATGCCCGTGCAGCAGCCGCGCATTCCGCTCTGGGTAGTCGGTGTGTGGGGACGCGCCAAGTCCATGCAGCGGGTGCTTAAGTGTGACGGCGTATTTGTGGAAAAGATGAACGATGCCGGCAAGGGCGAGGCAGCCACGCCAGAGGACATCCGTGCGCTGAAAACGTTCGTGGCGGCGAACCGCACCCTGACCACGCCGTTCGACATTGTTATGCAGGGCAGTACGACTGATCTGGAACCCGCTGAACGGCAGCAAATGCTGCACCAGTGGCAGGACAGCGGGGTGACGTGGTGGATTGAGCCGCTGTTTGGTGTATCAGTAGAGGCAGCGGAGGCGATGATCCGCCAGCGTTCCCCGCACATGGGGTGATTTCGGCGCAGGGGCATGGTGCTGATGTGCCCCTGCCACCTTTCCAGCGGTCAGGCGACCAGCGCCAGAAAGCGCTCCACGTCATATAGTGCCGTCTGGGCTGCGGGCGAAAGCTGCGGCAGCAGCAGGTCAAAGGCGTGCTGTGTCAGCGGATAGACGATGTTCAGCGCCGGAACCCGGCAGGCAGTCAATTTCTGAAACAGCGCTGCAGCGGCAGATGGCGGGGTGATGCAGTCCAGTTCCCCCTGAATCAGCAGCGTGGGTGGGCAGCCTGCGTGCACGTGTGTAACCGGCGACGCCAGCGCGTAGTTTTCTGGAACCTCATGGGCATGTCCACCCAGCAGAATGTCCAGCCGTCCGGCGTCTTGCAGTGTCTTCTTGTTCTCTGCCGCGCCTGGCAGTCCAATTTCCACCCTGGGCAGCCCAATTACGCGCTGCTGTGCCGTCTGTTCGTAAACGGCGCACAGGTCAGATGGTCCATAGTAAGCGACCACTGCCCGCACTGACAAATCGCCGTCGCGCACATCCGGCGGTGTGAGCCGGGGATGATCCGGCGCATAAGCCGCCAGCATTGCCAGATGCGCCCCGGCTGAACCGCCGCCCAGCACAATGCGCTCCGGGTTGACCCGATAGCGGGCAGCATTGGCTTTCATCCACGCGACCGCGCGCTTTATATCCCCAACCATATCGAAAATATCCACTTCCGGGCACAGGCGGTACGCCACATCCATGACCACATGCCCCTGCGCGGTTAGCTGCCGGAAGAACGGGCGCGTGCCAAAATCCTTATCGGACAGATACCAGCCGCTGCCGTGCAGATAGACCAGCGCCAGTCCGCTGGGGGTGACACCCTGTGGCGGCTGCCACAGATCACACAGCAGTTGGCGCTCTGTGCCGGGTATCGTCCAGAAGGGAATATCGCGCTCCCAGCAGGGCGTGCCTGTGCGCGGCAGACCGAGCCGCCAGCGTGTGCCCAGCAGCGTATTTGCCCGCTGGGGTGGAATTCTGTCCTGCCAGTCAACGCCAAACGCCTGCGCGAAGTCCGGGCGCACTGCCAGCACCCGCCCGATGTAGATAGCGGACAACCCCGCGCCCAGCCCGCCTAAAATGACTGCAACCGGGGCGTTATAGAGCCAACCCAGCCACGCCCCCAGCACACCGAAGACGACCAGCAGCGGCGATATGGCATGATGCAGCAGGTGCGGCAGCCACAGGAGCATGAAATTGTAAGGCGGTTTGAGGCGAACGAAAAGCAGCAGGTTCAGCAGCAGGCTGAACAGCGATAACACATAGGCGATGATGAGCATGGTGTCCTCACTTGTGCACCATTCCGAGCAGGCGCAGCAGCGCGGCGCGGATCATTTCGGGGGGAATAGCCTTCCATTCCTGCGGATACATCAGCATTAAGCCGTTCAGGAAGGCGAAGAAAAAGGTCGTTAGCAGGTTGGGTTCAACATCCGGCGCAATGCTGCCCTCCGTCTGCCCCTGCGCGAGAATTGCCGAGACGGACTGATGCAGGGTCGTGCCAATCCGGGCAGGGTCGAAACCGAGCTGCGCCAGCCCTGCGGTGCCGCCTCTGCCCAGAACCGTCATGACAATGGTGATGAATTCATCGCCGCCCTGTTCCCTGCTCAGGGCAAGGAAGCCCGCCAGCAGATCATCGAATTTCTCGCTGCTGCTGCCCGGTTGTGCGGCGGCGGTAGCCATCATTGTGGTCAGTGCTGCAAAGCCGTCCGCCAATACTGCTTTGAAAAGCGCCTCTTTTGAGGCGAAATACCAGTAGATATTGCCCTGACTCATGCCCGACTCCTGGGCGATGGTGGACACATTGCAGCCATCATAACCGTGCGCGGCGAACAGACGCCGCGCCGTGTCGAGGATCTTCTGGCGGCTTTCCGCCCGCACCTGTTCATTCTGGATCGTACTGCGTGGCATGGTCTCATTCACTGACTAAAGGTTCAGTCGTTAAATCCAGTGTATCGCTGACTAACTGTTCAGTCAATAGGTCAATCTGGATCAGGCGGCGGCGGCGTGCGCGGTTTGCGAAAGCATGCCAGTCGCCACTATACTTGAATCCAAACCTTGCTGCCCGGATAGGTGCTATCATACACAGGTCGTCTTATGAACCGGTACATAATTGAAGATCACCGGCATGTCCCCCCCTTCAACGAACCCGCCAGCGAACTGACGATAGGGGTCGTGCAGCTTAAGATTCATCAGGAAAATCTGTTCACCGAAGTATTCACGCTGTCCGGCGATCCGGTGGATTTGCGCGGTTCGTTCAGCACGCGCAAGCTGACCAGCGTCTACGAGGTGCTTCAGCAGGTGGAAGGGGAAGCGATTGTCTACCGCGATAACCTGTGGTTCGACAAAGAATTCCTGACCTTCTTCCTTGAGCGGGCGCGGGCGCTGGCAAAACGCTACGAGTGTGCCAGCCGCGCTGCCTTCCCGGCGGATGACAAGGCGTTCGGCGCATACACCCTGCCGCTGGCGAAGGGTTTTGAGCGTGCCATGATCGACATGGACGAGGACGGCAAAATAATCAGCAAGGATGTGCGGCTGGCGGATTTGTGGTACTTCCCTGATGGCTACACGGACAACATTGTGCCGGTGGTCGTGCCCAGCGATGCCAAAGAGAAGGGCTACTACACCGTCCCCGACTTCATGACGCAGAACCAGAACGACCTGACGCACTATCTGTCCGAACGAGCGATAGTGTCGATTGAAAGCTGGGTGCATGTCTATTTTGCCAGCATCATTCTGGGCGTTTTTTCACGCGGGAGCCGTCTGGATGAACTGGGACGCCGCAGCGTGTTCTACCAGCTCAGGCTGCTCTGGCGGGCAGTGGCAGAACAGAAGCAGATTTTTAACTCGTCGGCGCTGGTTAAGGTTGGCAGGAACACCATCATTGACCCTTCGGCGGTAATCAACGGACCGACGATCATTGGTGATGACTGCTTCATCGGTCCCGGTGTGGTGATTGACAACTGTTCAATTGGCAACCGGGTGAATATCGCGCAGGGCTGCCAGTTGATGCTCAGCACCGTAGCAGACAACTGCTTTCTGCCGTTCCGCGCTGCGTTGTTTATGACCAGCGTGATGAACAACACGATTGTTGCGCAGAACACCTGCCTGCAAATGTGTGTCATCGGGCGCAATACCTTTATCGGCGCGGGCAGCACGTTCACAGACTTTAACCTGATTGGCAAGAAGCCGATCCGGGCGGTGGACATTGACGGCGAAGTGCATGACGTGGGGCAGATTGTGCTGGGCGGGGCAGTCGGGCACAACTGCCGCATTGGGGCGGGCATGATTCTCTTTCCGGGGCGCATGATCGAAAGCGATGTCGTGCTGTTTGCGTCGCCGCAGCGCCGGGTTATCAGCCGCAATATCGGCTTTGAAGAAAGTGACCATCACTACGTCAAAGGCGGGGCAGAGGCACACCAGCGCTTTTTCCCGCGGGTTGACGAAGCCGCCGAGCATTTTGGAGAATGGTGAGCATGGGCACTGCCGAAAGTAGCGCTGCCGGCGACGACACGTTCGCCTTTATCATTCATCCCGTCAACGCCAAGCGCGATGCCGAGCGCAAAGTACCGATTGCTAAAATTCTGACTGAGGGGCAAATCACCTTTCTGTCACGCTTTTTCCCGCCGCTGTATATCAGCGAAGTTACGGGCATCCGTTCAGCGGCAACCGGGCGTCCTGTGCGCGGGTGGCTGGTGGCATGCCCATTCACCACGCAGATGATGCTTAAGCTGCCGGTCGAAACGGTTTACCGCAAGATTGTCGCCACAGCGCAGATGGCGGCGAATCTGGGCGCGCGGGTGGTCGGTTTGGGCGCGTACACTTCGGTGGTGGGCGATGCGGGCATCACCATTGCCGAACGCCTGGATGTGCCGGTGACTAACGGCGACAGCTACACCGTGTATATGGCGGTAGAGGCGATTCGTGAGGCAGCCCGCGCGATGGACATCGCTATGCCGGATGCACATGTGGCGGTGGTCGGCGCAACCGGCGCGATTGGCAAGACCTGCGCGGAGATGCTGGCAGGCGAGTCCGCACAGTTGACACTGGTGGGCAAACGCGAGGATGCGCTGCACGCCGTGCGCGAACGCTGCGAGCAGCACAGCAGCGGGCAGGGCGCGGCGCTGCACGTCTCAACGCGCATGGACGCCATCTATGATGCCGACCTGATTCTGACTGTGACCAGCGCGGTGCATGAAATCATCCATCCGCAGCATCTCAAACCCGGCGCCGTCGTCTGTGATGTGGCACGCCCGCGCGATGTCTCGCGCAAGGTCGCCGAAGTGCGCGATGATGTGCTGGTTATCGAAGGCGGCATGATTCAGGTGCCTGGCGCAGAGGCGGATTTCCATTTTGATTTTGGCTTCCCGCCGCAGATGGCGTTTGCCTGCATGGCAGAGACGATTGCGCTGGCGCTCGAAGGGCGCTATGAGGACTATACGCTGGGCAAAGACATCGCCATCGAGCAGGCGCGGGAAATCGGCGCGATTGCGGCAAAACACGGCTTCCGGCTGGCAGGCTTTCGCAGCTTTGAGCAGCCGGTCACCCCGGCGCAGATTGCGCATGTGCGCGAACGCGCGCACGCAGCACGGCGTACATGGCT
>DAOTWP010000150.1:0-42752 GCA_034435675.1 Anaerolineae bacterium
GGAGTCACTGGGTGTTATGGAAAAACCGCAAATTCTGATTGTTGAAGATGATCTCGATCTGTCGGAAATGCTCAACGCCTATTTCCGCGTGCAGGATTACAATGTACTCACAGCGGCTTGGGGCGAAGAAGCCGTCAAGCTGACGCGCGATAATGATGTCAGCCTGATTGTGCTGGATATTCGCCTGCCAGACATTGACGGCTACGAAGTCTGCCGCCGCCTGCGCCAGCAGCGCCAGACGCAGGACACGCCAATCATCTTCCTGACCGAAAAGCGCGATCGCGTGGATAAGCTGCAAGGGCTGGAACTCGGCGTGGTCGATTACATCACCAAACCCTTCGACATCCAGGAACTGCGCCTGCGTGTGCGCAACGCTATCAGCCGCGCCAGTCGTCAGGCGCTGGTCAATCCGGTGACCGACCTCGGCGAAGGCGATATGGTCATGGATCGCCTCAGCGCGCTGATTTACAGCGACCAGAAGTGGGGGCTGCTGCTGCTCAACATCAGCAACCTGAGCGAGTTCCGCGAGATGTACGGCTTCGTCGCCGCCGATGATGTGCTGCGCGCCGTGACGCTGATGGTGCGCAACGCGGTGCGCGAACACGGCAGTGAGAGCGACTTCATCGGACACCTGGGACCGGAAGATTTTCTGATTATCACCGCGGCGGAGCAGGTCGAACGCATTCGCGAACGCATTGCGACGCGCATCAGCCAGAGCCGCGAATACTTCTACCCGCTGCGTGACCGCGAAAAAGTGCGCGAAAGCCACGACCCGACCCACCTGCATGTGCGCAGCGCCGTGCTGCTGCACAGCAAGGGTCCGTTTAGCAGTGCCGACGATGTCCGCGATGCGCTGACCGCCGGGCTGAACCTGTAGTCCGGCACTGAGATCGCCACCGGTACGCCGCTGGTGTGCCGCCGTGTGTGCCGCCAACGCGCAGGGGTGACATAGACGCCCCTGCAAATGGACGTTCCCTCGTGGTGCCTGACGGTGCTTGACGCCGGGGGGCAAACACGCTTCACTGAGGCGGTAGTCTGTGATGCGCAGTATCCAGCCAGCAGGCACCTCAGGACTCCGATCATGTTCAAGAAGTTCACACAGTACCGCACAATGGGCGCGGCGGTTCCGCCGCAGTTGCTGGTTCTGGCGTCAATGCTGTCGGTGCAGTTCGGCGCAGCCATTGCCAAAGGGCTGTTTGAGGAACTGGGACCGGGCGGCGCGGTGCTGCTGCGGGCGAGTTTTGCCGCGGGGCTGCTGGTGCTGTTCTGGCGTCCGGCACTGCGCGGGCACAGCCGCCGCGCGTGGCTGCTGGCGCTGGTTTACGGCGCGTCGCTGGGTTTCATGAACCTGTCGTTTTACGCCGCCATCAGCCGGATTCCGCTGGGTGTTGCCGTCACCATCGAGTTTGTCGGTCCATTAGGCGTAGCGCTGCTGGGGTCACGGCGCTGGCGCGATCTGCTCTGGGCGGGGCTGGCAGCGGCGGGCATTTTGCTGCTGGCACCGTTCGAAAACTCGCGCCTTGATTCGCTGGGTGTGCTGCTGGCACTGTTCGCAGGCGGCTTGTGGGCAGCATACATCCTGCTCAGTGGGCGCGTGGCGCGGGCGTTTCCGGGCAGCAGTGGACTGGCGCTGAGCATGTGCGTGGCAGCGCTGATTCTGCTGCCGGTGGGCATGGGCAGCGCGGGCGGCAGGCTGGTCGAACCGCGTTTTCTGCTGCTGGGGCTGGCAGTGGCGGTGCTGTCTTCGTTCATCCCCTATTCGCTGGAATTCGAGGCACTGCGCCGCATGCCGCCGCGTGTCTTTGGCATTCTGATGAGTCTCGAACCGGCTTTCGCCGCGCTGGTCGGGCTGTTTGCGCTGGGCGAAACGCCGCACCCGCTGGACTGGCTGGCGATCCTGCTGGTTTCGCTGGCGGCAGCGGGAGCGTCGGCAGACCACGCCCGCCGGGCAGAGGGCAGCTTTACCCGGCAAGACACGTCCCCGCCTGCCGCGTGAGCGCGCGGCACAAGCGCGCGGCACAAGCGCGCGGCACAAGCCGTGCAACTCAAATGTCAGACAAAATCTCCTGCCGCTTACGATCATATTCTTCGCGGGTCAGCAGCCCGGCGTCGTAGGCATCCTGCAACTGCTTGAGCCGGTCTTTGAGCGCCGCGGCGCTGTCCGCACCGGTGAAAAACGAGTCCAGCGGCGGTGGGCTGCTGCGGTAAGGACTGCCAGTGGCGGGCGGCATGCCCACCTGCGTAGAGTAGGTTGTCATCACCGCCGGGGTAGAAAACTGGCGTGTGGCGCTGTTCAGACGCACGAACACGCCGATAAACGCCAGCACAAACGGTGCCAGGCTGAGGATAATCAGCACGGTCACATAACGTTCGACGGCGCTGCCCTGCGAAACCCCCAGCGCATCCACACACGAAAATACCTCCGGCGTTCTGCCCTGCGTAAAAACCGAACCGATGTCGGGTTCGCCGCTGCCGGAGTTGACCGCACCTTCGATACTTTGCAGCACATCGCCTGCCCCGACAAAGGTCAGCCCGTTGTCGCAAAACAATGGGGACAACGCCCGCGCGACCTGCGGCACAAATGCCGTGCCAAGTCCTACCACAAAAATCGCCAGAATGCTCAGCATCGTGAGCAGGCTGATCAGGCAGCCGCAGCCAACACCGCGCCGCTGCACTGCGTACTGAATGACTGGCGGTCCGCCATCTATTGTACTCATCGTCACCACCTGCGCGTTTTGCGCGTTGATTCCCATTTTATCGAGATCGAGGTCAATCCCGAACCGGTTCAGTTCCTGATCCACCTGCTGCCACACCGCCTGCGGATCAGGCGTCTCATCGCGTTTGCGTTTGGGTTTGTCGTCGTAATTTGTCCAGTCGCTCATACCTGTCATCCTAACGCGGATTCTAACGCGGGCATATTCAACCCCGCTAATTCGCTCCCCTGCTTCGACGCTGGCTGGCGCATAGACAACCGCGCTGGCAGGGCGAAACCATGCTGCTAAAAACGATGATGCCGGATAAAGGTCTGGTCCTTGCTGATTGTCACCACATTAAAGCCCGGCTCCGCGCCGCGATCTTCCTGCGTGTCAGTCTGCCCCGGATAAGCGTGCAGTTGATACCAACTGCTCAGCACGCTGGCATACAGGATACCGTCCTGCATAATTGTCAAATTCTGGTGTACATGCCCGAAGAATACACCGCGAATGCGCTGGCGGGCATTGAGCAGGGTTTGATGAAACTGTACCCCGTTAATCAAGCCCATCCAGTGATCCAGCCAGGGCACGCCCACCGGCAGCACATTGTGATGTACGGCGATCACCAGCGGGCGATCATCGTCGGTACTGCCGCAGATTTCTGTCAGGCGCAGGATTTGCTCCTGGGTCACGTTGCCCGCAGGCGCGGGTGCTGGTCCGGTGCTGTCCACACAGACGACCTGCACGCCACTGCGCTCAAATTCGTAGAGCATCGGCAGCAGCGGCTGTTCCCTGCCCAGCAGCACCTGCTGCAAGCCTTCGGGATGATCGTGGTTGCCGGGGATGTAGTAGACCGGGTAGCGAATGCCGCCGAGGATTTCGCGGGCGGCGTGATAGGCGGAGGGGTCGGGATCATAGGCGACATCACCTGTATGCAGCACAAAATCGGGCGTGAAGGGCAGCGCATTGATCTGTTCGACCAATGCGCGCGCGCCCGCTGCTGGCGAAGGCTGTCCCGGTTGCAGGGCGTAGCGTTCATCGGGGTGAATATGGGTGTCACTGATGTGTACAAAACGCAGCAGGACTTCGGACATTGTTCGACTGCCTCTAAGCGACTAAGTGGTGCATCCGACAAAAATGCCAGTAAAACATACCTGCTGTTTGTAGCAGGGGAGGGTCTGAGATTCTCCCCACCCCGGAAACGGTCGCAACTTTCCGGATGCAGCCCTATGAATCTATCCGTAAATTCATCATGCCGGGCGAGGCAGGTCTCGCCCCTGCAAGAACATCTGCTTTCTCAGATAGATACACTCAACAATAGGGTTCAGTATAACGCAAGCATGGGCGGCGGCAATCTGCCGATCTGCTATAATCGGCAATATGAGAGAAAATACAAATCTGCGACGGTAAGTGCAAATGCGACTGCGACGGCAATCTTCCGGGTTTACCCTGCGGCTGTTCCTGCTGGTGTTTTTGGTCGCCTTATTGGCGGCATGTGACGAAACACCGGCGGAAAGCGCCGCGCTGCCGACTTCGGCGGCACTGCCCACCGCCGAAGCGCTGCCGACTGTCACCGTGACCGCCACTGCCAGCCAACCGGACGCGACCCTGACGCCCAGCGCAGCACCGACAGACATCACCACCGAAACCGCTGCCACACAGGCAGGTGTTGTGCCCAGTGTCACGCCCAGTGCGACGATTACCGACACGATCACCCCGACGCCAACCAACACCGCAACTGCCACAGCCACGCTGGAACCGACTCTGCCGCCCAACGCCGCCAGTGATTTGCTGGCGATTGCTGCCAGCGCGACAATTCTGCCACCAGAGGCAGGCGTGTGGCCCCGCACAGGCGCAGCAGCGACCCCGGCGCCGCTGCCGGGCACGCCGGGCACAGGCAGCAGCAGCACCCCGGCGACGTGCCTGACACTGCCGTCCGGCGGCTTTAGCTCGATCTATAGCAACAATCCCCTGCTGGCGGGTCAGCTTGGCTGCCCGCTGGGCACGACGCCGACTGCCAACAGCACCGCCAGCGCCATGCAGCCCTTTGAACGTGGCAGCATGATCTGGCTGCAAGGTATCATCAATTACATCTATGTCCTGTTTCCCGATGGCACCTACCAGCGCTTTGACGATCTGTTCAACGCGGCGGTAGACCCGGAAAGTGGCGGACAGACACCACCCGGCGGGCTGCTGGAACCCGTGCGCGGTTTTGGCAAAATCTGGCGCCTGAATTCGCCGGTGCAGGCGGCGCTGGGCTGGGCAACCGCACCCGAAAGTGGTGCGCAGGCGGTTGTGCAGGACTTTGACCGGGGGCGCATGATTTATCTCCCGCAGCGGGGCGACGTGCTGGTGCTGACGAGCGATAATGCTGGCGTGAGCGGGCGCTGGCAGGCGCTGCCGGGATCCTATTGAGTACACAAACGCTTTCCGCCCCGCTACGCAATGATGCCGTCACCATGGATTGGCTCCCGCTGATCGTCCGGCTGGTGCTGCTGGTGCTGGGTGGCTGCTATCTGCTGGTGCTGCTGGCACTGCTGCTGGGGCGCGTGCTGCCAGACGGACAGCAGATTGCTTATTTCGCGCAGACCTCCTACGCTGACTTCGATCTGCGGCTGCTGGATCTTGACCGGCGGCTGGATATTGCGCTGCTGAATGACCCTTTGCAGCCAGACACGCTGCGCTGGTCGCCGGACGGCGAACGGCTGGGGTTCATCGCCAATCGCAGTGGTATTCCGGTGCTGACACTGATGGATATGCGCAGCGGCACGCTCTACAATGTTGAAAGCACTGCCTACCCGCACGCTATCCGCACATTTGTCTGGTCGGCAGATAACATCCACATCCTGCTGCTGCTCAGTGTCAGCGGGGGCTTGAACCGCACGACGCTGCGCGTGCTGGACACCCGCGACGACAGCGGTGTTGATCTGCTGACCGGCGACATCACAGCGGCGGACTGGTCACCGGACAGCACGCAGGTCGCCTATCTGGAGATGACGCGCAGCGCAACGGGCAGCCGGGCAGACCTGAATTTGCTCACCCTGGCTGATGGCAGCATCCGCACGCTGCTGACGACTGACGGCACCCAGGGTGAAGTCCACTGGTCGCCGGACGGACGGCTAATTGCCTACAGCACCAACAACCGTGACTACGGGCGGCTGTTCGCCTATGATCTGCGGCGCGCAAGCACGTTTCCGCTGACGCCCGAAAACCTGATTGCCTTTGGTTTCCGCTGGTCGCCAGACAGCACGCGCGGCGTGTTCACGGGAACTACAGCGGGCGACGATAACGAGGTTTATCTGGCATATGCGGATGGCACTGAGGCGCGCTGGCTGACGCAGAACTGGTATCTGGATACGACGCCGGTCTGGTCGCCGGATGGCAGCCGCATTGCCTTTGTTTCTAACAATCGCCTGTTTGTGATGCTGGCGGATGACCGCGACAGCCTGCGCCGGGTCACAGTTGCGGGTCGCCGTGCGCTGGAACCAGCATGGCGACCCTGAAGTGGTGCGGCGTTAATTGGACTGCTGCGGCAGGCGCGGCAGCAGCCAGTTGAGATACGCCTCTTCCGAACGAGTCTGCATCCACACGCGACCAGGACCTGTCAGTTCCACCACCAGCCCTTCGCCGCTGAGGAAGGTGGATTTCCAACCGCCCACCCGGCGCACCTGGAAGCCCATGCCGCCGTCAAAGCCCACGATATGCCCGGTATCAACCGTATATTTCTGCCCGGCGGTCAGCACACGCTCTTCAATCGCGCCATAACAGCCGCTCAGCAAAGTGCCGCTGCCCGTGACCTTGAGCAGAATCAGCCCGCCGCTGCCAAAAAAGCCTTTCGCGCCGCCCCAGCTCGCATTGACCTCCAGCGAGTCTTCGCTGGCAATGTACGCGCCGCTTTGCAGATAAAATTCCCCGCCCTGCATCTCCAGCACTTTCATGTCGCCGGGGAGCGCAGGCGCCAGCAGCAGTTCCCCGCCCGCTGTGGGCGCGGTGTAGGTATTCTGAAAGAAACTTTCGCCGGCGATGGCGCGCTTTAAGCCGCCGAACAGTCCTCCCTGTGCTTTGGTTTCGATCTGAATCCCTTCACTGAAGCTGACCATCGCCCCTGCTTCAACCTTGACGGTTTCATTGGGCGCGAGCCGAACCACCGCGAGTGCATAGGCGGGTTGGTGTTTCAGGGTGATTTCCATCACGCAGTTCCCTTTGTGTCATTGAACGAAGGTGGCACACAACACCTGCCATTATAAGCGCATGTTCAGAGCGGCGAAACAATTCCCCGGCAGCGCATAACAGCCGCAGGTCAACGACCAACGACTTGCTGGCAGGCACTGGAAACCCTCTTGGGCATTCTAAGTACAACCACAGAAATCTCGCGGGATTATTTTCCGTAGGGGCAGGTCTGAGACCTGCCCCTACATCCGACATTTTCAATTTGGTTGTACTTAGTACAGCGACAAAATTAATTTGCAGACCGGACAAGGGGATTAATCCCCTTGTTCAGGAAGATCGGTTTACGGATAGCTTCTTAGCTCGACTTTGCACATGACAACAGTTCGTTTATTCCCTTCGCTCGGGGAAAACTATCAAAAGCTATCAGACTTTTCAGACATCAGCTTATCGCAACCATGTTCGAAAAGTCATCTTGATTACTTCTCCTGAGCGGAAAACTTAGAATGAAGATGTGCAAAGTCGAGCTTAGAGCATTTTAGGACATAAGCTCCTGCCTGCGCGGGTTCAGCGCAGCGGCGGCGTTATGCCGATGCGCCGGTATAATGCCGGATGCCATAACGCCAGAACGCCCGCGACACAACCAGCAGCACCAGCGCCAGCACCACCGCCCCCAGCAGCGTTTCGGGCGTCAGCCGTCCGGTGAGCGCCTCGGCGGGGATGGTCACGGCAAAAGCAATCGGCACGAAAAATGTCAGCGCAAAACGCAGCCACGCCGGGTAAATGCCCACCGGGTAGCGCCCTGCTTCATAGACACTCTCGAAGATCACCAGCATGTTATCCACGCGCACAAACCAGAAGGACAGCGTTGCCAGCATAACCCAGAAACTGTAAACAATCGCCCCGCCTGCCAGCAGCGCCAGCCCAAAGCTGAGTGCCTGTGCCGCGCCAGTTTGCAGCCCTAACTGTGTCAGCGCCGCGACCAGCAGCCCCGCGCCGATCAGCACGTCGATGAACTTCCACACCTGAAACTGGCGCACACTGACCAGGAGCTGCGCGTCGGCAGGCTTGAGCAGTGTAAAATCGAGCGTGCCCTCGCGCACGTCCTGCATAAAGCGGTTCAGACTGGGCTGAATCACGGTGTAAATCAACCCGCCAATGATGAAGTAGACGCCCACCACTGCCAGCAGTTCACCCTGCGCCCAACCGTTAACGAGGCTGGTATGCTCGAAGATGACCGCGATACCGCCCAGCGAGACCAGCAGCGAGAGCAGCGATTGCAGCATCTGGATGAAGAAGTTCACCCGGTATTCCAGTTCGCTCAGCACGCCCAACCGGAAGTACACGCCCACAATTTGCAGGTAGCGCATCTCAACCTCCCATCGCCGTATAGCGTTTGATGCCCGCACGCCATGCCACGCGCAGCAGCACCAGACTCAGCGCAATCCAGACTGCCTGTGCCAGCAAGCCGCCCAGCGCCGCCTCTGGAGTCAGCCGTCCCAGCAGCAGTTCTACCGGGAAGGCAACAAACCAGCGGAAAGGCAGCAGCGCGGCAATCGCCTGGAAGAAGTCCGGCAGCAGTTCCAGCGGGGCAAGCTGCCCGGCAAAGAAGAACATGCCGACAAAGTACATCTGGTTAATGGCATAGGTGCGCGTTGTCCAGAATGCTGCCAGCGCCACCGCCCAGCCCACAGCAAACGCCAGCACACCTGCCAGCAGCAGCGCCGGCACAAACAGCAGCACTGCCCACAGGCTGGTGGAAAACACCGGCTGGAAGGCGATGACCAGCACGACCAAAGACGGCACGACAACGATCAGCATCAGCAGCTTGAAGGCGATATTTTCGGCAGCGTCGTTGTGGATGGGATGCACGGGGCGCAGCAGCCGCCCGGACAAAATGCCCTGCCGGATGACATAGTCATATTCCCACATGTGCCAGATCTGCGTGAAATGCTGCACGACCAGCAGCACGATGTAATAGGCGGCAAAGTCGCCCGCCGTAAAGCCGCCCACCTGCCCGCCGCTGCTGCTGGCAACTGCCGTCCACACGGTCAGGTAGATCACCGGCTCCAGTACCAAGCCGATCATCCAGATAATCATTGCCACGCGGTACTGCAATTGCAGGACGAGGCTGATGCGCAGTTCCGCGCGGTAGTAGAGCAGCAGTCCGGTCATGGCGCACGCTCCAGCACTGCCTGCTGTTCCGAGGTGCTGCCCGGCAGCGCAAAAACCTGTTCAATCACTTCTTCAATGGGCGGGTCTTCAACGGTGAGGTCATTCACCGGCAGGTCTGCCAGCAGTCGCCCGGTGACCTGTGCGGTCTGGGCTTTGGGCACACGCAGGGTGGTTTCGACGCCGTTCTGGTGCACCACCTCGCCGTAAGGCTGCCAGTCCGTATGTTCACGATCCAGCCGCACGACAATCGTCTTATAGGAAGAAAAGCGCTGCACCAGATCATTCAACGCGCCATCAAACAGCAGCTTGCCGTGATGAATCACGATCACCCGCTGCGCCAGCGCTTCGACATCTGCCATGTAGTGACTGGTCAGCATAATCGCGGCATGATTGCGCCGGTTGTACTCGCGGATGAACTCGCGAATGCGGCGCTGCGCGGTCACATCCAGCCCAATCGTTGGCTCGTCCAGAAACAGCACGCTGGGGCGGTGCAGCAGCGCCCCGGCAATCTCGCATTTCATCCGTTCACCAAGCGACAGGTTGCGCACAGGTTTGCGCATCAGGTCGCTCAGGTCCAGCAGGTCTACCAGTTCATCCAGCGTCCGTTGATACTCCGCAGGTGGGATGCGGTACATGGCGCGGATCAACTGGTACGTGTCCACGGCGGGAATATCCCAGACAAGCTGGTTGCGCTGCCCCATGACCAGCGTGATTGCCCGTAAAAATCCACTTTCCCGTTTTGCCGGACGGTGTCCCAGTACGCTCAGTTCGCCTGTGGTGGGGTAAAGCAGCCCGGACAGCATTTTCAGCGTGGTGGTTTTGCCCGCGCCGTTTGGACCCAGAAAGCCGACGATTTCGCCCGCTTCCACCGTAAAGCTGATGCCCTCCACTGCATGGACCTCGCGCCTTTTGCGGGCGAACAGGCTGCGCAGCGCAGCGCTGACCCCCGCCTCGCGCTCAAAAATCGTGTACGTTTTGGTAAGGTCGCGTACCTGAATCGCGCTCATCTTCGCTCCAGAGGGTAAATAGTATAGAACATGCGTGCTTAGCCATTGTAGCAACGGTCGCCGCCGTGCGGAGATTAGAACCGAGTGAGAGACAGCGATAGTTTCAGATGGGCATGGTCTGATTTCACGCTCCGAGGTCTTTTTTGGACTGTTGTGGATTATAAAGGCTGCACCACACTGTTTCCAGACCGGATGTTCACACGGGGAAACCAGGGTACAGGGGCGCTGGGCATGGGAACGTCACAATCGCCCCTGCGACGAGTGCTTTAAGGGGTGGGGGCAGCGGTGGCTTCGGGCGTGCTTTCCGCCAGCAGGCTTTCGCGCGTGACGATCTCGCCGGGCGGGGTCAGCACCTGTTCTGCGATGGTGCTGCCCGACAGCAGATAGACCATCGCGTTGACTGCCGAATGCGCGGAGAGTTGCGTGTCAATCTGGATGGTGCCGCGCATGTAATAGCCATCGCGGATATACTGCACGGCAAGCTGCTCGGCATCCACACCAAAGATCAGCACGGCGTCCGGCGGAACCTGCGCATCTTCCAGCGCCCGAATCGCGCCAAACGCCCCACCGTCGTTGATGCTCAGGACGACGTTGAAAGACACCCCTTGCGCCAGCAGCGTGTTCATCGAACGTTCGCCGTTTTCCGGCGTTCCGGCTTCATAGCGCCCGATCACATTGACATTGGGCGCAAATTCGCGCATGCCGTCTTCAAGACCGTTCGCCCGCTGCACAATCGAGGGCAGTGACGGGAAATCGAGGATAATTACCTCTGCCTGTCCACCCAGTTCATCGGCAATCACCTGCCCGGCATAACGCCCGATCTTTTGCCCCAGTCCGTAATCGTCGCCGATCAGCGTCACACCACCGTAAGCGTCGTCCGAGCCGTAGATCACGACAAAGACCCCGGCATCCTGCGCCGCCCGGAGCGAGGCGTCCACCAGCGCGGAATCCAGCGGGCAAACGATAAAAGCCGTCGCGCCATCGCTGCGCGCTTCCTCAATCTGCGTAAGCTGGCGGTAGCCGTCGCCGTCGCCGTCATACAGGCGCAGCGGGAGGTTGTAGCTGTCTGCCAGGCGCACAATTTCGCGGCTGAGTACCGCATGATATTCGCTCTGGCGCGTGCAGGCGAAATAGGCGATGAACCCGCTGCCGAGGCGGGTGCGGGCATCGGCGATCATGCTGGCATTGGGCACGAGTTCAGCGCCGAGGATACTTGTATCTGCTACAACCGTCGGCAGGGGCAGACTCCCGCCCCCTTGCCCGGTCAGCACCAGCAGCAGGACGATGGCAGCCAGCGCCAGCAGTGCCACCAGCCCGCCGCCCAGCAGTATGTCGCGGGTTGGGGCAGGCGCGGCAGGTTTTGCCGCCTGCACCGGCAGGCGCGGCGTCGCCGGGGTATAGCTGAGTGTCGAAGCATCCGGTTTGCCGAGCGCCTGATTAAAGCCCGTCAGCATTTCCATGACGGTGGTGTAACGATTTTCCGGTTTCTTCTCCAGCGCGCGCAGCACGACCGCCTCAATTTCGGCGGGCAGTTCCGGGTTTAGCGAACTGGGCAGCGGGGGCGCTTCTTCAAGCTGCTTGTAAATCACGGAAACAAGGTCTTTATTGGCGCTGTCAAACGGCACCTGCCCGGTCAGCATGTGGTAGAGCACAATGCCCAGGCTGTAAACATCGGAGCGATAATCAATGCGTTCGCCGCGCAGCTGCTCCGGCGACATGTAATTGGGCGTGCCAACCACATTGCCGGTCTTGGTCAGGTCGTGTTCGCTCTCGATGATCTTCGCCAGCCCAAAGTCCGTCAGAAAGGCGTTACCCTGCTCATCCAGCATGATGTTGTTGGGCTTCAGGTCGCGGTGAATGACCCCTTTGCTGTGGGCATAGGCAAGCGCACGGGCAAATTGGTTAAACAACCGGTCAGCTTCGCCCAGGGGCAGGGGTCCTTCCAGCAGCATGTCCTTGAGCGTGCCGCCGCGCAGCAGACGCATTGCCAGAAAAGCGACGTCGCCATCAATGCCGTAATCATAGATCGGCAGAATGTGAATATGTTCCAGTGACGCCACTACCGCCGCTTCCTGAGCAAAGCGGCGCTTGAAATCATCTTCAATGCTTTCGTCGGTCAGCCGAATGATCTTGAGCGCCACATCTCGGTTGACAGAGGGCTGCGTTGCGCGGTACACCACCGCCATACCGCCCCGCCCGATGCGTTCCTGAATGATGAAATCCTTGATCCTTCGCCCGGTAAACTCGTCTGCCCCCATGTTATTCTTCCTTAAGGACCGAGTGGTTAAATGCTAGTAGTCCAACAAGATGAGCATAACACCCGATGCCCTTGTCTAGCCCTCACCCCCAACCCCGCTTCCGACCGTGCCTTCGGCACCAGGAGCGGGGCGCAACCCAATTGCCGGGGATTTTCCCTCCCCCTCGCTCAGCCGCGCAGCGGCGTTAGGGAGCAGGGGACTGAGGGGGTGAGGGCTGTAGCTGAGTAGTCAACTTAACCTTGTCAGTGTACTAGTGCTGCGTCATAGGACAATTGTACGGTACTTCCAGCCCCTGTGTCAGCCTGTTTTCGCTGTTGTCCAGCGAATCCGGCTGCTCAGCGCAATTGTACCCAATGCCTGCCGGAAAAGGTAACTCTGGCGTGGGGCAGTCGTAGACCGGGCATGGGGTTGACAGCATTACGCGGTTGTATAATCCTCTTATAATGACAAAATCAGGGTACTGATGCTTGAGGTGCAGGAAAAACGTCCATGAGACTTCGCACAATTCGGGGCTTAATCTGGCTGATGATGATGGCGCTGCCACTTTTTCCGGCAGCAGGCGTTATGGCACAGGACAGCGCGCAGCCCGTGCCGCTGCCCGCCAGCTACCGCATGTCCGGCTTTACCTATCATGCACAGTGGTGGAATAACTGCGGTCCCGCCACGCTTACGACCACGCTGTCGCACTTCGGCTATACGGACGATCAGGGACGTGCCGCTAACTGGCTGAAGCCCAACAGCGAGGACAAGAATGTCAGCCCGTGGCAGATGGTGCAGTTTGTCAACTCGCAGGTGCCCGAACTGCCGGTGTATGCGCTGCTGCGCTATGGCGGCACCCTGGACACACTCAAACTGCTGGTTGCCAACGATTTCCCGGTCATCATTGAAGCCGGGTATGATCCTCCCCGCGCCGCGCAGGGCTGGATGGGGCATTACCTGCTGGTCTATGGCTATGACGATGTTTCCCAGCAAATTTACACCCATGACAGCTACGACGGCGAGGGACTGCCCTACAGCTACAGCCATATTCAGGAATTCTGGCAGCACTTCAACTACACCTATATCGTCGTCTACGAATCGGGGCGCGAGCCGGAACTGCTGCAACTGCTCGGTGCGGATGCCGACCCGGTTGCCAATCTATACAACGCTTATGACCGCGCCCGTCTGGAGGCAAGCGCCGACCAGAACGACAATTTTGCATGGCACAATATGGGCAGCAACCTGGTGCTGCTGGCGCAGGCAGAACCGGATCAGTCGGCGCAGTTTTACGAATGGGCAGAGGTGGCGTTCGATCAGGCGATCAATACTGGCGAAGGCTTGCCCTGGCGCATGCTCTGGTATCAGTTTGGCGTCTATGAGGCGTATCTGGCGCGCGGGCGTTACAATGACGTGATCACGCTGGCGCAGGCGAAGCTTAACGACGGCGGCGGGCAGTATGTGGAGGAAACCTTCTACTATGCTGGGCGCGCTCGCGAAGGGCTGGGCGAGCTGGATCGCGCGATGACCAACTACAACACAGCGCTGGAATTCAACCCCAATTTTAGCCCTGCGCTTGAAGCGCGCGATGCACTGGCAGCACGCACCAGCGGCGGTTAACCACCCGGCGGCACAGGTACGACATTGCAGGGGGCGATCACGACAGCAGATCGCCCCTGTTGTTTGTGCCGGTCAGCAGTTCACCGCGCGTGGAGCGTGCGTTACCCGGCGGCGCTGGCGAGGGTCCACAGCCGCACCGCGCCGTCCGTCCCGGTGGCGACCAGATGCGTACCATCCGGGCTGAAGCTCAACGATGCCACTCCCACCGAAAACGCCTGCAACGTCACCCGCTGCAAATTCAGCGCTGGCTCCCAGATGCGAATGACGCCGCTGCTGTCGCCAGTGGCGATCAGCGTGCCGTCCGTGCTGTAGGCAATCACCGTGACAGGCACGTTCGCCGCGCCAGTGAGCACTGCCTGCGGCGTATTGGTATCCAGACTCCATACCGTCAGCGTGCCGTCGTCGGTTGCCACCGCCAGTCGGGTGCTATCCGGGCTGAATGCCAGCGCGGTGACCGGGCGCGCACTGAGCAGTTGACGGCGTGGGGTGCCGCTGGCAGTCAGGTCATAAATCCACACGCCGTTGCTGCCGCCGCGCGCGGCAAGCGCCAGCAGGGTGTTGTCTGGCGACCATGCCTGAAGCGCGCCGGTATCGCCTGCGGGCAGGGGCAGTTCAACCAGTTGGTCCAGGTTGGCGGCAGAGATGGCGCTGGGGGTATCTGGCGTTTGCGGTGTGGGCACAACCACGCCATCAGGGTTAAGCGGTTCGAGGAAATATTCGCCGTTGACACTTTCTGCGGTCCAGCCGGTGATGTTGTTGTACTGCACACGCCACCAGACGATGCCAAACGCGCAGCTTGGACCGGCAATCACGGTGAATTCACCGCCGGGCGGAATCTCGCCCAGCACCGCGCCGCTTTGCCCGGCAATATCGCGGATCAGGTTGTTCACACCGCCGGTTTCCACGCGCCCCGGTCTGCCCAGACGCAGGCGCGGTATAGCGTAACCCTCCGCCACACATTCGGCAGGGATGACCGTTTCGGTCAGCACCTCGTTGTTGCACAGAATCACAATCGTCTGGTCGCCCGAAACACGGTAATCATAGGTAACGCCCTGATACGTCAGCAAAAAGCGGTAGCCGACATACTGCCCGGTCGTGTAGGTCTGCCCCGCTTGCGCGCAGCCCAGGCTGCTGTCCGGATAAACCGACTGGGACCACTCCCAGCGATCCAGATTGCCCACTGTAAGCGGTGGGCTGATAGCAAGGCGGCTGCTCAGGTCGGCGAGCGCGGCATTGACCTGCGGCGGGGGTGCCTGCTGTGCCAGCGCGCTGCCAGCGACCAGCAGCAACATCAGCATAAGTGCTGCGAAGTGTTTGACCATGAAGAACTGCCCTTTCATTTGTACTCTCAATAATCGGACGATTGCAATTATGGCTCACAGTGGGCTGGTGCGCACCTGCCGCGTGTATGCCTGAAGCCCCAGCACGGCGCAGGCGAAGGGCAGCCAGCCAATGCCCCACAGAAAAAACCCACCGCTGACAAGCACCAGTTGGTTTCTGCCAAACAGGGCAAGTTCCGGCGCCTGATACGCCAGCAGCGCAGCCCCGCCAAAGCCGACCGCCGTGAACAGCAGCCACCACAACGGCGGCAGGTGCGCGGGCAGGTGGTCGGGCATGAAGCCAGTTCTGGTTTCGGGGCGGCGGAACCACAGAATCACATAACACACCGCCAGGATCAAGCCGATCAGCACCAGCCACGCCGGGTCAAGGCTGAACTGCACATAACGCAGCGCGAAAATGCCGATCAGCCCGACCAGCAGCAGCGACAGCCCACGCCGCTGCAAGCGCATGGCTTCGGCGCGCACTGCCTGCCCCCCCCGCCGCAGGACCAGCAGCAGCGCCCCGCAGAGCAGCAGCAGCACTGCCAGCAGCAGCACGGGCACTGCCGGGTCGCCGAGTCCGGGCGTCCAGCGCAGCCACGTGCCCCACGCCAGCCCGACGACGCCCGACGACGGCAGCAGCAGCGGCAGCACGCGCGGACGCCTGCCGCCGGTAAGTACCAGCCACAGCGCCAGCATTTCCAGCCCCAGCAGGGTATGCGCCCCCAGCACGCGCGTAATCAGCGTTTCCGGCAGGTTGGCGAGCATCGTCTCCGGGTTAAGCAGCAGCGCCGCGCATAAGCCGTAGATGCCCGCCAGCAGCAGCACATCAAAGGCATCGCGCACACGAAAGCGCACGGCAGTGTCCAGCAGCAGCGCCGCCAGCAGCACATAGCCCGCACCCTTCAGCAGCCATTCGTCCAGCGTCCATGCGGGTACGCCCTGCCACAGCAGCAGTTCCGAACCCAGCGCCAGCAGCGCCGCCAGCAGCAGCAGCACTGCCCAACCGCCCAGCCTATCGCTCCATGTTTCTGTCACGTTCACCACCATGCCCGCAGCCAGCGCTGCGCCCGTTTGACGGTACCGGATTTGCGGTAATTATGCCCCGCGCCGTGTTGATGTTACACTGTGCGTGGGCACTTATGCCGCAGCGCCATGCACACCAATAGTTTTCTTGCTATACGCCTAATTATGAGGATAACCACGATGAATCCGCCAATTCCGACGGGCTACAATGGGTTGATTGCCATCGTCAAGCGCGAGTGCGAGACCTGCGTGATGGTCGAGTCGGTGCTGGGCGAGCTGGCACGGCACACGCCGTTCAGCGCCTACACGCAGGATGACCCGACTTTTCCCGGTAATGTGCCGCACGTAATTGACGACACGGATCTGAGCCGTTCGTATGCGCTGCATCTGGAAATTGTGCCCACGCTGCTGAAGGTCGAAAACGGGGTGGAAGTCGGGCGCATCGTCGGGTGGCAGCGTGACGAGTGGCAGGCATTCACTGGCATCGCCGATCTGGGGAATGATCTGCCCGCATTCCGTCCCGGCTGTGGCAGCCGCACCCTGGACCCCGGTATGCCCGAAAAACTGGCAGCGCGTATTGGCAGTCCGCTGTTGCAAGCGCGGCGGGTGGTGCTGGCGGATTTGGAAGACGACATCGAAGCCTGTTACGAGCGCGGCTGGAGCGACGGGCTGCCGCTGGTGCCGCCCACCGAGGCGCGTGTGCTGCGTATGCTGGAAGGCACTTCGCGGGATCCGCAGGAAGTCATCGGCAGTGTGCCGCCGGATAACGCCGCATGCACAGTGGAAAAAGTCGCCATCAACGCGGTTATGGCGGGCTGCAAACCGGAGTATCTGCCGGTGGTGCTGGCAGCAGTGGAAGCGGCACTGCTGGACGAGTTCTGCATGCACGGGCTGCTGGCGACGACCTGGTTCAGCGGTCCGGTGGTGGTGGTCAACGGTCCGGCAGCGCAGCGCATCGGCATGAACAGCGGAGTGAATGCGCTGGGGCAGGGCAACCGCGCCAACGCCACGATTGGGCGCGCGCTGCAACTGGTCATTCGCAATGTGGGCGGCGGCAAACCCGGCGGGGTGGATCGCTCTACGCTCGGTAATCCCGGCAAGTATAGCTTCTGTTTTGCGGAGAACGAGGCGGCTTCGTTCTGGGAGTCACTGGCGGTTGAGCGCGGCTTTGCGGCGGGCAGCAGCACAGTGACGCTGTTTGCCGGGGATGGCGTGCAGGGCGTGATGGATCAGCTTTCGCGCACGCCGGAGTCGCTGACACGCACGTTTGCGGCGTGCCTGCGCGCCAGCACTCACCCCAAAATTGCGCTGGTTGCGGCGGCAATGCTGGTCATTGCGCCGGAGCATATGCGCGTTTACCGTGAGGCGGGCTGGAGCAAACAACGCTTCCGGCAGGAACTCGCGGCGCTGCTGCTGCTGCCCGGCAGGGAACTAGTGCGCGGCGCGGACGGTATTGCTGAAGGCATTCCTGATGAATTTGCCGAGGCGACACTGCCCAAGTTCATGCCATCCAATTTCCATGTGGTCTGTGCCGGGGGCGAGGCAGGTCTGTTCAGCGCGATTATCGGCGGGTGGCCCGCGACAGGCAGCACCGGCAGCACGGCGGTGACACGGGAAATCTACGCCTGAACAATCTGTGCCGGGTGTGCTATTATAGCGTGACAGTGGGGAGTGGTTGTGTCCCGGTGGGCGCCCCGGTCTTCAAAATCGGCGGCAGGCTGCGCAGAGCAGGCTGCGGTGGGTTCGACTCCCATCTACTCCCGTACATTCCTCTGATGTTCCCCTGAATATTTGCTCGCGGCGAGCAATATATGCCATACTACCATCGAGTTATCGCACAATCCCAGTAAACGTCAGCCGCTATCAGGGTAGAACGGAAACTCACGATGCCGCGCATCTTCATTTCTTACCGTCGCGCGGACAGTGCCGCCGCCACTGAACACCTGCACAAAAACCTGGCGCGTGTCTTCGGCGATAAAAATGTATTTCGTGATGTGCACGATATCTTCGCCGGAGAAGATTTCCGCGCCAAGATTGAGCAGGAAGTCATCACCAGTGATGTCATGCTGGTGATCATTGGGCGCGACTGGCTGAACATTCGTGATGCCCATGGGCTGCGCCGTCTGGATGACCCGGCGGATTTTGTGCGGCTGGAAGTCGAAATGGCGCTGCGGCATCGCCTGGAAGTCATCCCGGTGCTGGTCTTTGGCGCCAGAATGCCCGATGCCTCTGTACTGCCGCCAAGCCTGTATGATCTGGCGTTTCGTAACGCCGTTACGGTGCGCAATCCACCCCATTTTGAGGAAGACCTGTCCCATCTGGCAAACGGGCTGCGTCGTGTGCCGCGGCGCCGCAAGAACGCCAACCGCTGGCTGCTGCTGGCGTCTTCGCTGCTGCTTGTGGCGCTGCTGGCGCTGCTGGCGCTCATTCTGATTCCGCGCCAGAACAATGTTGATGAAGCATTCGTGTTTCTGCTGGATACCTCGGAACAAATGCTGCCAACCGTTCGTGACAGCGGCGAAACCCGGTATAACATGGCATCGCGGGTGATTCGTGGCATTCTGTTTACACAGGGCATCAGCCGCCCACAAAGCTGGATGGCACTGCGCACAGTGGGCAGCGGCGTTGAGGATGACTGTTCGCGTACAGACCTGCGTTTTCAAGGAATTACAGCCTCACTGGGCGACGAACAGCTTGTGCAGGCGTTCGGCGGCGTCGCGCCCGGTGGCAATACCGCCTATGCCAGCGGCTTCCTGACTGGTTTTGCAGAGCTGCGCCAGCCGGTTGCAGAAAATGCACAACTGCGCTTTCTGTTTGTGTTTTTCGGGTCGCTCAGTGTTTCGGAGGGCTGTGGTGCCTATGCGCTGGATACCGCCAGCATCGCCGAAACCCTGCGCTCGGCAGAAGATCAGGGCATTGCGCTGGTGTTCTGTGCACTGACCTTCTTTGACGACCTGAATGCCTATGAAGATCTGCGTGTGCGACTGGAGGCGCAGGGCGTGGACTGCGTCTATAACGCGAACAGCGAAGCAGATACAACTCAGATGATCCAGGCAGTTGTGCGGCGCATCAACACCGCGCGGCAGGATTTGATCGGTCGACCAACTGAGCAAATTCTCACCACGCGCACACCAATGACGCCGAGCGTGACCCCGACAATCACACTTACAGCATCGCCCACGACCACCGAGTCGACTGCGGAGGTGCAGTCTGCCGCTACACGTGCCGAGACCGCGCTGCCCAGCAGCACACCACGAGCGACCAACACCGCGCTGCCGTCCCTAACGCCTACTGTCACGCCACAGGTAAGCAGCACACCGCTGCCATCCCTAACGCCTACTGTCACGCCACAGGTAAGCAGCACACCGCTGCCGACACCGTCACTGACGAACACACCGCTGCCGAGCAATACACCGCTGCCGACGATGACCATCACACCGCTGGTGAGCAGCACGGCGACGCCAACATCAACGACTGACCCTAATCACACAGACTTACAGGTCGTCATCAGTGTAAATGGAGACCCGCTTGAGGGTTCATTCATCACAATCGGTGTGGATGTGATCAACGTAAGCAATACGCCGGCAAGCGGCGTCGTTGTGCAGGCGTTGCCACCCACCGGTCTTTCGTTTAACAATGCCTTTCCATTGCAGGGCAGCTATGATTCGGGCAGCGGCATATGGCAGGTTGGCAATCTTGATGCTGGGGCGCAAACATCATTGGGCATCTCCGTTGCGATTCCCCTGGGAACCGGTGGAGACACCACCATGGCGCAGGCAGCGCTGACTGCGCTTGACCAAAGTGATATTAACCCGGCGAATAACAGCGCGGCGGTGCAAATCGTTGTGCGCTCACGCGGAGCCTCACCGACGAACACAGCACTCCCGACGGCAACGCATACGAATACCCCGCTGCCAACGAACACAGTGCTGCCGACCCCAACAGCAACCCTTACGCTGACACCGTCGCCTGTCAGCCCAACGCCAACAGCAACCCTTACGCTGACTCCACCACCTGCCAGCCCGACGCCAACAGTAACCAGCACGGATGCTGGTGTTCCCGAACTGCAACTCAGCAATTTTGTGGACAATCCACAGCCTTTTGAAGGGGACACAATCACGTACTTTGTGCGGGTGGATAACACCGGCACTGTGGCGGTGTCCGGTCTGGTGATCAACGATTTGCTGCATTCGGGCGTCACGTTCGTCAATGCCAGTGTAACGCAGGGCAGCTACAATGCGCCCAGCGGTATCTGGATAGTCGGCACCCTGGACACCGGGGAAACGGCGGTTCTGAGTATTGTGGCAACGGTGGATTTTGGAACAGCGGGCACAATCATCCCTAACAACGCCTGCGCCGAAGCGTCGGGGCAGAGTCTCGGCTGTGTTTCCGCGCCCGTGACCGTCCAGTTCGCGTCCAGTGCCGATTGAGCAGACTGTCCCTACCCGGCGAAAACCCTTGACCCACGTTTGCCCCTGTGCTATAGTGTCGTGTACACGACACGTACCTGTAGCTCAGTGGATTAGAGCGCTGGTCTACGGAACCAAAGGTCGGGGGTTCGAATCCCTCCAGGTACGCCTGAAGAGAGTTTAATTGAACAAGAGCCAGCCTCAAGGCTGGTTTTTGTTTTACCAACCCCATTACTACCCCCCTCTCCACCACCTATGCGATCAGATAACTGATGCAAGTAGGAGAACGGCGGGAGAAGTTCCACTCGGATAACCTTGCCGCAAGGGTCAACGACGACCCGCTCGACAATCTCACGCAGCAGATCTTTTTGACTGCTGGCGTCAAGTCTTTTAAATAATACACCGATTTTTGAGATTATGTGCAGCGCATCGTCTAAGTGAGCGATATGGTATTCGGTCTGCATCTCAGAGGCTTCCAGGCTGTGACGCAGGGTGCGCCGCCGATCCTGCCATTCTGCCCAGAGATTATCCCAGACCGCCTCAGTGATTTTACCCGCAGCGAATAAGCGTGCTGCCCGCGACTCTTCATCATCAACCGCTTTCAAGGCGGCTTTAATCCGGGCGCGATCGCTTGGGCGACTATGTCCCAGTTTCTCTGCCACCTCTACCGTGTAGCATTCTCGAATGAGGGCGACCGCTTCGGGATCAACCTGAATCTGCATCAGATAGTCTGCCACTTGCACATCCACATCGCAGCACAGCAGATTGATGTCTGTGCGTGCAACGCGATAGTGCGATGTACCGCCACCAACCCTGCTCGGATTAGAAGTCGAACACGTCATACGAATAATGCTTTTATCCGCAGGGTTTTCCAGAAAGATCAAACTGCTCAACAGATAGACGTGTTTACGCTGTCGTACTGTTTTCTCTGCGCGTTTTGCCAGGATTTCGAGACCCCGTTCGAATTCTTCAGTCGTAACAACGGGCTTCCAGTTACCCCGAACGGATTTGGGTGCGATCCCGGCTTTCTGACTGACAACCCAACCCGCGTAGAACCAGTTGTGAAAACGCCTGGACAGGGTGTTGATGGCAGGCGTTCGCCGACCATGCTTGATGGTGACAAATGGCCGTCCGCTGCGATATTTGTAGCCGCGCTCATGGAGTACTTCGCAGATTTGCGCCAGCGTGAAGCGGTCGGTGAGCAGAAGTTCCCATGCGAGCCGCCAGACCTTGAACTGTTCAGGATCAGGTTCAATCCAACGGGTATAGCGCCCGCTGTTTGATTTTGATGGTTGGTCGACGCGCTGTTCCACATTGATGTAGCCATCCGGGGCAAGTCCAACAAATCCACCACTACGGAGTTTCGTGTGTAATCCGCCCGTGACCCGCTGACCAAGTTTAATCGACTCACGGCGTGCCAGCGTGAAAGACAGGCTGACCATGATGCGATCATCGGGGTCAATCGGATCGAGATCCGGATAGTCGGCAAAGCGGATCGAGACACCCAGGTGGTGCAATTCGTCGATAGCGGTGAGTGCCTCAGTGTCATTACGCCCAAAACGTTCTGCGTTTTCAACCGCAACATGCGAGAACTGCCCGGCGCGTGCATCATCCAACAACCGTTGATAACCGTCGCGGTTAGGTGTGCGCCCACTCATTGTATCCGCATATTCAGCGACCAGAGGAAGCTCGGAGGGTTCCAGCAGTGCCCGTTGAATAGCATGGCGCTGCCGTCGCTGCGAGTTTTCCGGGTTCTGCGCTTCCTGACTGCTGGTTCGCAGATAGACCGCCCAGCCGGGTTTGGGTGGCAGGCGCTTGCTGTTTCGACGACTCATATGACCTCATCACGTATATGGCATGAGGATACACCAGGAATCACGATCTGTGTTTTGCAGGCTAGTTGTCGAGTCGCGGGAATGCCGTAAGCTATTCTTCTTCAGCGGATGAATGAGGGTTCTTGCACCCACCATTCATGAGAAGCCGGGCAACCCGAAACACGCGCAACAACAGTTCCTCTGCCTTGACGACAGAATCCCTGGCTGCTGCCTCTGAGTCCATGCTGGAAATTGGACCTTGTCCTGTATGCTCACTCCTGTAGCACTCAATTCTCGTCGTTGAATCGCGGCGCATGAGGTGGCTCCACTGTCAACGCTGCAATCTGCTCGGCGATTCCGAGCCGGTACTTCCAGGCGTTGAAGGTCTGCTGGGTAATGCCAAGCTGCACTGCTGCGGCATGTTCTGTGCCGTGCTGCTGGAATGCCTCAACCATAAGTGTTTCGACCTCTCGTCCACCGAAGCGGATCTCAAGCAACTGCATTAACAGTGTTTTGGCTTTTCTTCTGCTGCGTGTCATGAAATTCACCCTCTAACGATTACGGTTTGCGATCAAACTCAGCGTAACATGGTGGGCTGCCCTGCTGCGTGGGAATATTCGTATCTGTGAGTGCGAATTGTGGACAACTTTGGCGGAAGATTTCCAGCAGCACAGAATATTCGCGGAACGTTCACGGGGGTAAAACATGACCACTGTACTACCTGCTGATCTTGAGACCCGGTATTCACGTATTAACGTGTGTACCCTATAATCCCGCGGCTGGTCTACACATCGCATATCCGGAGTCTAGGCTTGTTGAGACAGAACTTTTCGGCGGTGGCGCATACAGTGCGCGCACTCGGCTATGACTTTGCTTGCTTTGAGCTGCCGGATTTCGTGCAGCATGTCGCAAAGCTCTGTGGTACGGACATTCTCCTGCTGCGCTATCCCTTCAGCCCGGAACTGCACGGGTTGTGGATTCCTGCGGCTACGGCACACTACGTGTTTGTCAACGCCACGCTGCATCCCGTCCACCAGCTGCACATCGTGCTGCACGAACTAGCACATATCGTGCTCGACCATCCCCGAACACCGCTGCATGAGGTCGTGCCAGCGGGCTTGCTGGAAACGTTCAGACGTCCTGAGCGCGAAGGGCGTGTGCGCCGCGGTCCGGGAGGTGCAACGGCGTTGTCTGCCGAAGAGCGCGAGGCGGAGGAATTTGTCTTCCTGGTGCAGCAGCAGGTGACCCGCGCCCGGCGGCTGCATGAACTGGTGGGCAGTGGATCGTCAATTGAGAGCTTGCTGCCCTTAATGAATATCGTGGCTGTCTAGGAGCGCGTCTGTGACATATCCACTGTATACCCCGCTGGTCGTCTTAGGACTGTTGTGGGGTACGTTCTTTGCTCAGCTGGCGCGGACAATTCGCGCGGGCAAACTCACCAGCAGCTACTCACGCTGGCTGTGGGCAGCCTGCTTCTTTGGCGTGCTGCTCGTGACGCTGACAGGGCGCGAGATTGAAGTCCAGCTGGATCATTGGTTTGGTGAACTGCCAGTCACCTTCTACATCAAATTCCTTGTCACGATGGCGGTGATTTATTCACTGTACTTCATGCTGCGACCCTCTATCGTGGTATCGAGCGTCACCGAGCGACTGCTCAGCATCTGCGCCCCGCTGGCAAGTATTCTGATTGTCTTGACCCTGCCGATTATGAGCAGTCTAACCCCGGATGCGCAGACGGTGATGCGCAACTGGCTCGTCGTCGCGCGGGACGGACTGGTCACGCTGTACCTGCTGACCGCCTTTATCCCCACGACGTACCGGCTCTGGCAGCAGGAAACGGTTGTTACGATGCGGCTCAAACACCTGTCAGGGCTGTTGTTTGACTATGCCTATCTGATTGTAGCGGGAGCAAACGTGCTGGTCGCTGCTAACGCCATGACCCACCCTGAAGCACAACCCTTCATTGAATCCGCCTTCAAACCTGCGGTTGTGTTCTGGGCAGCACTGTTTATGCTCACCATCATGCCCCACCGCTGGTGGTCTGGTCTTTTCCTGCCCGCGCGTGTACTCCTCCTGCTGCGGCTGCACCTGCTGGAAACGCGCGTCGCGCACCTCACACAAACGCCGCGAGTGCGCCATTCGTGGCAGGGGATCGAGGGCAGTATCTATCGCAAGGTAATTTTCATTCTGGATCGTTATGCAGCGCTGGAGCTATCGCAGGCATCTGCACTCCGGCAGCGGATTGCTGCGGTGGTTCAGCAGAATCCTGAGTATCCGAAGTTAGTGGAGCAGCTGGCAAGACTCGTATGACGGCATATACCGATACCATCCCCGACAACAGCAACACCCTGGCGTTTGTGGTTGGGCGCATCTTCCATCCGTATTTGATTGTCATCCCGACGATTTTCGTCGTGCTGAGTGACCTCACGTTTGGCGAAGCACTGAAATGGTCGCTGCTCGTGCTGGGTATCGTCCTGGCGCCGGGCATCCTGATCAGCTACTACGTCGCCATTCGCCACAGGCGCTACCTCTACCAGCGCGCGACACGCGGACCCCTGTATTTCATCGGTTTCCTGAGTGTGCTGGCATGTCTGCTGGTGCTGATTGCGCTGGACGCCCCGCACATACTGATTGCCTCGCTGACTACCCTGCTGATCTGGGTGCCGGCGCAGATGGTGATCAATGCCTATGTCACCAAGATTTCTGCCCACGCCGGTGTCATTGCGGGCTGCTCGATGGCGCTGCTGCTAACAGGCAAGCTCACGCACCCATTCTGGCTGGTGGCGCTGCTGTTTGTAGTTCTGATTACGCTGTGGTCGCGAGTGGCAACCAGGAATCACACCGTACCCCAGGTGGTGATGGGCTTTTTGCTTGGTGCGCTGCCCGTGCTGTTGGTCTTTCCGCTGATGCTGTTCTAGCTGCTGTTGCCGTGTGGGGCAGCACTCATCCACTCCAGCGCGGTCAGGATGTTGCGCTGTCCCCGTGCAGACAATGCGGTGGTCTCATGCAGAATCTGCTGGACAAGCGGCGATGCGGTTTGCAGCCGCTGCTGGTAGAGATAGGCACGGCAGGCTGCCTCAGTTTCACAGGCAAAGTAGTCCATTGGCACGCCGAAGAAAGCGCAGATCGCCCGCAGAGTCTCCAGGCGCGGATTGTCGGCGCGCCCGTGCAGCAGGTTGAGCAGCGTTTGTTCTGAGAGCTGTGTGGCGCGCGCGATGTCGGCGATGGTAGGGGGATGACCATCCTCGGCGGTTTGGACTTCTGATAGAAGTGCCAGCTGTCGCGCGAACGACAGGTGCCGAGGATCAGGCGTCGTCATAGTCCTCTAAGTGGGGCAGCGGAGGCAGATCGCTGCCCTGTTTGCGCTGCTGTTCAGCCGCCTGCACCCATTTGATCATCGTCAGAATGTCGCGCTGCGCTGCTTCCGACAGCCGTGTAGCGCGAAAGGCGATTTCGCTGACCGCCGACGGTGTCTGCTCATCTGCCCCGTTGAGCACAGCATAACAGGCTTCAACAGAGTGTGACTCGAAGAAGCGCAGCGGAACGTGGAAGAACGCGCACAGTGCCCGCAGCGTGTTGAGCTGCGGGTTGGTGATCTTGCCGTTGCGCATCTGGCTGAGTGCTGCCTGGCTGATGCCGGTGGCGGCGCTGACCTCTTGCAGCGTATAGGCCCTGCCTTCCTGGTGCGGCAGCGCCTCAAACAGGATATTGAGCTGCTGTGCGAGCGGCAGATAGTCTGCCATAACTCCTCTTTACTTTGATAAAGATGTTGACGAATTCCATAACCACACTATAATTTTGATTATACACGCAACTGCGGATGAAACAAATACTTGATCATGGTACTGGTATCTGGGCGGCGGCTGAGTGCTGTCCAGCCACATATGAGAGAAGGGCGTACATGGGTGACCCGGTCGCCGTTGCCATTCTGGACAGAGATGATTTGAGCCGTAATGGGATTGCCGCCATCGTCGCCAAAGCCGCGCCGGACATGCGCGTGCAGGCGATCCTGACCAGTCGGCAGGAACTGGAGACAGCGTTTCGCACGCTGCACATCGATGTGCTGCTGGTGCACGACTCGTTTCCACATGCTGCCGAAACGCCGCTGCTGCTGGATAACATCCGGCTGCGCTCGCCGGGGACGGCAGCCATCATCCTGAGCCAGAAGCTGTTGATGGGCTACATCCAGCAGATGCTGTCCGCCGGTGCGAAGGGCTACATCTACAATGGCGAGGCACTGGAAGCGCTGCTGCCGCTGGCAATCCGCACCGTGCTGCGCGGCGACATCTACCTGTCCCCCAGTGTGTCGCTGCTGCCTTATCGCGGTGAGCTGGTTTCTGCGGATAACGCTCTCAACGCCCGCGACCTGCACGTGCTGCAACTGCTGCACGATGGCTTCCCGGTGATGGAGATTGCTGCCCAGCTTCAGGTGGATCGCAAGACGGTCTACCGCGCGCGTGACCGGCTGCGGCTGGCGCTGGGTGTGCGCACCAACGAGCAGATTGTGCCGAGTGCCTATGCCCGAGGACTGCTGTAACACGACATGAACCGCGACATGCACCCAGGATTGAACGACCCTCTTCCCGCCAGAAGAGGGTTTGTTGTTGGTCTGACCACGACGAGGTGCTGGTGATGGCGATCCGCATTCTACTGGGCGACAGTTCCGATTTGCTGCTGCTGGGGGCACAGGCGGTGCTAGAGGACGATCACCGCTTCGCCGTGGTCGGCACGGCACGCGCCTTCCACGAGCTGCTGGCGCTGGCGCAGCAGAGTCCGCCTGATGTGATCGTCTTTGAGGAATGGATCTACAATGTCGAGACGCTGGTCGCCGTGCAGACGCTGCGGCAGCATGTCCCGCAGGCATACCTGATTGTGCTGGGCGACCAGGCGAAAGGGCTGGTGATCCGCGATTTGCTGGATGCGGGCTTGCGCGGCTACCTGTACAAGAGTGACGATCTGCGCGAATGCCTGCCGCGCGCGGTGGATGTGGTGCTGCGTGGACGCCCGTACCTCTCGCCGACGGCAGGCAGCGAGTACCTGGTCAGCATGCAGTCACCGCTGCGGGACTGGCGGCTGGACGACGAAGCGCGCGCGGTGCTGCGCCTGCTGGCGAAAGGGCACACTGCCAGCGACATCGCCAAACGGCTGGGCAAGCCGCTGCGCCGGGTCTACTGGGTGCGGCAGAAGCTGCGCAAGCGCTTTGGCGCGGCGACCAACGAACACCTAATCCAGCGGGCGGGGGAAGAGGGGTTCGTGCTGACGCGATAGGCGGGCGTCCTGTCAGGATGTCTGCCGCTTCTTCCCCAACCACTCCCACCACACCCCCGCGACCACCACCAGCACGACCACCCCCGCCACCCAGCCGATGTTGTTCCACGACCAGAGGACGCTGAACAAACTCGCAGCCGTACAGGCAAGCAGTACAAACAGAAAGATGAAACAGCTCTTTCCATCTTCTTCCAATTCCTTCAAGTGTTTAGCAGCGATTTCAGCACTGTTTGTGTCACCCATTTGCCGATAGACTTGCTCGGCATCTCGGAATGCTAGCCGTGCCTTTTCTGTATCTTTCAAGTCTATATAAGCCAGTCCTAGATTATGTTGCGTGTGAGCGTAATCGAGAGGATCTGTGTCTCGGTTGAAATATTTCACTGCAGCATTGAAACAATCAACCGCCTGTTTCAAATTGATTGCTCGCTCCTCGGTTTCTAGCAGATTCAAATATGCGATCCCTAGCCCGTTCTGAGTATGACCGTAATCCAGTGGATCAATCTCTGGAGTGCGGTATTGAAGCGCCTCTGTGAAGCAGTTAATCGCCCGCTTGAGATTGCCTTTTCTATCCTCGACCTCGGCAAGACTAAAGTAAGCGAGTCCCTGTGCATGGTGTGCACTGGCACAGTGGGCAGGCATTACATCGGGTCTATAATGTTCCAGTGCGACAGTATAGCAATCAATCGCCCGCTTGAGATTACCTAGTCGATCCTCGACCTCGGCAAGATCAGAATAAGTAAGCCCAAGATTGTATTGTGTGTTTGCATGATCGCTAGGTATTGTTTCATGTGAACGATGTTTCAGCGCATCAGAATAGCAGATGATTGCCCGCTTCAGGTTGTCTGTACGTTCTTCGAACTTTGCAAGGCTGCTATAGGCAGCGCCTAGGTTGTTTTGTGCCACAGCATAACCCATGGGAGTAGCAGTAGGCGTAAAGTAACCTAAAGCACCCTGAAAACATGCAATCGAATGCTTCAGGTTTGCTTTCTGGTCTTCTACTTTTGCCAACCTCAAATATACCCTTCCGAGGTTGTTCTGCACCATGGCATATCCTAGCGGAGACATCTCCGGGGTGTAATATGTCAGAGCGGTGATATAGTGGCCCATTGCTCGTTTCGAGTTCGCAGTCCAATCCTCAACTTCTGCCAAGTCGCTGTAGGAGGTTCCTAGCCCGTTCTGTGCTCTGGCATAATCCAGCGGCGAGTCTTGAGGTATCAAATTGACTAGGGCAGCCTGATGGCATTCGATAGCGCGGCGCAAGTTCTCACCTCGCGCTTCGATTTTTGCCAGTTCTCTGTAGACAACTCCTAAGTTATCTCGAGTTGTGGCGTAGTCCAGTGGGGCAGACTCAGGTGTCCACCACACTAGCGACGCTTCATAGCAGGTGATAGCAAGGCGCAGATTCTCTGCACGGTCTTCTGAATCCGCGAGTCCGACGTACGCGTTTCCTAGATTGTTCTGTGTCATAGAGTAATCCAGCGGAGCGGACTCCGGTATGCTGTAGATAAGGGCGGACTCATAGCAAGCGATGGCACGTCGCAGGTTCGTGCCTCGTGCTTCGATCTCTGCCAGTTCTCCGTAAACAGCGCCTAGGTTATTCAGCGTTTGACTATGAAGGAAGGGGGCAGACTCCGGTGTGTGGTAAACAAGGGCGGACTCATAGCAAGCGATGGCATGGCGCAGGTTCTCCACTCTGTCTTCCAACGAGGATAGTTCGAGGTAGGTGCTGCCCAAGTTGTTCTGTGTTTTGGCGTAGTCAAGCGGAACAGACTCCGGCGTGCGGTAGATAAGTGCGGCTTTGTAGCAGACTACAGCGCGGTGCAGGTTGTCGGCACGGTTTTCCAGCATGGATAGTTGGTAGTAGGAAATCCCCAGAGCACTCTGGCTGTTCGCCCAAACGAGTTTGTCAGCATGATCAGCGAGAAAGGTACTAACCTGCTGCGCCTGTGCCACGAAATCGCGCACCCACCCACGATTGAGTAGAAAGTGATAGGCGTCATTCAACAGATTGAGCGCCTTCTCGTACTCCCCCGCTTCCATTGCCCAGTCGTAGGCAGCGGTCAGGTTGGCGCTGTCGGGGTCCAGCCCGGCGTAGTCCTGACGCTCATCGTGGTTCTTCGCCAGCGCCAGATAAAAGTCGTAATGCGCGGGGCGGGCGCTCTCATCGGCAGGCAGTGCCGCCTCGACCAGCACATCTGGCGTGTAGCGCTCCCCTTCCAGCTTGAGCAGGCTCCAGCGCCGCAGGATGTCGCGGCTCTGGCGGGATGACTCGCCCAGCAGGGCATCCGCCGCCGCGCTGGTGAATCCACCCCGGCAGACCAGCAGTCTCTTTAGGTTAGCGACCGCCTGCGCCCCACCCGGCTGCGTCTCAATCTGCCCCAGCGTCTGGTGCAGGATGTCGTGCATCAGCGCTTCGATGTCTGCGCCGCCCTTGAGCGTTTGCAGCATCGTCAGCACCTCGCTGATGGGGTCGGCGTTCAGCCATGCCACCGCATACTGGATCAGGCGCGGGTGCAGCCGTGCCGCCTGTGCCAGTTCCGCCTCGCGCCCTTCTAGTCGGGCGGGGTCGCCGTGATGCGCCGCCATGTCACGGGCAATCTGTGCGGCGGCTTCCAGCGTGGGGACGGCTAACTCATAGGCACGGTTGATGGTCTGCGTCTCTTTCCACTGGAAGCGGCTCGTCATCAGAAAGCGCGTGCCGTTGCTCAGATCGTAGGCTTGCAGGCGGGCGGCATAAGCGGGGATGTCGGCGCACGATTCGGCGTTGTCCAGCACGATCAGCACGCTGTGCCGCCCCAGCACCGTCCACACCTCGTCGGGATGCATGTCAGTCGGCAGAGTCAGGTGGTCGCGGATTTGCGCGGTCAATGCTTCTTCACGGGTGTAGGACTCGATTTTATGCCATATCACGCCATGGGCGAATCGTCGCTGACGGTTGGCGATTTCGACAGCAAGGCGCGTCTTGCCTGTGCCGCCCACACCCATCACGACGACGAGGCGGCGTTGTTCGCTCAACAGCGTCTCGACCGTCCGCAGATCGTCGTCGCGCCCGCTGATAGGGATTTCTAATGCGCTGGACGGGAACTGCACGCCGGTGAGCTTTGCCGCCCGCACCTGCTCACGCAGTTGGCTTGCCAGCTTCTTGTAGGCGAGGTCGTCGCCCAGATTAGTGGGCATGATGCGCTGCAAATCACCGAACGGCACGCCGTCCAGCGTCAGCCACGTTTTCGCCTCGTCCCATTCGGGCTGAGAGGTGAAATCGGCATCCAGCACATACGGCAGGATGGGCTTGCCGAGTTCCAGTGCCCGGCGCAGTTCGGCACGCACCCACTCGCTGCGGATGCTGGCGGGCGAAGCCATCCACACGACGCAGGTCGCAGCGTGCATCGCTTCGGCTAATCCATCCTGCCACGGTTGCCCAGCTTTTAGCCCCTCGCTCACGTCGAGGTTGTCAATCCAGACGGGCAGATAATCCGCTTTGAGGCGCTGATGCAGGTCAGCGACGGCGGCGCGGTTGGCGCTGGCATAGCTGATGAAGATGTGCTTGCGGGTGGGTGGCTTGTGCAAAGTGGGCGGTTGGGCGAGCATGGGCACTCCTCGAAAGCAGCATGACACGACTTCATCCATTATAAGTATCACGCCTTGAAGTGACGGTGCCTGGTGTTATTGGGACCAGCGTTAAACGTCACTTTTGTTCGCTGCCCCCATTGTGGAAGACCATATCATCTGAATTATTCTCGGGTCAACTGTAAGAACTGGCAAGTCAGAACTGTAATCCTACACCGGTTGAACACGCTGCATTTGTTACGCTGAGTCTCAGTGAGAGACGGAGGTGGACGAATGCGGCGTTTTTTGTTGATGCTGGCGGTGCTGTGCCTGATGACCTGGGGCACGGTCTTTTACCTGTTGTTTGAACAGCGCGACCAGGCGACAGCAGCGCTGCCGACCCTGATGGTGCTGCCTTCGCTGACTCCATCGAATACACCAACGCGCACGCCACCGGCAACCGACATACCCACCGCGACGGCCACACTGACCCCGACCTACACCGCGACACCCAGTGCAACTTTCACGCCGACGCTGACCCCCACACTTGCAACACGGGTGGTCGCAATCAGCGCGGTCATGCCCGGTGTGTATGTACCGCCCACGCTTACGCCGCTGCCCCCGGGCACGATCCTGCTGCTCGCGCCGCCCCAGCCCATCGAGCCGCTGCCGGATGCCACCAGTGAGCCGCCGCCCTACGAAGGCTGGTACAGCTTCGAGTCGGATCATCCGGTGGTGCGTTACAGCACACCCTGGGAGCCGCGCCTGCACGACGGTGCCAGCCGGGGGCAGTATCACCGCAGCGAAAACGTGCAGAGCTACACCAGCTTCCTGTTTGAGGGCGAAGGACTGCGCATCCGCTATGTCGCCGCGCGCAACATGGGCATCTTTCAGGTGGTCGTGGATGGGGTGGTGATCGCCGTCGTGGACGCCTACACGCCGGAGCTGCTGTTCCTCGGCACGCCCGTCTACACCGTCGGACCGGGACTGCACCGGCTGGAACTGCGCAGCACCGGGCAGCGCAACCCGCAGAGCGAAGGAACGGTGCTGGCGCTGGATGCCGTGCAGGTCTTTCGGGGCAGTGCCAACATGCAGATCCTGACGCCGCCTGCCGAGACCTTCACACCCACCGCGCAGCCGCAGCCCGCCGCCGGGATCGACCTGATCAGCGCGCCGCCCACCGTGCAGCCGACGACCACGCCGGTTCCACCTGCACTCGTCACCGTCTCAGTGGTCATCGCCTACGACGAAAACGGCAACCGCGCGGTCGATCCGGCGGAAGGCGTGTCCGCTATCTCGGTTCGGGTGGTCGAGGTCGGCACGAACCGGGTGATCGCGCAGGCGTTTACGGATGGCAGCGGCTTTGCACAGCTTCAGGTCGTCACATCAGCACAGGCACGGGTCGTCGTGCCGTATTTTGGCACTGTCTGGGAACTGCCCGCTGCACGCCGGGGTGGGCAGGCACGCTTCACGCTGCTGCTCACGCCCGGCAATCAACCCGGACTGATTCCATAAAAGTGATGAGGGACGACTAATGAGTCATGAGTTGAACAGCTCACTGAATTTTGAACGGGTGCGGCGCGAGATGCTGCTGCGCGTGATCTACCTGCTGGTCGCCCCGGTCATGCTGGTCTTCGCGGCGCTCGCCTGCGACACTGCCGTGACCGACCGCGCCTACTACACCTGCCCGACGACCGCACCGCAGCCCGTCCCGACCGTGCTGCCGGGCACCGCGCCGCCCCCGCTTCCACTGCCGCCCACGCCCTATCGCATCATGCCACCGCAGGATTTTTATGTGGGGGATGCCGTTTTTGTCGGGCAGTCCGGTGCCCCGCTGCGGCTGCGTTTTCGCTTACAAAACGTACAGGTTCAACCTGCTGGTTCACAGACTCTGGTGACGTGGCGGCTGGAAATTCGCAATCTGGGCAGCACGACCTATGAGACCATCCCGGTCGCGCTGATGGTCATCACGCGCATCACCACCGCTAATGGTGAACAGACCGGAACGTGGCGTACCTCGGAAGCGGCGATGCAGGCGGCAGGGTTCACGAACGAAAACTACGACCCACTTGCGCCCGGTTCAACCCGCACCTATCGCCTGGCGGCATTCATCCCAGCCGGGAGTGTACGCCAGTTCGCCTATCTGCTGGATGGCGACGGCGGCAACCGCATCACCTGGGTCAGCACCACCAACCCGTATTGTTCCGGCGATGTCGCCGATTAGCAGAAAGGAGCGACCATGCCTGATTTCGCACGGATGATTGATGAGCTGCAATACAGCATGATTGTGCTGATCGCCGGGGTTCACTGGAGTCTGCAAGAAGCCGTGCTGATGGCGGGCTATACCGTGAAATTGGTCAATAATTGGCTAATCGAAAACGCCTTCATGCCGATCATCGCCCAGACCAACAACAGCCTGGGGCTGGCGCTAAGCTGGGTCTTTATCGTCGCGCTGCTGGTGCTGGGGATCACCTATCTGCTGGCGGCGTTCATCCGGCTGGATGTGGTCGCGCCGCGCAGCGCCATCATGTGGTATGTGGCGGGCGTGCTGTTCTTCACAATTGGCCCCAGCTTCTATCAGGGCATGAACACCTTCCGGCTGAACATTAGCCAGGTGATGTACCTGAGCGTGCTTCAGGGACTGGACAACAATGCCGGGGATTTCTCCTCACTGGCACAGGTCAATTCTAATGATCTCGACCTGGGCGCGTTGTGCGATCACTTCGATGTGTATCTGCCGGGGGCGGCGGGACCCGGACCGATTGACGGGCTGGACATCACGCTGGCGTATCTGCGCGGTCACGCTCAGGATGTGATGGGCTACCCGCAGCCGGTGTATTCGCCCGGCTGTCCGCCGTACCTGCTCAACCCGAACTCGTCGACCTGGGCGGGGGCTGGCGGCACATCGGTGGTGCCGATGGATTGGAACATGCCCGGCGGCTACTTCGACCATACCACTTCGCCAGGCACCTGGGATGGTGTCGATGAAGGCGTGCGCGATGCGGCAGTCGCGCTGGCGGGCGCTTCGCAGCAGCGGGCACTCACCGCCTGGCCGCTGCTCTTATTCGCACTGGCTGAACAGGTGGTGCATCTGCTGATCACGATTGCGATGGGCATCACCTTCGTCTCGTTTGGGGTCGCCATCCTGTTCGCGTTCTTCAAACGTACCGAGAGCATCGCCCACAATATCATCAACCAGTGGATTGAACTGATCGTCCAGACGACGGTGATCGCGCTGGTGCAGGCGCTGGTGATTGGTTTCTTCCTGGCGGGCACGGCAACCGGCAGCGCAGCGGGCATCATCGGCATCGGCATGCTGTGCTTAGTGTTCATCATGATCACGATGTGGTCGGGCGTGAAAGCGGTGTGGAACAGTTTCAACCGCCTGTTCAGCGCAGTGGGACAGGTGACCGGCAGCGTGTTCCTGATGCCCGGCGCAGTGACTTCGGCAGCGGCAGGGGGCACAGCAGCGGCGGCAGCGGGGGGCACAGCGCTGGCAGCCGGCATGGGGTCGAATGCGCTGGCGGGGATGAGCGTGCTCAACAGTGGTGCCACCCGCGCGCAGGCAGCCGGGTTGATGTTCGGCGGCTCGCAGATGCTGACGGGCGCGGCGCGCACGCTGGCGTATCTGCCCGGTTTGCGCGGCACGGCGCTGGGTGAAGCGGCGGAACAGTTCACCGAAGGCGCGGTGACGCGGCAGGTGGCACGGAATATCCCGGTCATTGGGCGGGCAGTTGCACCGCTGGTCGGCGCAGCGCTCTTGAGTGACCGGGATCCCGCCAAAGCCGAGTACGACGGATACGGGCGGCTGGTCGCCCGTCCGATGCTGGTTCCGGCAGTCGGCGAAGCACTCGAAAGCTGGACACTGCCGAAGGACGCCAGGCGCAAACGCGGCGCACGTCCTCAATACGATGCGGACTGGTTTGAGGATGAAAACGGCGAGATGGTTTCCAGTTTCACACCTGCCCGAGCGCGGCGCACGGGGATGTTTACGCCAGTGGCAACTGTACCCTTGAATGAAGGGGGTGAGGATAAGTCCGATGCTCGCCGGCGACAGGACAAGAGCGATTACGCAGCGGAGATGAACAGCGAGGAAATGGAGCAGCACGTTTCGGATGCGTTGCGCGCCGTTACCGGCACGCATTCCACGCTGGGCGCGATGATTGCGCGCGATGGCAGATCCGACACGAGCGGCTTCGACCAAGTGGCGGCGCGGCTGGAAGCGAGTGCAGAGGCGCTGGCGAATGCTGCCCGGCTGCAAATGCAGCTCATGCTGGGGCAGTTGAAGATCAGCGGTGCGGGGGATGTGGCGGGCGTGCTGGGCGATGTTATCCGGGGCCTACAGGCGGAGCGTGTCCAGCAGGGACAGTCCCCCGCCGCTGGCGGTGTGGATCATCTCACGGTAGCAGATCGTATGGCGCAGGCAATGGGGGTCATGCCTGTCGGCGGTGAAAAACCGCCTATTCAGCAGGATCTGTCGCGCTTTGGTCTGTTCGCAGATCAGGCGCTGCGGTTAGGGATTTCCGGCACGCAGGCGGAACAGGTCGTGCGCGAGGTCAAGTCATCTCCGGATGGTCGCCTGACCGACCAGACCCGAACCGTACTGGTCGAGCAGGTACGGGCTGAGGGGAATATGTCTTATGATACCGCCCGTGAGGAAGTTAACCGGCTGGAACACAGCGCTCAGATGCTCCCGAATGAAATCACTGCCTTTGGCATGATGGCGGTGCCGCAGACGGCTGTTCAGCCGCCGCTGGAGGTGCGTCCCCAGATCGAAGTCGAACTCGACATCACCGTTGAGCCGCAGGTCGATGTCACCGTCGAAGCGCCAGCCAATGATGGCGATCCCGCCTATACCGAAGCCGTGCGGAAGCAGGCAGCGCTCGGCGGCAGCGGCAGCGTGATCGGAGGCAGTTCCTGATGGACGTGCTGCGTTATCACCCTCTGGAAGAACTGCGTGCGCTGTCGCTCAGTGAGCTTCATGCGCTCTGGGAACTGGTCCCAACAGATCGCCAGCGGGACTATAAAGCAGCTTATGAGCGTGAAGTCCGCACAGCGGGGGCTGTCGGCTCGGACGAACTCGAACGACAGGTCGCCGCCGAACTGCTCAAACGCTACGATGAAGCCGCACTCGTCCCAGTTGGGTCGCGCTGGGCGCGCACCCCCGGTAGAGTGCAGGAAGCGGCGCAGCAGAATGTCGTGCTGGATGCGCCGGAAGATGAAGTTAAACCCGCCTCCGGTAAACCCTCACCGAAGGTCATGCTGGCAGTTGGACTGGCGGCGCTGCTGTTCTTTGGCTTCATGTTCACGCGGCTGCTCGGCGGACGTTCATCCGATGAGGCTGAGGCAACGCCAGAGGTCAGTCTCACGCCGACACCGCTGGTCAGTCCGACACCCACACCGCTGGCGCTGGAAGCGCAGGATGATGTGATTCAGGGCGGCGACAGCGGACGTGAAGTCGCCTACCCGGTCAATTTACAGGTCATTTTGCCGGAGGGCGATGCGCCGCGTGTCTGGGTGGTGCAGCGCCGCCGCGTGCAGGCTTCTGAGTGGCGCTTTGACCTCAACCCCGATACCGCATCGTTTGTGAACGGCATGTCCGTGCGTCCGGTGATCGGCATCCCCTGGTCGGCGGAGAACGAGTCTTTCTTCGACAACATTGACGCAGGCACATCCTTCTTGCTGACCATGAACACCGGCGCGGTGCTGCGTTTCGAGTTTGATGACCGGCGCGAAGTCCGCCGCAGCGAGACGAGTATCTTCCGGCAGGTCAGTCCGGGACTGGTGCTGCTGCTGATTGGCGAAATGGACGACGATGGACTGCCAACGGCGACGCGCACACTGGTCACGGCGACCTATCCGCCCGAACAGGAACTCTCGCGGGATGGGCAGATCATCGGGATGGACATTACGCTTCAAGAGGGGAATGTCGGCGAGACATTGATACTGGGTGATGCATCAATCACGTTGCAGGACGCGCAGCTCATCACTGACCAACCCGATTTGCCTGTCGACAGCCAGTACCTGCTGCTGAATTATGAGGTGTTCGCAGGTGCAGAGGTGCTGGATACCAGCACCTGGCGCGTGGAATTTGTGGATGCCGGTGGACAAATTTACACACCGGGCAGCGCCGCCCTGACCTACACCGATTTTGATGCGCTGCCCATCGAAATTCCGGCGCTGTCTTCGCTCTCTGCCTCAGTCGGCTACATCGTGCCAGATACCCTGCAAAGCGGGCGGTGGGTCATCACCGATACCGCTGGCAGCGGTGTGTCCTTCACCCTTTCATTTGCCACTGCGCCGCTCGACCTGGCTTATGACGGGGTAGATGTGCGGCTGGTCAGTGTAACTTATATTGAAGGGCAGATTATGACCCATCTGCGAATCTACAACGGGCGGGCGGAAACGCTGCACTTCACGCAGGATGACATCTGGCTGGCGCTGGGCTACGCGCCTGAGCCGCCCGGACCCCGTAACCCCGCCGAAGGCTTAACCCCGTTCGATCTGCTGCCGGAGCAGGCCGTTGACCTGACGCTGGTCTGGTACTGGGGCGGCGAACCCTACGCCGCGCTTCAGGTCGGGAGATATCGGTGGGCGATACAGATTACGCGGTAGTTGCTGATCGGCGCGTGATGCACAACGCAATCCCGATAAGGGTGCGGCGCTGATTTTGCGGCGTTTGGATTCATACACCGTGAAACTGCGAAAGCCGCTTGGCTGCCATAATTCCTCTGTTAACTCGCGGCACAGGCGTGTCATCTCGTCGTCAAGATTCCGCTCAAACGTGGCAGCGGCGGGCTTGTAGCGCTTACCACGCCGTGCCTTGCGTTATGCAAGATACAGGTTATCGTAGAGGCACGCGATTTCTTTGCTGACGACAGACCGCCCCCAGCGATCATTGCTACAGAGAAGGTACACGCACCACCCGAAACCCAACATAGCTACTGCTGTCGTCTGGCTTGTAATTAACACGGTACATGGTGTCCGCATCGGGAGGAAATTGGTTCCACGACCCGCCGCGTTGCACTCGCCTCCCACTACCATTAATATTATTATTATACTGATAGGCTTCAGTCAAGCACCATTCCCACACGTTGCCCGCCATATCAACGACACCGAAAGGGCTGTCGCCTTTACCTTCATACTGTCTGACCGGGGTGGTTTTGCCTCTACCAGAGACCGCCGCGTTGCAACGTGCCTCGTCGAATTCATTACCCCATGGATACACCCTGCCATCGTCACTCTGTGCCGCATATTGCCATTGATCTTCGGTCGGCAGCATAATGTTCTCGCCAGTCACATCGCTCAACCACAAGCAGAACGCTACCGCTTCGTACCACGATACCCCTACAACCGGATGTTCCGCCCCATTGAAATCCTTGTTCGTCCAGTAGAGCGGTCTAGTGCCCCTTTTTCGCCGCGCCGACCAACCCGCTTCTGTCCACCAGCGTTTCTCAGCATAGCCCCCCGCTTCGATGAACTTAGCATATTGCGCGTTGGTCACAGGATATTTGCCAATCGCATAGCGCTCGGTGGGGATGGTTAGGACGGTGAAGGCTCTACCTGCATACTTACTGCCACTATGGCTTTTCATCGTCCCGCTGCCGCCGGGAATTGCTATCCAGTCAAAAGGCGCGGGCATCAGCGCGATGCTGGTGGACGGCGCGGGCTTCGGTTGCGGCTTGGGCACTTCTGTCGCTTTGTCACCTAACGGTAAAGCGTGTTCCAGAAAGCCTTTTGGGTCAAAGATGCCATCGTCCAGAAAATCTCTGGGGAACAACGCATGATACTCTGTCACCTTCCTGTTGAAGATCACGCGGGCGCTGCGCCGTGAGGCAATCTCTATCAGCTCGGCGTACTTGCGGATGATCTCGATCCACTGTGCCGCGAAATCAGCATAGTCGCGGTCGTTGCGGCTGACCAGTGCCTCAAAGTGTTTTTCGGCATCGGCGAATGCTAACCGTTCAGCATAATCACACGCTGCGTCATACAGCGCGTGGTTGCTGCCATGTCCACTTGTTTTGTCAGGGTTTAGCGGGCGCGGCGCGGGGATGTCACGCGGCCAATTGCGCTCAAATACGGCAACTGATTCCTGAAATCTGCTGTAGAACTGCGTCTCCACATAGAACAGAAACTGCGCCTGCCCCAGCCACTCTGGCACCAGTGCCCACGTCTCTTTGGGCAGGTCATACTTGCCCGAATCTGCGTTGAGAAAGAACTCACCATCCAGTACCAGCGGGATAATGGGGCGGAAGCGCTTGTGGGCATATTCCAGTTCGGCACGGCACACGACGCTTTCTAAGCTCGCACGCGATAGATGAAACACAAACATATCGCACTGCTCAATCGCATCCAAAATGGCATCCCACCAGTTCGGGCTGGCAGGCGGCAGGTTGTGCTTGTCCTGCCAGGTCGTGTAGCGCGGCGTGCCGTCGTCGTACTTGAGCAAGGTCAAGTCGCGGGCGATCTTGTCCACTTTAGCGGCATCGCTGCTGCGGTAGCTGATGAAGAGTTTTTTGGTCTTTGGGATCATCTCGACTCTACGGAATTTTCGACCCTGGAATATTTCTCTATTATGCCCTGCCTCCCGTTTTGAAACAATTGAATATCGCTGAAATATTGAAACTGCCGCACTTTGTGAGCCTGTGAAACAGAAGCGCCAACGTTCTCTTCCCACATGTAATTTTAACGGGCGATTTGCCAAAACTGACGGGCTAAAAGTGTAATCCTACAGCGGTTGCGACTCCCCACTTTGATACGCTGAATTCAGCCGGTGCGGGAGAAGACTTCGTGCCAGATGACCCCACCCACAGATGTCGATGTGTCATGGCGCACGCGCATCCCACCTCCCGGCTGACTTTCCATCCATCAGTTATGAGGAGCTTCTCGCTTGAACCTTGCCGATTTCGTCCAGCAGTTGTTCACCGACATTCAGGGTGCGGCGCAGATCATCGCGCCCATCGCCGCCGTCATCGGGTTTCTCGGTCTGGGGTTGATGTATATGGGGTCAAGCTGGCCCATCATCGGGGACTGGAAGAAGGACAATCCCAAAGCCGCCAATCAGGTGGTGGTGGGCTTGCTCTTCGTCATCTTCGCCTCCAGCGTCACCACCCTCATCACCTTCGGCGCTCCCTAACCCCCATCCCACACGCAGCGCGAAGCGCGGATGCGCTTCGCGCCTTGTCTATCTGAAAGGAATGGCATGGCTGCTGATTTCAAATCGCACGTGCTGCTGCGCGACGAGAAGGGCGTCTTCGGCATCCCGTTCAAGCGGCTGCTGCTGGCGGGTGTCGTGGGCGGGCTGACCTACACGCTGTTCAACCTGACCCTGCCAGGCTGGGCAATCGCTACAGGTGCCTTCGCCGGACTCAGCACCATCATCCTGACCGGCAAACGCGGCGGACTCCCGCTGTGGCAGCGCTGGTTGTACCGGCTGCGGGGCTGGCTGCTGCTGGCGGCGGCGCGGGATACGCTGGGCTTGTTTGGCAGTCTGGCGAAATCACTGGAACTGCCGGTGGAACTGGTCAAGCTGGACGCGGCGGTGGTCTTTGCGCCTGCCCAACCAAATTACGACATCGACATGCGCGAATGGGTCACATTCGCTCGCGCTGCTGAAGCGGATCGGGATGACGGGCTGGTGTTCGTGGATGCCCCGATGACGGAGGTGATCCGCTAATGAGTACCGTTCGCACCTTCCTCATCGAACCGTTCGACATCATGCTGCACGCCACCGAAGAAGGCGTACAGTCGCTTCAGGCGCGTTTCTCAACCTGGCTGCGAACCCTGCGTGAACCGGCGCGGTTTGTCTGCTGGCAGATGCCCGCTACGCTGAACGACAAGATTAGCAGCCTGAGCCGCAAGGCGCAGGCAGTAGACGACTCACAGCGGCGGGCGCTGCTGATGGAATACCGCCGCCATTTCGAGAGCCTGAATGACAGCGCCGAGTATCAACGGGCGCTGTGTGGCATGGCGCTGTGGAGTGATCAGAATCCGCGTGCCTTAGCCGGGGGCATGACCTCCGCCTTTGAAACCCAGGTGGCGGAAGGCGCATGGCCGTCGCTGTTCGAGGGACGCTACGAAATCCGTGAGACACCCTTCTGGCATCTGGCTCCGGCAGGTCGTCCCGGTGGTCGTCGCTACTGGTCGATTTTGACCAGCTACGAGTTCGCCCCGGCGACCTGGAACTTCTTCCGTCCCCTGCCGCCGCTGCTGCGGCTGAATTTCCCATTGGCGCTGGCGGTAGACATCTCGAAGACCTATGACCGCAACGCCGCCATTGACGCGCTCGAAGGCATCATTCAAGCCTATCAGGTGCATCTGGCGGGTGCGACGGGTGAAGACAGTCGCTCGGTACAGCGCATTGCCGACTGCCGCAAGGCGCTACAGGAGATCAACAACGGCGATGCCCTGCACATGATTCAGTTGACCATCGCCATTGCCGCCGATGACCTGAACACCCTCAAAGAACGGGTGCAAACCGTCGTCAACGAAACGCGGGCGTGGTTTTCGCTGCGGCAGGAGGTGGGTGAGTTACTCGCTCGTTCCGTCGGCTTTTTCACCGCCAAACGAACGAAAGACATCAACGTTCCCACCACCACCTGGCCTGTTACTTCCCGTGAACTCGCCGTCATGCTGTCGCCGTTGGGCTATCGTAAGCTGTCGGCGACAGACGGTATCCTGCGCGGCGAAGCAGTGGGCGCATCCTACCCTGTTTTCCACAACTCGTGGCGGGATAAACGAGCGACGCACGAAATCTGGGTAGGCGTGTCGGGCTTCGGCAAGACCTTCGGGCTGAACTGCTACCTGACGCGGGAGTACGCCGAAAACGGGATTCCCTTCGACCTGCTCGAGCCGATGGGACATGGCAAGCACATCGCGGATGCCTTCGGTCTGCCCTGGTACGTGATGAGCGCCAAAGCGACGAAGCTCAATCCGCAGGATGTGATGTTTCCGACCCTGATTGAGCAAGTCTCGCACGTCACGCGCATTTATGAGACGGTGCTGGGGCGCACGCTGTCGGGCGCACAGCGCGAGAACCTGGAACGCGGTTTGCTCGGCGAGGCGCTGGAAATCCTGTATCGTGGTTTCCCCGATCTGAACAAAGTTAGCCCTGAACTTGCGCCGACCTGCGATGTGGTCTGTGATGTGCTTTCAGGACTGGGCGACAAAGAAGCGACCAAACCCATCGCCAAAAATCTGGCGGATGAGATTGCCGGACTCTGCACCGGGTCGGGACCCTGGGCGGAATTCCTCAACGGCGCGACCAATGTGGATTTGTCGCGCGGCGGCAGGGAACGGATTGAGCCGCGTGTGTTCAGCTTCCACGAACTGGAAAGCGACCCGATCTTACAGGCGCTGGCTTACACGCAGGTCTTGAGTGCCATCCGCCGTGACAGCCTGGTCGATGAGCAGCCGCGCATCATTGCGGTGGATGAGGTCTACCGCCTGATGCGCCATCCATCGCTGCTGGATTT
>DAOTWP010000151.1:0-8621 GCA_034435675.1 Anaerolineae bacterium
TGGATGATCTGGCGGGGCGCATGAGCGCGGCGCAGAAGGGGCGTTTTGTGCTGCTGCGCGAACGGCTGCTGGGGCGCACAAACGCACTGCACGCCGCCAACCCGCAGGCGATTCTGGCGCGCGGGTATGCGCGGGTGACGCGCAGTGAGGATGGCAAGCCGGTCACGTCTAGCCGGGCGGAAAAGCCTGGCGTGGGCATCACGATACAGTTTCACGATGGCGACCTGAAGGCACGCATTGAGGATAAAGACAGTCATGAACGCTACAAACGCACCCTCTTTTGACGGGCTGGAATTTGAGGCGGCATACGCCGAACTGGAAGGCATTATCGCGCAGCTTGAAAGCGGTGACCTGCCGCTGGAGCAGTCCGTGCTGCTGTATGAACGCGGGCGGGCGCTGGCGGCGCACTGCCAGACGCTGCTGGACAAGGCAGAACTGCGCGTCAGCCAGCTTCAGGACGACGGCACCCTGCGCGGGATGTGAGGGGCGTCTAGATGCGCCGGTCCCTGCGCTCGATTATCGGGGTAATCGCCTCCGTCGCGCTGGTTGGCAGCATGGTGGTCATCCAACCCCTTGCCCGCGGACGCTCGAAGCGTCCGGCTGGATTTCACCGGCAAGCCCGCTGAAACAGGCTGTTTGTGAGGGCGCTTTAGCGTTCTTTTCACTCCGGGTCGGAACGCACTTTCAGCGTCATGGTTTGCACTGGTCACCTCAGCGCTCATCAACGTTTCGGAAAGTTAACCCAACAGGCGATTTGGGATATACTTCCCTCAGATCTTCCAGGTTGGGATAAATTTGGGATATACGCCCGCGCTAAATCCCAACCCTTTGGCGGCGTCGTTTAATAGCCGGTGCGGCTGGACAGCAGCCGGTCAAACAGGCGATCCGGCAGCAGCCAGCGCATTCGTGCCACCAAATGCGCTTGCTTGCCCACCAGATAGCGCGTGCGCGGGGTGGGGGCAGTCATGGCGTGTTCCACCGCCGCCGCGACCATTTCCGGTGGGCTGCCATCGCTGCTTTGTTTGCGGGTCGAATCGCGCATCTGCCGCAGGCGCGTGCCATAAAGCTGCTGCCCTTCCGGTGTCAGTTCGGCGTCCATATCTTCGCGGTCTTGCAGCGTCTTTTCCCAGATGGGCGTTGCAATCACACCCGGCTCGATTGCCACGACATGAATGCCCCAGGGTGCCAGTTCCATGCGCAGCGCATCGGTGTAAGCCTCCATGGCGAACTTGGTCATGCAGTAGGGTCCGCCAAACGGCGTGACGACTCTGCCGAGGATTGACGCCGTATTGACAATACGCCCCTGCGCTTTACGTACCAGCGGCAAAAACGCCTGGGTTACACGCACATGCCCCATCACATTTACATTGATGATCTGTTCCAGCGCTGGAAGCGGCACCAGTTCCATTGGACCCGATACCGGGATGCCCGCGTTATTGAACAGCCCGTCCAGCCCGGCGTCGCCCAGCGCCCGCGCGATGCTCTGCTGCGCGGCAGTGACCATCTCAGCGCTGGTGATGTCCACCGGGATGATCGTCATCCGGTCCGACGCGCCCTGCTGCAAGGCAGTCGTATCCTCGCCCGGCAGCACCCCGGCGAACACGCGCCAGCCCAGCGTGTCAAAGCGCTTTGCCGTCGCCAGCCCAATCCCCGACGACGCCCCGGTGATGAAGATTGCTTTTGTGGCTGCCATGCAGCGCGCCTCCTGTGTGCCTCTGAACGTTTGCGAAGACCCGACAATCCGGCAGCAAGCCAGTCACTTCGCCGAATCGCGCCTACTGTAGCACGGGAAGGAGCGCGGCGCTACCAGCTTCCGCTCGCGCCACCACCGGACGAACGCCCGCCGCTGAACGAGCCGCCGGACGAACTGCTGGTCTTGCGCGGAATGGTGACCGTATACTGGTGTTGATACCCGCAGTGCTGGCAGTGCTGCGTCACGCGCCGCCGCCCGCTGCTGCTTGTCGTCGCCGGAATCTCGACCACCGATGTGCTGCGCAGGGTGCGATAACGGCAGGCGGAGCAGTGCCCGTAGCCGGAGAAATAATTGTTGTAGTGGTATTTCAGGTGCGTGCCGCAGGTGGCACATTCCCAGACGTCATAATCCACCGAATTGAGCCGTTCTTCGTGCTGTTCACCGGCGTTCAGGAACTCATCGTCCATGTTTTCCCACAGTCGGTGCATGGGCTTGCTGCACTGCGGGCAGGCACGCGGGCGCAGACGCAGGTAGCGCCGCAGTCCCCACAACCCACCGCCCAGCCCAGCCGCCCCCGCGCCCACCAGCCCGACGACCAGCGGGGTACTGGCAGCGCTGCTGCCGCCGCTGACCACCTGCTGTGGCGCACCGACAGGTTCAGCGGGCAGGCTGCCGGTCAGGGTGGCGATCGTCTGGCGCACCCCGCTGTAGATGCCATAATCGTAGGCATTATCACGGAAAGCGGGCAGCATATAGTTTTCAATCACCCGCTGCATGGGGGTGTTCATGCTGCTGCCATAGCCACTGCCGACCTCAATGCGCATGCGCCGGTCCTGGACTGCCACCAGCAGCAGTACGCCATCGTTGCGCTGTGCACTGCCGATGCCCCAGGTGTTGAACAGATTCGTGGCGAAACTTTCCAGTGTACTGTCCCCCGTGCGGTAATCGTTGATCGAACCGATGGTGACGACGGTCATCTCAATCCCGCGCGTGCTGCGCAGGTCTGCCAGCAGGGCGCGAATACTGCTGGCGGTGTCCGGCGTGAGCAGCCCGGCGAAGTCGTTGACATACGGCTCCTGCGGTTCAGGATAACCGTTTTGCGCGCGGGCGGGCAGCGCGGCGAACAGGCTGGCAGCAGCCAGCAGCAGCAGGGCAACGCGCAGGGGTTTAGTAAACATGGCTCTGACTCCCATTCCAGCAGCGGCAGTGGTGGATCGAATCCGTTAAGTATCTATCCGTAACCCCGGACAGGGGGATTATGCTCTTTAAGAAAACAATCAGGTTATCGGGTAGGGTTGAAGCTTCAACCCTACGAAAAACGTTATTCGATTAAATTCTTGAATTGCATAATCCCCTTGTACAGCAAGACAGGTCTATGGATAGAGTCTTACGCTTATTGTAGCGAATTTGCGCCAGGCAGGTCGCCCGGTAATTGGGGGGATGGTGTGGTCTGGGTTATTGCCCGGCATGCGCATTACCCGGCATAATTGGCGCGCAAGCCAGTGCCTGAAAGGACAGGGAGGGTCTGATGACCGACAACAAAGAAGAGTCGATTCACGTCATCGTGGCGATGGATTTTTCCGACGCGATCATGGCAAGCCTGCGCGAAATCTCGCCCCGGTTGGTCATTCAGCGGCATTTCCCCAAAGTGCCCGATGCCGCCTGGAAAGAGGCGGAAGTGATCTACACCAGCGGGCGTTTTCCGCTGCCGGAACAGGCGCCGCGCCTGCGCTGGATTCAGATGCACACCGCCGGAATTGAGCACGCCGTCAAAGAACCGATTGTACAGGCAGAAGATGTGATGGTCACGACTGCCAGCGGCATTCATCTGCCGCAGATGGCGGAATACTGTCTGGCGATGCTGCTGGCATTCAGTTATCGCATTCCGACCATGCTGGCGTACAAAGCGAAAGCTGAATGGCCCGACTCGCCCTATAAAATCTACACCCCACGTGAACTGCGCGGCATGACACTCGGCATCGTCGGCTATGGCAGCATCGCGCGCGAGCTGGCGCGCATGGCAGACGCGCTGGGTATGACAGTGCTGGCGACCAAGCGTAACCTCAAGGATACCAGCGACAGCGGCGGCTACATGCCCGAAGGCATGGGCGACCCCGAAGGCGATATCCCCGAACGGCTCTACCCACCCGAAGCGCTGGCGTCGATGGCGCGCGAATGCGACTTTCTGGTTGTCACCACGCCGCTGACCGCGCAGACGCGCCACAGCGTCAATGAAGCCGTTTTCGACAGCATGAAAAAGACAGCCGTGCTGATCAACGTTGCGCGCGGCGCAGTGGTGGATGAAGCCGCATTGATCTCTGCGCTGGCAGCAGGCAAGCTGGGCGGCGCGGCGCTGGACGTGTTCGAGGAAGAACCCCTGCCCGCCAGCAGCCCACTGTGGAACATGGACAACGTCATCATCAGCCCGCATATTTCCGGCAACACGGCACACTATCACCAGCGCGCGGCGGCGCTGTTCACCGCTAACCTGCGCCGCTATCTGGATAAGGAACCGCTGCTGAATCTGCTCAACCACGAACATGGCTATTGAGTTCCCGCCCGTCAGTGGTTGGCTGCCAGTGCAGCAGACCGCCCGCGCCAGTTTGGAACCTTTTGCCCGGTTCTGACGTACTGAGCCTGTAGTGAAAAAGTATTTTGAAGGGATGATGTATGACTAAGAAATATGAGTTCGAGCAGTTTGCCGCAACGCGCCTGTATACCCCGGTGGTTGCCTATTCGCCGGATGGCAAACAGATTGCCCATGTCAACAACGCTACCGGGCAGTTCAATCTGTGGACTGTGCCCAGCGGCGGCGGCTACCCGCGCCAACTGACCACCTTTAGCGATAACACGGTGCGCGGTGTGACCTGGGCACCGGATGGCAGCAGCCTGGTTTTCATGGCGGATCAGAATGGCGACGAGCAGCACCAGCTTTACAGTATCCCCGCGCGGGGTGGCTGGCATACCGCCCTGACCCAAAATCTCGCAGTGCAGCATAATGTCAACGAATTCTCGCGCGATGGGCGCTGGTTGGCATACGCCGCCAACGACCAGCATCCGGCGAACATGGACGTGATCCTGCGCGACATGCACAGCGGCGAACTGCGCCGTCCGCTGCCCTCCGGCAAGCTGTATTTCCCGTCCGGGTTTTCGCCCGATGGGCGCTATCTCGCGATCACCGATGTGCGCTCCAACACTGACCAGGACATTCTGCTGCTCAACCTCGACAGCGGCGAGGCGATTACCATCACCGCGCACGACGGCGAGAGCATCTATTTCCCGGCATTCTGGGCACCGGACAGCAGCGGTTTCTACTTCGTCACCAATCACGGGCGCGAATTCTCCGGTGTGGCGTTCTACCGCCTTGCCGATGGCAAGTGGGATTGGGTCGAAACCCCCGATTATGACATTGAGCAGGGTGTGATTTCGCGCGATGGGCGTGTGATGGTCTGGGCGGTCAACGAGGACGGCGCGTCACGGCTGTACGGGCGCGAGGTGCAAACTGGCAAGGCGCTGACCCTGCCCAGCCTGCCGCTGGGCGTCATCAGCGCAATGGATATTACGGCGGATGGCAGCCGCGTGGCGCTGATCTTCGGGAAACCCAGCGCGGCAGGCTGTTTATATGAGTTAGACCTCAACACCGGGGAAATGCGGGAACTGGGGCAGAGCATGCTCGGCGGCATTGACCCGGCAGATCTGGTTGAGCCGGAACTGATCCGCTACCCCACGTTTGACGGGCGCATGATCCCCGCGTGGCTCTACAAGCCGAAAAACGCCACTGGCAAATTCCCTGTGCTGCTTTCGATACACGGTGGACCGGAAGCGCAGGAGCGTCCGACCTATGCCTACAACGGGTTGTATCAGTATCTGCTCAGCCGGGGTTTTGGCGTGCTGGCGCCGAATATTCGCGGCTCCAGTGGCTATGGCATCAGCTACCAGAAGCTGATTCACCGCGATTGGGGCGGCGCGGAGCTGAAGGACATCGAACACGCGGCGCTGTATCTGCGCGGACTGGATTGGGTGGACAGCAACCGCATCGCCGTGTTTGGCGGCAGCTTTGGCGGGTTCGCCACGCTCAGCGCGGTGACACGTCTGCCCGATTACTGGGTTGTGGGCGTGGATATCGTCGGTCCGTCCAATCTGGTCACATTCGCGCGTTCGGTGCCGCCGTTCTGGCAGCGCTTCATGAAAGAGTGGGTGGGCGACCCGGATGAAGATAAGGACTTCCTGATGGAGCGTTCCCCGATCACCTATGTACAGAATATCCGTGTGCCCATGCTGGTGATTCAGGGCGCAAAAGACCCGCGTGTGGTGCAGGCGGAAAGTGACCAGATGGTTGAGCGTATCCGGGCGCAGGGCGGCGATGTGCGCTATTATGTTGACCCGGAGGAGGGGCACGGGGCAACCCGCCGCGCCAACAACCTCAAGTGGCTCAGGATGGTCGCGGATTATCTCGACGAATACGTGCTGGACTGAGGCGCAGGCTGACCACAGGCGGCGGCGCAGGGTGTGTGGATTGGCGCGCCAATTCGTGAGGATTTGCGCAACCACGCTGCCGCACTTGCGTATACAATAGTATGGTCAACCTGAATTTAGGAGTGGAGGCTGTCATGATGGACGAAAACATGACCCCTGAAATCGATACCGAGGAAGAAAGCCCGGAACGCGGCGCATTTGACACCTTCGTGTATCATCAACGCCGCGCGCTGGAAGAAACCGGCAAGGCGCTGGAATCGCTGCTGCCGGAAGGCTTCAAGGTGCACAGCGCTGAGGCACGTAAGGAATTCACCAAAGGTTTTAAGGCTCTGGTGGATGCCGCGCTGTCCGAACTGGACAAGGTCAGCCGGCGCGGGCAAGCAGAAACCGACGAAGATGAGGATGATCGTCCTTCGACCACCGGCAAGACCAAAGTCAAGGTGCAGGTGGACTGAGCAGTATTCCCCCCCTCGCAGTACAAAGCAGTACGAAATCCTCTTTTCCAGCAGCCGGGGTGTCCGCCAATGGGCATCCCGGCTGTGTTGTGCAATGCGGCGCCTTATGGTGCGGTTATTGCAGTGCCAGCGAGTTCGCTACCCCCAGCGCCAGCGGTTCCAGATCTGCTTTTTCACCCGGCGCGCACAGGGCGATAACCGCGCCCCATGCCTGTTGCTCCTCGTCCAGTACGATGAGGAGAATGATCATTTCGGAGTTCTCTGACCGCAAATCAACACGGGCGGCATCGTGCCCGTTGATAGTCAAGGCGGCAGACTCCGCAGCGCTGGTGAAGTTGTTATTTGCTATCAGCCCTGCGCTCGCAGCCTGCGCGACACTCAGCGGACCTTCGCCAAAAGGCAAGTCGTCATCGCTTGTGTCCAATATGACGATCTGGATCGCGCGTTCTCCGGGATCAAAGACCTGATCATCCGAAGCCTCAATAACCGCTTCGCCGCTGTAGACATAGACGAGTCCATCTTCGTCGCGTAAGCCCCAGCCCTCCGGGTAATTGAACGTGACACTGACACCGTTCATCTCGCCACTGTAGCTTTCAGCAAGGTTGACGGCGTTCGTGGCGGCGTTTGCGGCGGCGTTTGTCGGCAGCGTGGATTCCGACGAGCCGCTTGCCCCTCCAGAACCACCACAGCCCACCAGCATCAACAGCAGCGTGAACAGCACAACGAAGCGCATGTTGTTCTCCTTTGTCCAGGTTTGACAGGTGGTATAAAAGCCCCGTTTCAGTATTACACACACCTGTGGAAAAGCACAACGGATGCGCATAGGTTGAATCAAAAGGCGCGTGATAGATACGCGCCTCCATGCGTTCAGTTCAGTCAGGGTCAGCGCCGCAGCCAGCCCCACACGAGCGTCGCGGCACAGATAAAATAGCCCGCGCCTGCCAGTTCCAGGCTGCCGCTGGTATACAGCAAGGTGGACGTAATCAGTACACTGCCGAAGAAAATCATCCGGTTGGCGCGCCGCCCGTTGGCTTCGATGGCGTCGAGTTTCTTTTTGAGCAGCGTGTTGGGCTTGACGGTGAATTTCAGGTCACCGCGTTCAATCTGCTCAATCACTTCATCGGCACGGCGCGTCAGCGGGTTCGCCACGCGGTTGAAGGTGTCGGCAAGCTGCATAATTGCCTGCCCGCCGTTGCCGTTCATAATACTCTGCAAAATCTGCCGCCCGGTGCCGCCGCGTCCGTCGAACTGCACGCCGCTGAAGCCGATGCTCTGCGCGGCAAGCTGCTGCGCGTAGGGCAGCAGTTCGGTCCAGGGATTGTATTCCGGGTCGAGGTGGGTGCACATGCCGCTGAGGATGCCTACCGCGCGCCCCAGGTAGATGAAGTCCTGCGGCACCTGAAAGGGCATGTCGAACAGCAGGTCGCTGAACTCTGCACCCAGCGCGGCGACCTCGTTGTAATCCACATTCTTGATCTCGGTCATGCTCAAGCCCCAGACCTGATCGAACACGGCAATCGTCGCGTCTTCGATGCGTTCCATGTCTGCGCCGGGCAGAATAATGCCGAGATTCTTGTAGCTTTGCACCAGCGCGCGGGCATCGCGGTTGATGACGGCGGCGAGGGTGTCTACCAGCCCGTCGGTAATCTGCCGGGTGAGCGTGCCGGTCATGCCAAAGTCAATGAAGATCAGATAAAACGGACGCCCCTGCTTGCCAAAGTCGCGCTGTGGGTCCTTGCCGTCTTCGATCGGCAGGGGGTAAATGAACAGGTTGCCGGGGTGCGGGTCGGCATGGAAGAAGCGCTTCTCAAAAATCTGCTCCAGATAGGTGTCCATCAGCCGCCGGGCAACCGTTTTGCGGTTGATGCCGGCAGCATCCAGCGCTTCAAAATCGGTCAGCTTGATGGTCGTGACATCTTCCAGCGTCAGCACACAGTCGGTGGAATGTTCGGTGTAGACTGTCGGGACATAGACGCCCATATCGTTTTTGAACATCT
>DAOTWP010000152.1:0-11411 GCA_034435675.1 Anaerolineae bacterium
GTGATCCGCAAGTCTACTGGCAGGCGGTGTTGGACGAAGTATTCGATCACTGGGCGAAGCAACGTTGAGCAACAGGCATACACTGGCTCTTGTTTCGTAGAAAGGGAAGGTCACTTTGCGCATCCTTGTGACAGGCGCAAACGGGCGATTGGGCAGCACACTGCTGGGCAGGCTGGCAGCGCGCGGGCATCAGCCAGTCGGCGCGGACAACAGCGGAACCCCTGATTTGATCCTCGACATTACCAATTTTGCAGCAGTATGTGCCGCTGTGCGCGACACACAGCCGGCGCTTGTGCTGCACACCGCCGCGTGGACGGATGTGGACGGCTGCGCGCGTGACCCCGAACACGCCATCCTGACCAACGGCATCGGCACGCAGTATGTAGCGCAGGCGGCAGCGGCGGTGGGCGCGGCAGTGCTGGCGGTCAGCACCAACGAAGTCTTTGATGGCACACAGCGCCGCCCGTACTACGAGTATGATGTCACCCGCCCGGTTAACCCCTATGGCTACAGCAAATGGGTTGGAGAACAGGCGCTGCTGCGCGCCAACCCGCGCCATTATCTCGTGCGCACGGCATGGCTTTTCGCGCACAGCGGCAAAAACTTCATTCAAGCGATTCTCAACGCGGCGCAGGCAGGCAAACCGCTGCGGGTGGTCACAGATGAGGTAGCGAACCCGACCTATAACGATGATCTTGCCGCCGCGATTGTCGCCCTGGTGGAGACAGACTGCTACGGCATTTACCATCTCGTCAACGAAGGCGCGTGTTCACGTTATACCTTCGCGCGTGCCGTGCTGGACAGCGCGGGCTATGGTGATGTGCCCATAACGCCGATCAGCAGCAGTGAGTGGCAGCGCGCCTCTGTGCCACCGCGTTATACGCCGCTGCGCAACCTCGCCGGGGCACATCTGGGAATAACGCTGCGCCCCTGGCAGCAGGCAGTGGCGGCGTTTCTGGAGCGCGAAGGACTGCTGAGGCGCTAAAATGACCGACCCACTGTTTTCGGTGGTCATTCCCAACTGGAATGGCAAGAAGTTTTTGCAGACCTGCCTTGACGCGCTGGCGGCGCAGACCTACCCACAGCTTGAGGTCATTATTGTGGACAATGCCTCGCAGGATGGCTCGCAGGACTACATCAGAACGTACTATCCACAAGTGCGGCTGGTCGAACTGCCGGAGAATCGCGGGTTTACCGGCGCATGCAATGCGGGGATGCAGGCGGCGCAGGGTGAATATATCTGCCTGCTCAACAACGACACCGAAGTTGACCCGCAGTGGGCAGCCGCGCTGGTGGATGCCTTCGCCCGCCACCCTGAAGCCGGCAGCGTGGCAAGCAAAATGCTGCTTTTTGACCGCCGTGATTATATTCACACGACCGGCGATTTCTTCACGCTGGATGGGCGCGCGGGGAATCGCGGGGTGTGGCAGCGCGACGAAGGGCAGTATGAGCAGGAGGAGTATGTATTCAGCGCCTGCGGCGGGTCGGCGGTCTACCGGCGGCAGATGCTCGACCAGATTGGGCTGCTGGATGACGACTTCTTCTTTTCTGGCGAGGATGTTGACCTCGGCTGGCGGGCGCAGTTAGCGGGCTGGCGCTGTCTTTACACACCCCGCGCAATCGTGTACCATCATTTGTCGGCAACTGGCGGAGGTGTTACCGCCAGCTATTATGATGGACGCAATTTGATCTTTATTCTGGCGAAAAATTACCCGGCGGCATTGTGGCGCAAACACGGTGGCAGAGTGCTGCGGGCACAGTGGGCGCTGGCATGGGAGGCACTGCGGGCATGGCGCGGCGCGGCGGCGCGGGCGCGGCTGCGTGGTATGCTGGCAGGGCTGCGTGGGCTGCCGCGCATCTGGCGCAAACGGCGCAGCGTACAGACGACATGCACTGTATCCATTGAATATCTGGAAAGCATTCTTTCGGCACCGGGCAGACGCGCCTGAGCCGCTTAAGCGGGTATTATGAATCACCGGATTACACCTCAATCTATTTCGGATGGAGCGCGGATATTGAACTCAGACACCCGCCCACTGTTGTCCATTGTCATACCGGCGTATAACGAAGGCGCGCCGGATCGCCTGCCGCAAAGTTTGCAGGACATCGTTGCATTTGTTGACCGGCAGGACATCACCATTGAAGTCATCATCGTCAACAATAACAGCAGTGACAACACGCTGGAAATCGCGCAGTCGGCTGCCGCAGAACATGCGTATATTCGCACCCTGACCGAAACCACTCAGGGGAAGGGCGCGGCAGTACGCACCGGCATGCTGCAAGCGCAAGGGGAGTATCTGTTTATCTGCGATGCAGACCTCTCGATGCCGATAGAAGAAGTGCTCAAGTTTTTGCCACCGCACGCAGAGTCGTATGATATTGCCATTGCCAGCCGCGAGGCACCGGGCGCGCGGCGCATCGGCGAGCCGGAAATGCGCCATATTATGGGGCGTGTGTTCAACTTCATCGTCAAGGTGATTGCTGTGCGCGGGCTAAACGACACCCAGTGCGGCTTCAAGTGTTTCCGGCGAGAGGTGGCGTTGGAGCTGTTTCCTCGGCAGACTATTGACGGTTGGGCTTTCGACGTCGAGCTGTTGTTTATCGCCAGGCAGCACGGCTACAGAATCATCGAAATCCCGATTACGTGGATTTACAAAGCGCAGTCCAAAATTCATCCCCTGCGCGACGCGATTAACATGGTGCTGGAAACGATGCGCATTCGTCTCAACGGCTGGCAGGGTGTCTATGGAAAACGCGCGCAGACGCAAGAAGACCGCCAAACTACGGTTTGAGGCAGTACTGTGGGCGTCGGGCTGCCGCTATGTTGTCGGGCTGGATGAGGCAGGGCGCGGCGCGTGGGCAGGCCCGGTGTATGCCGGGGCGGTCTGCCTGCCATATGATCACGAAGACCTCAACATTGTGCTGGAAGGCGTGCGCGACAGCAAACAGATGACCAAACGCGCCCGCCAGCGTTCGGTTGACATCATCCAGCAAACCGCACGGGCATGTGGTATCGGTGCTGCCAGCAATCGCGAAATTGAAGCGCTGGGCATTGTGCCAGCGACGTGCCTGGCGATGGAACGTGCCCTTGGCGAACTCTGCGCGCAGCTCCCCGACGGCAAACTGGATTTCCTGCTGCTCGACTCGACACGCTGCGAAGACCTCAAGCTTAATTACTCCCCCTGCCGGGCGATCATTCGCGGCGACCAGAAATCGCTGAGTGTGGCGGCGGGCAGCGTGCTGGCAAAATTCACTCGTGACAGCTATATGCAGCAGCTTGATCAGGACCCCCGTTATGCTCACTATGAATTTGGGGCGCACAAAGGTTATGGCACGACAAAACACATGGCGCTGCTAAAGGCGTTTGGCGTGTCTGATCTGCACCGTCATAACTATAAGCCCATCGTCGCGCTGGCAGAAGAGGGCTGAGATTGTGAAACTCGCCCTAGTGCATGACTGGCTGAACCAGATCGGCGGCGCTGAGGATGTGCTGGCGACACTGGCAGCGCTCTACCCCGACAGCCCAATCTACAGCAGCATTTACGCCCCGGAAATCATGCCCCCGTTTTACCGCGAGTGGGACATTCGCACGCTGTGGCTGAACCGACTGCCTGGCATTCACCGCCATCACCAGCCCTATCTGCCACTGTACCCGCTGGCGTGGGGCAGCTTAAGTCTGTCCAAATATGATGTCATTCTGAGCAATAAGAGTGGCTTCTGTCATGGCGTGCAGTCTGGCAGAGACACGCTGCATGTCTGCTACTGCCTTGCGCCGACGCGCTATGTCTGGCAGCCCGATGCTTATCTGGCGCGTGAGGGTATCAGTGGCGCGTTAAAGCTGGCGCTGCGCCCGCTGCTGGCAGCGCTTAAACGCTGGGATTACGCTGCCGCGCAGCGTGTTGATCACTTCATCGCCATCTCGACCGAAATCCAGCAGCGCATCAAAATGTATTACAACCGCGACTCGGTAATTATCTATCCCCCGGTGGAAACCGCGCGTTTTGTCCCGTCCGACACGGTAGAAGATTACTTCCTAATCGTCTCGAGACTGATTCCTTACAAACGTATTGATCTTGCCGTACAGGCAGCAACCCGCCTCGGCGTACCGCTGAAAATCAGCGGGCGCGGGCGTGATATGGAACGACTGCGGGCAATGGCAGGTCCAACAGTAGAGTTCCTGGGCTTTGTGCCGGACGACGCACTGCCGGGGTTAATGGCACGCTGCAAAGCGTTCATCTTCCCCGGTCTGGAGGATTTTGGCATCACCCCCGTGCAGGCGCAGGCAGCGGGACGCCCGGTAATTGCTTATGGCGCGGGCGGTGCGCTGGACACGGTGCTGCCCGGCAAGACCGGGGAACACTTCAGCGAACTGACCGTAGAAAGCCTGATGACAGTTATGCAGCAGTTTGACGCCAGTCGCTATGCCCCACAGGTAGTGCGCGCCCACGCGCTGCGATTCGATACCCAGGTGTTCAACCGGCAGTTGAGCGCCTATATCGAGCAGGCGTGGGCGGCAAAACACAGCGCCGTCGCTACATCAGCAGGCTGATCAACACATCGTAGAAACGCCACAGTGCCCGGCGGGTCGGGTCTGCCCAATCACGCCCCGGCAGCAGTGGCGGGAAGGCATTTGCCCCCGGTTCATCGAACGAGTTCGTCCAGCCTTCGCCCGTCCACAGAATATCCGCCCCCGGCACGCCAAACGCCTCCAGCGAGGGGTCAGGTGCATAACCGTTATTTTCCCACGTGTTATCGTGAATCCAGTTATTTTCCGGCAGCGGACCGAGATCGAACACGGTATCGCGCGAATAAATCAGGTACAGACTGGTCACGCCTAAGCCCATAGATTGATTATCGCGAATGACGTTGTTAAACACCTCGGTATTGTCGGCGGTCATAATTAGCACACCAGTGCCGGGCGGCACCATGCCTACGATCGCCCCTTCAGCGGCAAAATTGGGGTGATTATTGCCTTCAATCAGGTTGTTATACACCCGTGTGTTGTAACCCACGCGCGAGGGGTTGTTGGGCAGCAGGAATACCAGAATGCCGCCCGTGTTGTTGTAGACATGGTTATCGTAGACCTCAGCATCTACGCTGTTCTCGATTTCGATGCCGGTCACATTCTCGAAGGCGCTGTTGTTGCGCACGATGATTGGTCCGCGGCTCTGCCCGACATAGATACCGGCATCGGCAATGCCGCTGACGGTGTTGCCTTCGACCAGAATATCCGTACATTCTACCGGATACAGCCCGTAAATCCCGGCATCCTGAATGATGTTATTGCGGTAGACCACGCGCTCAGCGCCAGTGGTCAGCACGCCGTTGCCAATGTAATTGCGGATGCCGAAGTTCTCCAGCACAAAATCGTCACCGGTGGTGTTGAAACCGTCGCTCAGCGTGCCCTGCCCATCCAGCCAGGGGCGCTCATCATCTGCCAGCCCTGCACCGACCAACACGCCACGAACGGTAATGCCGCTGGTGTCCACATAAACCGTTTCGTGATACACCCCCGGCTCTACCAGCACCACATCGCCGGAGAGCGCGCGGTCAATACCTGCCTGAATACTTTCGCCTGCGCGCACGGTGATCGTCTGCGGGGCGCGCGCTGCGGCAGGCACAAAGGGCGGCGCGGTAGAAATTTCGACCTGCGCCCGCGCCGGATTTTCCAGAGGCGCGACCACCGCCAGCCCGGAAGGAACGCTGTCGGGAATGCGCAGCAGATCCGGCGGTTCATCGGTCAACGAATACAGGAAGGCAATCAGATCACTTTCCTGCTGTGGGGTAAGTTCAAACCCGCGAATTTTCTCGTCCACGTCAAGCACCAGCCCGAATGCCGGTCCACCGCCATCAGCATAGAAGTCAACCACCTCTTCCAGCGTGGCAAAACGCCCATTGTGGAAATAGGGAGCACTGAGGGCAACATTGCGCAGCCCCGGCGCACGGAAGGCGCGTTCACCGTCGGGCGCGTTGACAAACTCAGCACGTCCCAGATCAGGCTGGGCAGGATCAAGATCGGGCACACCCAGCACATGGAAGGTGTTGTGTGTGAAGGTGGGCCACGCATGGCACTCAAAGCAGCGTGTCTGCGCGCTGCGGAAAACGTCAAACCCGCGCCGCTGCGGTGGGGTCAGTGCGTTGAAGTCCCCGGCGGCAAAACGGTCAAACGGCGAATTGCTGCTAATCAGCGTTCGCTCGAAAGCGGCGATCGCGGAAACAACGTTTTCAATCACGATGGGCTGATCGCCCCCATACACGGCAGTAAAGCGCTCGTGATATTCGGGAATGGAGCGCAGTTCGGCGACAAGCGTATCAGGGTCAGCGCCCATCTCATCCGGCGACGTCAGCGGCACGAGCATCTGCTCCTCGAGAGAGGCAGCACGTCCATCCCAAAAGAGGCTGGTACTGTAGGCAACATTCCACAGCGAGGGCGCATTGCGACGAAGCTGCGTGCCATCGTGCCCCAACGCCACCTGCTGCCCGTCAGAAAAGCCCAGATCAGGATGATGGCAGGTCGCGCAGGACATCGTGTTATCGCCACTGAGTACCGGATCATAAAACAGCAACCAGCCCAGTTCCGCCTCGCCAGGGTCAACCACTTCCAGCGCCGGCCAGGGCGCTTGCAGCCCGCTGGTGGCATCGGTGCGCTGGCGTGCGCCGCCGCCCTGTTCGCTCAATGGAATAACCGGGTCTTCGGGTGCAGGGATCAAGGCGAAGGCAGTTGCTACACTACACAGCAGCAGCAGCGGGATACCGATGAACCACCGCAACCAGCGCAGACGACGGCGCGGCGCAGCCTGTGGTGCGCCCGGAGGTGTTTGCAGGACACTATCCGTCATAAAAAGCCCCCTGTAAATCTAATTTTCAAAACATAACTGCTGGATCAATTCTGAGCCAAAGAGGTTATTCACTGGCAGTGCCAAACGGCACAATTGTGCCCTACAGCAGAGTTTACCGTATTTGCTGTTCGCTTTCTACGAATTGCAGCCACCCGCGCAGGTATCCCGCATGTGAACCGCCGTCTCAGCGGCGATCCTGTTCGCCGGGGGTCCAGCCAAAGGGCGCGTTGTCATCCAGATAGGTAAACGGGTGGACTGGCGCAGGGGGCGCGTCCGGGGGCAGCGGCGCAGGTCCGGGCACGCTCTGGCGCAGTTCCTGCCGGGTGTTCAGGCGGCGTAAATCGGCGGCATAATAGATGCGCTTGCGGCGTTCCGCAGTCAGCACTACCCGCGCCACCCCGCGCGCCAGCACATCCACCGGCATCGGCGCAATTTGCCGCAGCCCCAACCATGACAGTGGGGGCGTATGCCCAAGCAGACTGATCAGTTGATAAAACGGGTGCCGCGGCAGCCCGCGCACATACAGCAGCGGGGCGCGAATGATTGTCGCTTGCAGCCCGACGCGGGCAAGATACTGCTCTGACTCGCGCTTGGAGCGTAGATAACGGCGGCTGAGCCACGGCGCGCGCACGGCGCTCAGCAGCGTAATATGCGGCACGCCATCGCTGACACACATATTGGCGACGTTGCGTGTGGAAATAAAGTTCAGACGGTGGAAATTCAAGCCCTGCGCGGGGTCGTCCGTGGCGCTGCCAATCGTATGGACAACATGCATATGGCCGCGTCCGTGCCCGCGCAGACTCGCGGAATCCCAGACATCGGTGGTCCACCAGCGCACACGGTCCGCCAGCCCGCCCAACTGCTCCTCTGCGCCGGGGCGCACCAGCACACTCACATCCGCGCCTTCTGCCAGCAGCATCGCGGCAATGTGATTGCCCAGAAAACTGCCCCCACCTGTTACCAGTACCCGCAACGGTGCTCTGGTCGTCATGTTCTTTGCCCCATGTGCAATCTGCTTCCCGGAGTGAGCTGAGGCTGGCAAGCACAACCCCACAGGCAGCGGAGTTAACCCGTGCCGCCTATAGTAGTGTAGCGATCCTGACGGCAGGCGCATAGGGCGAGGCGAAAGCACAGCAGCACGGCAGTCGCTTTCGTCAGTTGAATACTTGTCTAATTTTGTTAAAGTGGGCATAATAACGATGTGGTCAAATGACGCGCAGCGAACCATGCTGAGATCCCATGATACCCTGTATCCAGGGGTAGTATGGTGCATCAGCAGGTACGCATCGCAAGACGGTCTGCGCTTTGAGCGCTTGAAATACAGGCTTGAAATACAGAAAGATCGCTGCCCTGAGGGCAGATACAGTGATTGTGCCAATAAAACCCGCAGCCCTGACACGCGATGCAGGATGCGGGCAACTGGGAAGTTACATATGTCACAACAACCGGCATGCCGGTGTGCTTATTTTCATTTCCTGTTCTGTGTGCCAGTTTCTGGTTGATTCAGCTCGCCTGAAATTGTGCCGGATTTAACGCAGGCGGCTGCGGCGTTGTGTGCGGCAGCCCCACTGTAAGGCATAATCGGATCCCCTTCTGGTTTCGCGCCTGCATGTTCAGCCGTGATGTCATTTTTTGACCACGGCTGTTACTATTTCCAGGGGATTTGCGACGTGCAAAAGGGCGTCATCAGCGCGCTGGAAGTGCAAAAACACGACCAGGAACGGGTCAGTGTGTTTCTGGATGGCGAATATGCCTTCAGCCTGAGCGCAATCGAAGCGGCAAAACTGCACAAAGGACAGCAGCTCTCCGCAGCGGACATCGAGCGCTTGCGTGACGCTGATGGGGTAATCCGCGCAGTAGACAGCGCCGCACGCTTTTTGTCGTATCGCCCCCGCAGCAGTCAGGAAATCCGGCGGCACTTGTCCGATAAGGAGTTCACGCCGGAAACCATTGACGCCGCGCTGGAACGCCTGCGCGCGCTGGGGTATCTGGATGATGTGGCATTTTGCCGCTTCTGGGTCGAAAACCGCACGGCGTTCAAACCGCTGGGCAAACGCGCGCTGCGCTATGAGCTGCGCCAGAAGGGCATAGCAGACAGCATTATCACGGAAGTGCTGGGCGAACAGGATGACCGGGAACTCGCTTATCAGGCAGCGCAGCCGCGCATCAATCGTCTGCGCGGCAGCAGCAAGGCGGAATTCCGCAAAAAGCTGAGTGATTTTCTGGCGCGGCGTGGGTTTGCTTTTGATGTCTGCCGAGAGGTCATCGAACAACTGGCGGAAGAACTAACCGCCAGTGACCCGCCGTTCTTTGCCACTGAAGACACGGACGAAAATCTACCCTGACCGTAACCAGCGGCGCAGGGTGCACCTGATAAACAGTCAACCATGCAACAAATTGATCAACGGGACTGATAGAGACAACAGGAACTACCGGAAATGAACAACCACAACAGCAATACATCCAGGAAGGAGGAGCGCGGGGCTAGCAGCGCATTGTGCGCATAAGTTCCCCGCGAACACGGTATGGAGGGAGTGGTTATCGGCGTGCTCATCGGGCTGGTGCTCGGAGCCATTGGCGCAGTGGTGTTGTCGAATACGCTGCTGTCCAACCGCCTTCAGGAACGTCGCCAGAAAGCCGAGGACGAAGCACAGGCGGTGGTAAACAGCGCGAACACACGCGCGCAGGAAATAGTGCTGGATACGGAAACAAAAGCGAAGGCGCTGCTGGACGAAAGCGAACAAACCGCGCAGCGGCGGCGGCGTGAACTGGATGATGAAGATGAGCGTTTGCAGCGGCGGCGCAAGGAACTCGACAGCCGAGTCGAACGGCTGGAACAGCGCGAACAGCGCCAGAACAAACGCCAGAGCGCGCTGGACAAAAAAGAAAATGATCTGAAGAAGCTGGAAGATGATCGCGCTGAGGAGCTTCAGCGTATCGCCCAGATGACGATGGACGAAGCACGTGCGGAAATGCTGCGCCTTGCCGAGCAGGAAGCCCGCAACGATATGGCGCGAATTATCCGCCAGGTCGAGGCAGAAGCGCGCGAAGAAGCGGATGCGCGCGCACGTGATGTGATCGCGCTGGCAGTGCAGCGTTTGGCATCCGAGCATGTTAGCGAAATTTCGGTGAGTGTGGTGCCGCTGCCCAGTGACGAAATGAAAGGGCGCATTATCGGGCGCAATGGGCGCAATATCCGCGCTTTTGAAATTGCCACCGGTGTGGACGTGATCGTTGACGATACGCCCGAAGCAGTCACAATCAGCAGCTTTGACCCAGTGCGCCGCGAGATCGCCAAGCAGGCAATGGCAAAGCTGGTCACTGATGGGCGTATTCACCCCGCACGCATTGAAAAACTGGTCGAGGACGCCCGCGCTGAAGTAGAGCAGACGATCCGCGAAGAAGGTGAACGCGCTGCCTATGAAACCGGTGTGCACGGTCTGCACCCGGAAATCATCAAGCTGCTGGGGCGTCTGCGCTACCGCACCAGCTACGGACAAAACCAGCATTCACACGCCATCGAAACGGCGCATATCGCCGGAATGATCGCCGCAGAACTGGGGGCAGATGTGCAGATCGCCAAAACAGGCGGGCTGCTGCATGATATTGGTAAAGCAATTGACCACGAAGTTGAAGGTACACACGCGCTTATCGGAGCGGATTTCCTCAAACGCTATGGCATGAAGGAAAAACGGGTCGTCAATGCGGTTGCCGCGCATCATCACGAGGTCGAACAGGAATGCGTTGAAGCGCTGATTGTCGAAGCGGCAGATGCCATCTCTGGCGCGCGCCCGGGCGCACGACGCGAAAGCCTGGAAACCTATATCAAACGGGTCAAAACGCTGGAAGAGATTGCCAACGGATTCGACGGTGTGGAGCAGAGCTACGCGCTCCAGGCTGGGCGTGAAGTGCGGATCATCGTGCGCCCGGAAACCGTTGACGATCTGTCCGCAATCCGCCTCGCACGCGACATCGCCCGGCAAATCGAGGAGTCGATGCAGTATCCGGGGCAGATCAAGGTCCACGTCATTCGTGAGACACGCGCTGTTGACTATGCTAAATAACCCCCAGCAGTAACACACGGTACACGCATTATCTGTATCAACCAACAAGCGAAAGGGCACACCGGCTGGCGTGCCCTTTTTGCTGCTTCGGTCTGTCCCCTGTGGGGAGTCCCTGCACAGAACAGACTTTCAGGCGGGCTGGCACAACAGCGTACCAGCCCGGTTGTTATCAGCTAGCTGCCGGGAGTAGCTTCCGCGGTCGCTTCTGCCTCTGCGGCAGGCGCGGCTTCAGTCGCCTCGGCTGCTTCAGCAGTGGCTTCTTCTGCCGGTGCTTCCAGCAGTGCGCCGGACGCCGGGTCAACACCCGTCTCCAGTTCGCCGCTTGCCAGCAGCTCAAAGATCGCCTGCACCTGCGCTGTCACTTCTTCCGGCACCTGGGCATCGTGCGCGGGCGCAAAGCCCACCCCGTTGTTCGCCGCTTCCAGGATGTACAGTCCGCCGCCCAGCCACGACACTTCGCCGCCCGACAGCGCACCCACCATGTCGTACACCCCGACATCCACGCGCT
>DAOTWP010000153.1:0-15194 GCA_034435675.1 Anaerolineae bacterium
GGATGATAGGGGCGCGAGCGCGAAAAATCGCTGCCGCGGAATAAATCCAGCAGAGCGGTAAACGAACGTTCCGGTAGCTGTAGTTCGGTTACCCGTTCGCCCACGCCGAGATTGGCATTTTTGCTACCCTTGTCGCTGGTAGTGATGCGGTGGGCGTCCGACCCCTGAATGCAGCGCATGCGCCGGGGATACTCCGGCTTGGTCCCGTCAAAGAAACTCTGTGTGCTGCCGCGTCCGCGTTTGCCCAGATCGGTCAATTCCAGCGCGTGCAGGTGGCGATCCTGTGTATAGGCAATGCGCGTTTGCCCGCCGAAATCCAGCCCGCGCATTGCCACGCCATGTGCCGAGTTCGCGTGTGCCGCAATCACAATGCCGTCGGCTTCGTTAATCAGGCGATAGGCAGTCAGAACATCTGCTGAAGCGCCCACCGCTGTCTCACCGTGATCCAATGCATGCGGCGGGATATTCAGCGACAGCAGCAGATGTTCCAATTTGCGCACGGGAGTCGCCGGGTCGAAAATGCCGAGGATGTGGAAGCCAAACGTCGCTGTGAACTCGAAACCAGGCAGCACCAGTACCTTGTCCAGCAGCCGGCGATATTCCGCCAGCAGCCGCAGTTCATCCGCCTGTGCGCGCCCCAAACGCTCCAGGTAGCTGAGCTGTTCGACGTCTTTCAACATCGCCGCATACCCGTTGACCGTGTTATGGTCAGTAAACGCGATGATGTCCAGACCACGCGCTTCGGCTTTGCGTAGAATGTCAATATAGGTTACATCCTGCTCCTGGTAATCGGCTGAAGCAGGTGTATGCAAATGAAAATCGGTACGATACCACTGCATCCGCGATTTTTTCTTGGATGCCAATTTTTATCTCTCCCCTGTGTTGGGTTGAACGCAGGCTAACTCTGTTCTTCGATCAACCTGTTGAATAGTTGTGGCAGTTCATCCGGCTCAAACGGCTTGACGAGGAATTTGGAGGCGCCTGCTTCCATCACTTCATCTTCAACATCCAAGCCTGAAGTCATGATTACAGGGGTTTTGGCAAATTGGGTGCTGGCGCGCAGGTCGCGCAGAATTTCCACGCCATCAACATCGGACAGGTGATAATCCATCAGGAAGATGTGTGGGTTGACTTTTTCTGCCAGCGGCATTACGTCTGCCCCGCGCCCAACAACATGCACTTCAAAACCGTCCAATTCCAGCAGGGTTTGCAGCAGCTTTACGGTGGTACGATCATCATCAACTAACATCACTCGGGTCACAAGCGCCTCCAATCTGCGCACAGCTCGTTATAGCCCTTCACAGCACAGCATCTTGCTGGCTTGTTCCCACCGCCGGTGGGCAACTCACAACTGGTATAGGGCGATTCTGATGGGGCGCCCCACACGTGAGCAGGTGTTCGTTACAATGTAGTGTAACTATTCCTGAACGGACTGTCCACCATTGTTGGCATTGAGCACCGGTTCATGCTCTTTCAGGTCCACCAGCGCCGCCGTCATGGCTTCATCTACTGTGCTGACCAGCACAAAGCGCATGGACTCGCGCACTTCTGCAGGCAGATCATCGAGGTCAAGTTCGTTTTTTTGGGGTAGGATTACTGTGTCTGCACCCAGACGGTGTGCTGCCAGGATCTTATCCTTGATGCCGCCAACGGGCAGCACCTGCCCGCGCAGGGTGATTTCGCCGGTCATGGCAACATTGCTGCGCACGGGTCTGCCAGTGAGCAGCGACGCCAGCGCTACCGCCATCGTCACCCCCGCAGACGGTCCATCTTTGGGCACGGACCCGGCAGGGACATGCAGGTGAATGTCGTGTTTGGAGAAATATTCTTCATCCAGTCCCAGCGCTTTCGCCTTGCTGCGAATATAGCTCAGGGCGGCCCGGGCGCTTTCCTGCATCACTTCGCCAAGCTGTCCCGTGTACTGAAACCCGGATTTGCCCGGCATCTGCGCCGCTTCTACAAACAGGACATCGCCACCGACAGGCGTCCATGCCAGCCCGGTTGCCACACCAGGCAGATCGGTGCGGTCATGCAGTTCCTCGCGGTAGCCGTAACGCGGTTTGCCGAGCAGGTCACGCACACGGTCTTTGTCGATGATTACATGTTCCTTGCTGCCCGATGCAATCTGTGTGACGATTTTGCGCGCCGAGCGCCCAATTTCGCGTTCCAGCGTGCGCACACCGGCTTCGCGTGTGTAATCCTGAATGATCGTTTGCAGCGCCTCGTCATCGAAGGTTACTTCGGTGGCGAGCAGACCGTTTTCGCGTATCTGGCGCGGCACCAGATAATGCCGGGCAATTTCCACCTTTTCCTGCTCGGTGTAACCGCTGAGTTGGATAATTTCCATGCGGTCACGCAGGGGCGGCGGAATAGGTTCAAGTTCGTTCGCTGTGGTGATGAACAGCACTTCACTCAGGTCGAAGGCAATATCCATGTAGTGATCACGGAATTCGACATTTTGCTCCGGGTCGAGTACCTCTAGCAGTGCCGATGCCGGATCGCCTCGAAAATCGCGTCCGAGCTTGTCCACTTCGTCGAGCATAATCACCGGATTGCGCGATTCCACACGGCGGATGGTCTGAATAATGCGCCCAGGCATGGCGCCCACATACGTGCGGCGGAACCCGCGAATTTCGGCTTCGTCGCGTACCCCGCCAAGACTCATGCGGATAAATTTGCGCCCCATTGCACGGGCGATGGATGCCCCCAGCGAGGTTTTGCCCACGCCGGGCGGACCAACAAAGCACAGGATTGCCCCCTGTCGTTCCCGGCGCACATGATCCATGAACTGCTGTTCACCGAGTTCTATCGCACGTTCCTGGCGCAGCTTGCGCACTGCCAGATATTCGAGGATGCGTTCCTTAATGTCTTTCAATCCATAATGGTCTTCATCGAGCACCTCGCGGGCGCGTTGGATATCCAGATTGTCGTCGGTACGCTTGGACCACGGCAGACTGGTCAGCCAATCCAGGTAGGTGCGAATGACGCCATATTCGGCAGCGGCAATCGGCAGCTTGCTCAGGCGGTCAAGCTCGCGCCGGGCTTCTTTTTCAGCTTCTTCGGACATGCTGGCGCTCTGGATTTTGTCGCGGAATTCCTCGACCTCCAGGGCCTGCTCATCGCCCTCGCCTAATTCGCGTTGGATTGCCTTGAGTTGCTCGCGCAGATAATACTCGCGCTGCATCTTCTCCATTTCAGTTTGTGCTTCAGTCTGGATTTTGCGCCCCAGCTCCAGCACTTCCAGTTCTTTAGCGAGGATGCCCATCAGATGGCGCAGCTTATCTTCAGTGCTTTCCAGTTCCAGCAGCGTTTGCGCTTCTTCAAGATCAATGCGCGTATAGGTAGCGACTGCGTACACCAGTTGCAGCGGGTCTTCTACATTCACCGCATAGGAGATCAGTTCGCTGGGAATACTCGGCACGAGATCAGCCAGCCGCGTGAACTGGTCGGTGATATTGCGCACCAGCGCCTTGATTTCCAGCGTATCGGCGGTGGTTTCCGGCGAAGCATGCACTTTGGCGCGCAGATAGGGTTCGGTCTGGGTGAATTCATCAATCTCGATCCGGGCGATGCCCTGCACCAGCAGCCGGATAGTGCCGTCAGGCGCGCGGAATAAGCGGTGAATAGACGCCAGAGTGCCAACCCGGTAGACATCGTCCGGTCCTGGGGTTTCCAGTTCCGGGTCTTTGGATGTCACCAGCCCGACCATACGATCTCCGGCAATTACGTCATCAACCAGTTTGATACTGCGGGGCTGCCCTACTGTGAGAGGGATCGCAGTCTGTGGATATACGACCAGCCCACGCAGGGGCAAGATAGGCAGTTCCGGTGGCACCTGGTGTTTGTCTTCATCACCCAGCATATCAGGACTCGACTTAACGTTGATGTCGAGCTTCTTGCCGCCGGATACGTCTTCACCTTCTGCCATCAGCTTTTCGATTATTTGTTCCAGATTCATGTAGAGTTTACTCGTTCTGTTGGTCGACGTTGACATCGACAATGTGTACCTGCGTTGTTTCGCGACGTGGCAGGTCAATTCGCAAGAATCCATCGCGATATGTTGCGGTGACTTCTTCCTGTTTGACTGACCAGGGCAAAACGACCTCGATGCGGAATTCACCAAAGCCGATTTCGACCTGATGATAGGCAGGATTTTGCAGCATCGAACGTTCACGATACCCGGTAACTACCAGGTGATTGCTCATCAGGGCGATATTAAAATCGTCCCCTTTCATGCCGGCAATTTCCACCAGTACAACGATACGATCCGTGAGTTCGATAATGTCTGTCGGAGGATTAAACTGCCGCCCCGAACGCCAAATCATATAGCCTTGCACCACCCACCCTCGGTCAGATAACAAGCCTTCCGGCAACCCGGTTGTGCGAGCTTTCTTTGCGGGCATAGGTTTCCCTTGCTCGGTTTCCGCTCAGGTAATGCCGATAGATAGCCCGAAACAGCCACGACAATCCCTTTAACTCTTTTGGAAAGTATAACAGCAGCGAATAAAAAATATGTTAGATGTGCGGACAGGTCATGAGCAGGGCGTGAGAGCGCAACCACATGACCGTGCGAAAGTTCTCAGAACTCGTATTCGTCATAGTCTTCGCAAAGAATCACTGGACCATCATAGACTGCACGCGCTTCTTCGACGAGTGGGGTTGGGTCGGTATTCCAGACCTGATAGTGAATCAGATATAGAGATTGTGCCCCGACCTCGGCGGCGAGTTCAGCCGCGTCACGTGCTGTGCTGTGCCCGATAGAAGGCGGACCAGCAGCCTCGTGAATCAGGATGTCGGCATTGCGCGAAAGCTCGTACAGCGTGGCGGTGGGTTCGGTATCACAACTGTACGCCAGCACACGCCCGTTGAGCTTGTTCTCGATGCGCAGCCCAATCGTCGGGACGAAATGTTTCACCGGGGCGGCGGTGATGCGGAAATCCGCATTTTCCAGCACGGGCGCGCCCTCTTTTTCGCGCACACGGTGGAATGTCACCGGGAAAAAGCCGGGCCATTCATCCCATGTAAAATGCGCCATGATGTCTTCAGTGCGGTTAACGCAGTGATGCAGTCCGTAAAAACGCAGCGGTGCCTGTCGCCCCATCAACCACATTTGCATCAGCATGTTGGGCACGCCGGAGACGTGATCAGGGTGGAAATGTGTCAGAATAATGTCTCGCAGTGCCTCATCATCAATGCCCAGATTCTGAATTTTCCCAAGTGGGTTGGAACCGGCATCCACCAGCACGGGTGTGTCATGTTCACCGATCAGAATGAAATGGGTATTGTCGTGAGTGGCATCGGAGACTGCTGCTGCCGAGCCAAGAATGACAATCCGTGCCATGCTGTCCTCTTTGTCAAACTGTAAAAGCGCGCACGTTCAAGTATACCCTGATAAACTGCATTCTGCTGTGCGCGGTGCGGGGCTGCCTCAACCGCCCAGCAGCAGCAGCACAATGCGCGGGGTCACAAATGCTTCGAGCAGCCCTGCCAGCAGCAGCCCCGGCAGCACAATTCCCAGCCACAGTTTGATGAGATCACCAAGCGCCACCAAATAGGCATGTCCTACCGTAATACCCTGCGGTGGACGGGTCACGACTGCGCCCAGCCGCAGTGCCGCGCCGGTCGCGATGACAATTACCGGAATTTCGATGATGCCATGCGGCAGCAGCGCTCCTGCCAGCACTACCGGGCTGATGCCCATTAGCAGCGCTTGACTGCCAATGTAGCCCAACAGCGCGAAAGTCAGTGGGGCAATGACCAACGCTCCTACGCCGAAGCTGAACATGCCTAACAGCGTCACCAGCAGGAGTGTGCGCAGATTCTGTGTGAAATAAAACATTAACCCGGATGCCTGCGCGGAAACATCAACGAAGTTGTTGATCGACCATGTGGCGGTTTCCACATCCCCTTGTACCAGTGAAGGGAGCCGATATTCGGGCATTTGCCCTGCTGTAAAGCCAATTGCGGCGGCAATAACGAAGACCAATACCACAACCCATGCTGCACTGCGAATATTGCGCAGGCTGAGGCGGATGCCCTGCCCGTACCACCCACGCAAATTGTCCGCCGTACGCCCGTTTTCATCCACCGCGCGGCTGAAGCGCCAGACTTTACGCAGCATGCCGCGTAGGTTGAGCTGGTCAATCGTGCGCCCTAGCAGCTCCTCACGGTTGAAGATGCTGTTACCGACCCGCAGCAGGAGCAGCACCACAACGAACATGCCCAGAATGATTGCCCAAAGCGCCCCAACCCCATAGGGTGAGTCGGCGTCTGGTGCCAGAAACATGATCACGCTTTCACCATTGATGATCAGCGTCATGGGAATGATGATGAAGCTGGCAAGCAGGTTAGCTGCCCGCGTGCTGGTCGTCTGGCTGCTGACAACCACCGCCCCGGTGACCATCACCAGCGCTTGTACGATAGTCAGCATGACAATCTGAAGAATCAGCACAGGCTGGGGACGCCATGCCAGTTCGCTGAACAGCAGGTTCATCAGGTAGACTGTCATCCCGCCAAGGCTGGCGATCAGCGGGGGGATCATTGCGGCGAGGGTCTTGCCGATGTAAAGCTCTGTGTTGGTCAGCGGTGTGCTAAGCAGCGGTTCGAGACTGCGACGTTCTTTTTCGCCAACAAAGGTTTCCAGCGCAATCACCAGCGAAATCGAAATTGGGAAGAAGCCGACGATCATCAGCAGAAACGGAATCGTACGTTCGCCAATCAACACAGCGCCATAGCCCGCGAGGAAGCTCGAGAAACGTGCCGCCACATCCTGCGCCAGAAACGGAAACAGGAAGGTCAGCAGGACAATCGGTCCGAGAATGCGCCAGTCACGGAAACTGTCGCGCACCTCGCGCCGGGTAATGACCAGTGCATTGCCGAGAGTCTGGCGCAGTCCTGACGATGCAATTTTTGCCGCTTGTTGCGGGTTTTCGAGGGGTTTAGCGCTGGTGGTCACTCTGAACCTCCTGAGTTTCGTCTTCACGCACCACTTGCAGGTAAACATCTTCCAGCGTTTGGGAAATGGGCGCAAGCGAAACGACATCCAACCCCAGCCCGACGACACGCCGCAGCAGCAGCGGGTTGGTCTGCAAAGGGTCCTGCACCCGGTAGCGCAGCCAGTCCGTGCCCTGTTCCTCAATCGTGACCATGTCGCTGAGGTCGGTTGCCAGACCATTCAGCATGCCGTTAACGCGCAGTTCCATGACCGGATCACCAGTGAATGCGCGTGCCAGTGTCGTAAATGTGCCGTCGGCAATAATGCGCCCGTGCCGGATAATGGCAATCCGGTCTGCCAGCGCCTGCGCTTCGCTGAGGTTGTGTGTGGTAATCAGAAAGGTGCGGTTCTCGTGGCGCAAGGCAGTAATCGCATCACGAACGAGTTTAGCGCTTTGCGGGTCCATCGCGGAAGTGGGTTCGTCCAGCAGCAGCACTGGCGGGTTATGCAGCATGGCGCGCACCAGCGCCAGTTTCTGCTTCATCCCTTTGGAATACTCGCCAATGCGTTTATCCAGCGCGAAACTCAGGTCGAACTGTTCCATCAGGCGCAGCGCATTCTGGCGGCGTTCTTTTGCGGACATGTGGTAGACGCGCCCGAAGAAGTCGAGGTATTCGAGCGCTTTCATGCGTTCATACAGCCCGTGCTGCTCGGTGAGTACCCCAACATTGGCGCGCACCTGCGCAGACTGTGTGAACACGTTGAAACCTGCCACACATGCGCTGCCCGATGTCGGCAGCAGGATCGAGGTCAGCATGCGTACAGTTGTCGTCTTGCCCGCCCCGTTGGGTCCCAGCAGCGCCAGAACCGTGCCTGCGGGCACATCCAGCGTGACCGAGTCTACTGCGCGGAAATCGCCGTAATCTTTTGTCAGGAGTCGTGCTTCAATCATGCGCTCAGTCCCGGTTTTCACATTCAGCAGCGCCAATTATCGTTTGTATTATGGCATGGATTTGTGTTGGAATTGGTACAGAAATCAATGAGCAGTACAAATGTCCGGTACTGCGGGTGGCAATGCTGACTTCGTCCATGGGCTTATGTTACAAGCGCGAGGAAGTTTTCCCGCGGGGGCTGTCCTGGTCCCCGCGGGAAGAAAACGAAAGCACATTTTGCGTTAAGTGGACGCTTTTTTGGGCTTGGGCTTTTGTTTGCGTTCTGCTTCGCGGGCAGCGGCCTCTTCATCCGCTTTGCGTGCCGCCTCAGCGATCTTCTCGGCGATGCCTGGCCGGTGCCGGTAGAGCAGCACTGCCAGCGCGCCAACAAAGCCAACAACGCAAATCACCTGCGAAATATTGATCTCTGTGCCGGGGAAGCGCGACACTTCCAGCCGCACGAACTCAAGCAGGAAGCGAATGACGGCATACTGCATCACGTAAAACAGGAAGATGTCGCCGGGGAGTAGACGCTTACGGTAGCGCAGGAACAGGTTGAGCAGCACGATAAAGGCGATAATGCTCCACAACGATTCGTACAAGAACAGCGGGTGGAACAGCGTGCCATCCGGGTACGCGACCATTGATTGCAGGTTGGGCTGACCGGCTTCGATAAAAATCGGCACACGATTCTCCCGGCTGATGGCAATACCCCAGGGCAGGGTCGTTATCGTGCCATACAGCTCCTGATTGACAAAGTTCGCCCAGCGCCCGATTGCCTGTCCCAGGGGCAGCGCGATACCGGCAATGTCCAGCCAGGGCCACAGCGGCAGCTTGTTAACGCGCAGGTAGAGGTATGCGCCCAGCCCGCCGCCAAGTACCGCCCCAAAGATGCTCAAGCCGCCGCTCCAGATAGCAATTGCACCTTGCTGAAGATCAAAGAAGTTTTGCAGGAACCATGCCGTATCCTGGCAGACCTGCCCCGCTCCTAACTGCGCCGGGCAAAGCGATGCCGGCGGGAACAGCACAAACCACAGCCTTGCGCCGATAATGCCGGGGATAATTGCCCAGGTCAAAGCACCCCACACATGATCCGGATCGCGCTTGTCGCGCTTCGCCAGCCGTGCCGCCACCACTGCCGCAATAATCATCGCTGCAACGATGATGATGCCGTAGTAGCGGATTTGCAATGAATTAAAGAGCACAATGTATTCTGACTCAAACCTCATGTTTCAAACCCTCTCGATGTGCCAGAGTTCTGTACACGAACCAGAGACGCTGCAATCCGGTGATGTTCGTGCCAGCTGCCAGCACCCACAGGCACAGCGGCAGCAGCGGTGGAACCAGCAGTCCCAGCAATATCAGGATCACCCGTTCAAAGCGCGAAAACCAGCCGATTTTGACCGGGACGTTGATGCTTTCTGATCTTGCCCGTACATAGCTGACCACGAAACTGCCAATCATGGCGCAAAGTGCCAGCAGCAGATAACCGAATTGATCTTGAACGGCAAAATGATACCCCATCCCGCCAAAAATGAAACCGTCAGCATAACGATCCAGTGTGGAATCCAGCAGCGCACCGAACATGCTCTTGCGCCCACTCGCCCGTGCCACCGCGCCATCGAGCACATCGAAAGGCAAACCCAGCAGCAGCAGCAGCCCGCCCGCCTGCAAATGCCCCATTCCCACCAGCACCGCCGCCAGCGCGACAATCACCAAGCCCCCTATTGTGAGCGCGTCGGGATGAATGCCCGCCTGATGCAGCAGTTTGCCTGCTGTTCGGGTATATTTGTCGGTCACTGCCCGCGCGCGATCCGTCAGAGTCAGCGGCAGTTTTGTGATTGAATTTCCACTTGTCATTCGATTTGCTTTCCGCTACACTTCATTGTGTTCTAACAATCGGGGCGTGGCGCAGCCCGGTAGCGCGCTTCGTTCGGGTCGAAGAGGTCATGGGTTCGAATCCCGTCGCCCCGACTAACCTCATCAAACTGATGAGGTTTTTGTTTTCCCCTCACCGGGCAGGGATATGCCTTCGCCCTGCCTGTACCCAGATAGCACTATTCGCGGCGGTGCTGGTGACGCCCATCGGCGCGCCACTGCTCTGGCGGCAGCAGCCATTGCAGTGCGGGCTGTGCTGCGTCAAATCCGGCGGCTGCCAGCACTGCATCTACCATATAAAAGCCGTGCGCGCTGTTGGTCAACAGCACAATGCCACGCCCTGCTGTAGGATTAAACACCGCGAAACTGCGATAGCCACGACTTGCGCCCCAGTGCCAGCAGCTAACCTGCCGGTTCTGCAAGTGCTGGATGCCCCAGCCCAGTCCCCAGCGCAGTCGTGCCTGGTCGCCGACCACACCCTGCGGCGTGAGCATCTGTGCGGCAGTGCCATCCGCCGGGTTGAGCATCGCCACAAGAAAACGCGCATAGTCAGGCGCGCTGGTCAGCAGGCTGTAGGCGCTGTGTGCTTCGGTGAAGCGGCGCAGCGGTATGCCGATGCCCTCGAGACTTTCGCCATCCGTGCCGCGCCCCTCAAAGTGCGGTTGCCACAGATAGCTGCTGTCCGTCATACCCAGCGGCTCAAATACCATCTGCCGCATCCATGCTTCGGTGGGCTGCCCGGTGATTTGCTCGACGACATGCTGTAAGTAATCGAATGCTTCGCCGGAATAGGAAAACTGCTCCCCCGGCAGCGCTTCCACAACCAATCGCCCCTGAATGGTGCTGCCATCCGGGCTGGTCAGTTGTGGTCGCCAGTTGGGCAGCCCGCTGCGATGGCTGAGTATGTGCCGCGTGTTAATCAGGCTGAGGCGCGGCACACTGCGCTCCCACGGTTGGCTGAGATATTCGCTCAGTGGTTTGTCGAGGTCAAGCGCGCCCTGTGCGACCAGCTTCAGGACTCCGTAGGCGTAAAGGGCTTTGCCCAATGACACGCCCTCGAAGATTGTATCGGCTGTCATGGGCTGCTGCGCCGCGTCTACCCGCTGTCCAACGCCCCCAGCGTAGATCACCCGGTTGTCTTCGACCAGCGCGGCGGCAGCCCCGGGAATCCCCTGCATGTCCAGCGCCGTCTGGAGTGCCTGATTTAATGTGTTTGTATCCACCATAGCCATAGCCCCGACATCCGGCGCGATTTATAAGCCCTGTGCTTTCGCCGCGTTCCAGAAGCTGTCCATTTCGGCGAGGGTGTACGCTTCCAGCGCTTTGCCACTTGCCAAAGCCGCTTCCTCAATGAAGCGGAAGCGGCGGTAAAACTTGGCATTGGCGGCACGCAGGGCGCTTTCGATGTCCGCTACACCCAACCAGCGCGCATAATTGACCAGCACAAATAACAGATCACCGACTTCTTCTGTGCGGGCTTCTGGCGTATCTGCTGTGCGGGTTTCTGCCAGTTCTTCGTGCAGTTTCGCCAACACATCCTCTATCTGTTCCCAATCAAACCCGACTTTAGCAGCTTTCGCCTGGTAGCGATATGCCTGCTGGAGCGCGGGGAGTCCTTTAGGAATGCCATCCAGCAGGAATTTGCGCCCGGCATCGCCCTTCTGCTGGTGTTCCTGCTGCTTGAGCATCTCCCAATTTGTCAGCACCTGCGCGGCATCCTGTACACTGATATCGCCCCAGACATGCGGATGGCGGCGGATCATCTTGGCGTTAATGTGGCGCAGGACATCGGTCATGCGGAATTCGCCATCATCAATCGCAACCTGTGTGTGCAGCACAATTTGCAGCAGCAGATCGCCCAGTTCTTCGGATAACGCCTGCGGATTCTGGTTGTCCAGCGCTTCGAGGACTTCATAGGTTTCTTCGATCAGGAAGGGGCGCAGTGTCAGATGTGTCTGCGCCTGATCCCACGGGCAGCCTTCTGGTGCGCGCAAGTGTGCGATGATTTCCTGAAACTGCTCGAAGCTGCTCATATTGCCGACTGCCGGCACATACAACGCTGTCAGGTGGCTGATCTTTTTGCTGCGATCCAGTGCATACAGCGGCAGACGTTCTGCTAGAGCGTCGGCAGTCCCAGCGGCATAGATCAGCACAACCTCGAAATCGTCGGCGTACTGGTTCATCAGGGTTAGCTTGAGATTCGACGCGATTTCCGCGCTGTAGACCTGTCCGATCAATGCTGGTTTGTCCGGGTTCAGCGGTGGGTGGTGCATAGCAGCGGCTTCCAGTGCGTCGAGCAGTTGCACGCCTTCGAGTGCGTCCACCCCAACAAGCGCCAGCGCCGGTTCGATGAAGCTGATGCCATGAATGATCTGCACAGGGATATTTTGGGCTTTCGCTCCGTTCAGGATTAACGCAGTGGTTGCCTCACCTACGAGCGGATCCCCCGGTACTGCGTAGACAATTGTGGCACCGGCGGGTGCGTTGCGCGCGGCGTCCAGCACACGCCCGGCAATGGTGGCATAGACCTGCTCAAACTGCTCAGCCTGTTCATACAGGGTATCAAAGCTGTGGTAGCTTTCGTAATTTGGCAGCGCTGTAACGCAGGGATGGCGTTTTGTGCGCAGGTAGACTGCGTGGGCGGTCTCCAGCGCCGCCCATGCTCTGCGCGTGATATCTTCCACGCTGCCGGGTCCCAGACCTACAATTTGAAGCATCATGCGTGTTTCCTCTGGATAACCGATAATTCACAAAATTCTAAAAAATTTCCGATCATTACAAATTGAAATCGCTTATAATGATAAGATGAACAGCACAAATATTCATAACGCACCCGCCACACGTTATGTGATATTGTTCCAGCATTTTGTGTATCAGACATTATCAGGGTGTTAAATGCCAATCACACTCCAATGGCACAATGCTGATCAAACGATTCTGTTTTGCCGGGTAGAAGGCGAATGGAATTGGACGGATTTCCGGCAGGCATTTGTCGCCAGCAGCGAAGCCATCCAATCGCTTGAGCATGTGGTCCACGTGATGATCGAAATGGTTCACGGTGTCGCCTGCCCACCCGCCTCGCCGTTTCCCCATCTCGGCAGAGCGCTGCGCCAGCTCCCCGCCAATCTGGGGCTTCTGACGATTATAACGCAGAAGTCGTTCGTCAAGATGACCGTTGCGATTGTCACTAAAATGCACGAGCAGCAGGATCGCTTCTTCGTGGTGACCAGCAGCGATGAGGCGGAGGCGATTCTGTTTGAGACAATTGAGCGCGAACGCTATAAGGCACGCCTGATCAGTGCGCTGGGGGGCGATAACCACGCGCTGGCAACCCGCGTCATTGAAGAACTGCGCAACTTCGGCTGGCTGAACGATGGGTCGCTGTGTGGGGTCAACCTCAGCGGCGCGAATCTGCGCAGCACCAATCTGTTCTTTGCCAATCTATCTGCCGCGCGGCTGGACAACACCAATCTGCACAGCGCCAATCTGTTCATGTCCAATCTGGAGCGTGCCAACCTGCAATATGCCGATTTGCGCGAGGCGAATCTCGAGCAGGCATTGTTGAGCCGCGCTAACCTGCGTGGGGCAAATTTTGACACGCATACCGTACTGCCAGACGGCACGCTGTGGCGTCCCCAAAGTGACTTGCTGCGCTTCACCCACCCCGGACATCCGCATTTCTGGTACTCAATGCCGCAAAGCGGAGATGACAGCGCCACGCTGCCGGATGCTCCCTACTCGCCTGCGAATTCCTGAGGCGGTCCCTGTGCGGCACTGCCCTACTGACCAGTGCGCAAAACGACAAAGGGCGGATCGCGCATGGTCCGCCCTGTAGGTATCTTGCCTGTTATGCTGCTATGCGCCGTGCATGTATATATACCCGGCGGTTTAGCGCTTGGTATAGGTCGGAGCCTTGCGGGCGCGCTTCAAACCAGGTTTCTTGCGTTCCTTCACGCGCGGATCGCGGGTGAGCAGCTTCTTTTCTTTCAGCGCAGGACGGGTGTCCGGGTCAATTTTCAGCAGCGCGCGAGAAATCCCCAGCTTGATTGCGTCGCGCTGACCAGAAATGCCGCCGCCGTTGACATGCACACTGATGTCGTAGCTGCGCTCCTGCCCAATGGTGCGCAGCGGTTCCAGCAGAATATCCACATCACCACTGCGCGGCAGATATTCCTGACCGTCCTTATCGTTGATCAGCAGGTTGCCGGTGCCGCCAGGGAACAACCGCACACGCGCTGTCGCCGCTTTACGCCGTCCGATACCTTCGTAATACTGTGCAGACATCGTGGTTTACCTCGCTAAAATTCCATTTTTTGCGGTTTTTGCGCTTCATGCGGGTGCGCTCCACCAGCATAGACTTTGAGTTTTTCGAGTATTTGCCGCCCTAGTGCGTTCTTGGGCAGCATGCCTTTCACTGCGTTGCGCAGCGCGCGTTCCGGGTGTTTCACCAGTTGGTCGCGCAGCGTAATCTGGCTTAGCCCGCTGGGATAGCCGGAATAGCTGTAATACTTCTTGTCGTCCAGGCGGTTGCCGGTGACGACAATTTTCTCGCAGTTAATTACGATCACATAGTCGCCGGTATCTGTGTTGGGTGTGAAGATCGGTTTGTGTTTGCCGCGCAGCAGCGGCGCAATTTGCGACGCGAGCCGCCCAAGTGTTTGCCCTTCGGCATCCACGACCCACCACTGGCGTTGAATATCGCCCGTTTTCGCTACAAATGTTTTGTCGATTTTCATTGCTGCCTCCGGCGGGTTGCTAACCTGCCTGTGCTTTCTGATGCGTTCGAAGTATCACCTGCCGGTTCGGATTCCGGTGATGCAGCGGTGCGTGACTCTGCTGCCCGCTCCGCATAATAGACCGCATGAAGGACGAGTCCCTGCGGTGGTGCTAACATACCTGCCTGTGCCAGATCTGCTGCGCGGAATGCCTGTTCAAACTGCTGCACAGAACGTAACCCGCGCCCAACCTCGACCAGCATGCCCACAATTCTGCGAACCATATGTTGCAGAAAAGCCGTGCCTTCAATCCGGTAAACCGCCCGCTGTCCGGCGTCTTCTGCGCTGATGGTCCAGTGCGAGACAAACAGTTCCCGCACGGTGCTGCTGCCATAAGGGGGCTGCCCAAAGGTCGCAAAATCATGTGCCCCTAACAGCAGCGCGGCTGCGTCCTGCATGGCGGCAACATTCAGTGGTGTTTGTACCCACCATGCCTGCCGCTGCCACAGCGGTTGGCGCTGCGGCGCATTCAGCAGCGTGTACTCATACACACGCGATGTCGCGTCAAAACGCGGATGAAATGTCTCCGCGCAGGTTGCCAGCGTTTGCAGCGCGATGTCCTGTGGCAGCACAGCATTGAGTGCGCGCAGCAGATCGGCGTCGCTGTGCGACCAGTTGATCGTAAAAGCAATCACCTGACCGCGTGCATGAACTCCGGTATCGGTGCGCCCCGCG
>DAOTWP010000154.1:0-6759 GCA_034435675.1 Anaerolineae bacterium
GCCTCTACTCGCGTTAGTCCACTTAGTCCACACCCCTTGGGGTGGACTAAGTGGACTAGCGAGGGGTCGGTGGTGGCAAGGGGAGCAGGGAGAAAAATGCCCAACCGCACGCCAGCACACCGGGTCACAGCGGGAACAGCAGCGGCAGCAGCAGCACCGACGCCAGCAGACACAGCACGATCAGCGGCAGCCCGGCGCGGGCGTAATCGCCAAAGCGGTAGTTGCCCGCCGTCATCACCAGCGTGTTCACCGGCGAGGCAATCGGCGTGGCAAACGCCATCGAAGCGGCAATCGCGGTTGCCATCAAAAACGCCTGCGGCTGCACGCCCAGCCCCTGCGCCGTCGCCAGCGCCACCGGCGCGACCAGCACCGTCGTCGCCGTGTTGGAAATCACCTGCGTCAGCAGCACCGTCAGCACAAAAATCCCGGTGAGCACCGGCACCGCGCCATACTGCCCCAGCAGCGTAATCACCCCATTGGCGATCAGCTCCACCGCGCCCACCTTGACCAGCGCCGTACTCATCGGCAGCATGCCCGCAATCAGCACCAGGCTTTTCCAGTCAATGCTGGTGTACGCCTCGTCCATGCTGACACAGCCGGTCAGCACCAGCGCGACAGCAGCAAACAGGCTTGCCAGCGTCAGGTCAGCGATGTTGAAGGCGATCAGGCAGACCATCAGCGTGACGATCAGCAGGGTCAGCGGCGCTTTTTCGCGGCGGGTGAAGGCACCTGCTTCGGCGGCTTCGCGTTCGCCCATGACGACAAAATCCTGCCGCAGCCGTTTGAGGGCGAAGATATGCTTCCATTCGCCCTGCACCAGCAGCATATCGCCAAACTTCAGCGGCGTGGATTTGATATCCAGCGCCGTCTCCACACCGGGACGCCTGAGATCCAGCACAGTCAGATGATAGGCAGAGCCAAAATGCACCTCTGCCACTGTTTTGCCCAGCAGCGACGAACGCGGGCGCAGCAGCACTTCGGCGATGCCCACCTCGTTAGTGATGATGTCGTTCTCGACTACCGGGTCGGTTGCCATGACCGCCAGCTTCCAGTAGCCTGCCACGCGGGCAACGTTATCGCTGCTGCCGCGCACCAGCAGCACGGCGTCCTGCTGCAAGACTGTCTGCGGGGCGGGGTTGCGCAGTACCTGCGGCGCTTCGGGGCGGGGAAAGGCGCTGCGCCGGGCACGCCCGTTGTGCGTTCCCGCTGCCGCCGGGGCAATTTCCAGAATGCTGATGTCGAAATCGCGCCGCAGCCCGCTTGCCTCCAGGCTCTTGCCAATCAGCGGCGAGTCCTCCTGCACGCGCAGGCGGAACAGGTTGTCGGGCAGCATGTAAATGCGGAACAGCTCGCCCGGTGTCGAAAACTGCTGCATCTCCTGCACCGGCGCGCGGTTGGGCAGCAGGCGTCTGCCCGGCAGCAGCACAAACAGCAGCCCCACCAGCAGCAGCACCACCCCCATCGGCGTGAAGCTGAACAGCGTAAACGGCGCATAACCGGCATTTTGCAGCGTTTCGGTCACAATCACGTTGGGCGGCGTGCCGATCAGCGTCAGCGCACCGCCCAGCAGCGCACTGTATGCCAGCGGCAGCAGCAGGCGCGAGGTGTTGGTCTTGGTGCGGTTCGCCAGGCTGATGATCGCGGGGAGCATCAGCGCGACCACGCCGGTAGAACTGATGAACGCGGACATCACCGCGATGGCGACCATCAGCACCAGCAGCAGGCGGCGCTGGCTGCCCCCGGCAATATCCAGAATGCGGTCTGCCGCCATGCTTGCCAGCCCGGTCTGGAAGACTGCCCCGCCGGTGATGAACAACGCGGCAATGCTGATGACCGCCGTGCTGGAAAAGCCCGCCAGCGCCTCGCCGGTGGTCAGAATGCCGCTTGCCATCAGCGCTACCAGCACACACAGCGCCACCACGTCCACGCGCACCCGGTCCGTGATGAACAGGATGACCGCCGCTGCCAGAATAATCAGGGTAATCAGCAAAGGGTCCAGGGTCACAGGCATTCACCTCCGTTGTTGTGCTGCCAGCCGCTATGGTAGCCGGGTCACAGCCGGAATGCCATGCCGGGACGCTGCCGGCACGCCCACGCCAGAATCGGACTTAGCCGTGTGCGGCGGCAATAGACGCTGCCGCTGATCTCTGTTAACCTGTGAAAACCTCAGCGCCTGCTGCATGCTTTTGACCGTTACACCGGCAGTGTGTGCGGGGTTTTCCACTCCACTAAAGGAGCGTCTATGAGCAGTTTTGCAGCGTGGAAACGCATGATGGGTTACCTGAAGCGCTATCGCGGCTGGTCGGCTGTCGCGCTGGTCGGGATTATCGGCAGCATTGCGCTGGCGATTGGCATTCCCGTGGTGCTGCGCGATGTGATTGACATCGGCGTCAGCCAGGACGACAGCAGTTTCATGATTACCGCCGGGCTGCTGGTCGTCGGGCTGGGCGTGCTGCGCGGTCTGACCGGCTTCCTGTTCCGCTATTACGGCGAAAAGCTCTCGCACTACATCGCCTACGATGTGCGCAACCAGGTCTATGACCGCGTACAGACCCTGCCCTTCGCCTATCACAACCGCGCCGAGACCGGCTCGCTGATCACCCGCGCCATCAGCGATGTGGACGAAATGCAGCGCTATTTCGCCTATGGCTTGATTGACGGGCTGAACACGCTGATTTTGTTTATCGGCGTGGCGCTGGTCATGCTGCTGGCAAATCCGCTGCTGGCGATCATCGCGCTGCTGCCGCTGATCCCGCTGGCATATTTCTCGCGCAATTTCGCCATGCAGGTCGGTCCAATGTGGAACGGCATCATGGAGCGCATCGGCAAGATGAGCAACCAGCTTCAGGAGAGCGTCATCGGGGCGCAGGTGGTGCGCGCCTTTGCCCGCGAACGCTACGAAATCGAACGCTTTGCCGAGCAGAACAGCACGCTCTATGACCAGCAGATCAGCCTGGTCAACCGCTGGGCAGTCTACCTGCCGCTGAGCGCCTTCATCGCCACGCTGTCTACCGGGCTGGTGCTGTTCTTCGGCGGGCTGCTGGAACAGCAGGGCGTGGGCAATGTGACGGTCGGGCTGGTGGTATCGTTCAACGCCTATGTGCTGCTGCTCGGTCAGCCGCTGCGCTTTCTGGGCTTCGTCATTCTGCTGACCACGCAGGCGATCACCAGCAGCAAGCGCGTGTTTGAAATCCTCGACGCGCCCGTGACCATCCAGAGCAAGCCCGACGCGCTGGCGCTGGAACTGATGCAGGGCGTGGTGCGCTTTGCGGCGGTCAGCTTTGACTTCCGTGATGAGGGCAGCCAGGGCGACGTGCTGAAGGACATCACGCTGGAGGCGCATCCGGGGCAGGTGGTCGCCCTGCTGGGACCCACCGGCAGCGGCAAAAGCACCCTGGTCAACCTGATCCCGCGCTTCTTTGACGTGACCAGCGGGCAGGTGACGATTGATGGGCACGACGTGCGCGACCTGGACCTGTATCACCTGCGGCGGCAGGTCGGCGTGGTGCTGCAAAACCCGATCCTGTTCAGCGCGACGATTGCCGAGAATATCGCCTATGGCAGACCGGACGCCCCGCAGGCGGAGATCGAAGCGGCGGCAAAGGCGGCAAACGCGCATGACTTCATTCTGGAATTCCCCGAAGGCTACAACACGCGCATCGGGGAACGCGGCGTCACACTCAGCGGCGGGCAGCGCCAGCGCGTGGCAATCGCCCGCGCCCTGCTGATTGACCCGCGCATCCTGATTCTGGACGACAGCACCAGCAGCGTGGACACGCGCACCGAATTTCTGATCCAGCAGGCGCTGGCACGGCTGATGCAGGGGCGCACGACGTTTGTTATCGCCCAGCGCCTGAGCACGGTGCAGAATGCCGACCAGATCCTCGTGCTCAAGGACGGGGGCATCATCGAACGCGGCACGCATCATGCGCTGATCGCAGCGGGCGGGCTGTATGCCGAAATCTACCGCTTGCAGCTTGCCGACCAGGAGCGCGTCAAGGGGCAGCGTGCCGTGCTGCCCGAACTGATCGTGCCGGACGATGAACAGCGTTCAACGCAGGAATTCAAGCGCATCGTTGAGCAGGCGGGGGACTAAGCAATGGTCGCACAGACAAAGCAAAAACCGCACGATGAGGTTGTGCGCGAAAAACTGCGCGAAGAGACCAGGGGCTTCGACTGGGACATCACCAAACGGCTGCTGACCTATCTACAGCCGCACCGCCACCGCATCATCATCGCCATGATCGCCATGCTGTTCAGCGTGCTGGCGACGGTGGTCGGTCCGCCGATCATCGGCTGGGCGGTGGACGAAGGCGTTCGCAACGGCGATATGGGCATCGTGACGCTGGGCGTGGTCGCCTATCTGCTGGTGCAGGCGCTGGGCTTTGTGGGTTTCCGCGTGCAGTTGCTGCACATGGCGGTTGCCGGGCAGCGCATCATCCAGACGCTGCGCGACGAGCTTTTCGAGCATATCCAACTGCTCTCGATTGCGTTCTTTTCGACCTATGCCACCGGGCGGCTGATTGCCCGCGTGATCAGCGATGTTAACGTGCTGCGCGAGGCGATTACGTTTGCCATCGTCGGCAGCCTGCGCGAAGTGCTGACGCTGCTGTTCATTCTGGTGACGATGCTGCTGATCAACCTGCCGCTGACGCTGGTGGCGTTCGCCGTGCTGGTCGTGCTGGTGCTCATCGCCAATACCTGGCGCATTCATGCCCGGCTGACCTACCTGCGTGTGCGCGAAACCAACGCGGTCAACAATGCCGAATTGTCCGAGGCGTTTAACGGCGTGCGCGTGACGCAGGCATTCGCCCGCCAGCGGCACAACTACGAGCGCTACACGCAGCAGATCAACTACGATCACCGCCAGTCCAACCTGCGCGCAACGCTGGTGGCGGCGCTGTTCTTCCCCAGCATCGAGCTTGTGGGCGGCGTGGCAACCGGCGTGCTGATCGCGGTGGGCGGCGTGCTGACGCTGCAAGGCGAGCTGAGCGTGGGCGTGCTGCTGACGTTTGTGCTGTATATCGAGCAGTTCTTCTTCCCGATCCGCATGCTGGCACAGCGTTACAATGTCTTTCAGGCGGTGATGGCGGCGGGCGACAAAATCTTCGCGCTGCTGGACACGCCCTACGACGTGCAGGACGCCCCCGACGCCATGACCCTGCCGCAGATTCAGGGGCATGTGCGCTTCGAGAACGTCAGCTTCAGCTATGGCACGGGCGAGGATGCCGAAGTGCTGCGCGCCATCAACCTGGATGTGCCTGCCGGGATGACCGTTGCGCTGGTGGGGCACACCGGCGCGGGCAAAAGCACGCTGGTCAAGCTGGTTATGCGCTTCTACGACATTCACGAGGGCAGCCTGACGGTGGACGGGTACGAACTGCGCGGCGCGACCCAGCACAGCCTGCGCTCACAGATGGGCGTCGTGCTGCAAGAGACGCACCTGTTCAGCGGTTCGGTGCTGGACAACATTCGCTACGGGCGGCTGAACGCCACCGAGGACGAGGTGATCGAAGCAGCAAAGGCAGTCGGCGCGCATGACTTCATCGTCAAGCTGGAAAAAGGCTATCACACCGAAGTGCGCGAGGGCGGTTCGCTGCTCTCCGCCGGGCAGAAGCAGCTCCTGTCGTTTGCCCGCGCGCTGCTGGCAGACCCGCGCATCCTGATTCTGGACGAGGCGACGGCGAACATTGACACGCAGACCGAGAAGGTCATTCAGGAAGCGCTCAAGCGGCTGCTGCAAGGGCGCACCAGCTTTGTGATTGCCCACCGCCTGAGCACGATTACCTCTGCCGATCTGATCGTGGTGATGGATCACGGGCGGATCATCGAGCAGGGCACACACGACGAACTGCTGGCGCTGGAGGGCGCGTATTACCGGCTGTACACGATGGCGTAACGCGGTCTGCCGACACGGTCTGCGGCACGCCGACACGGTCTGCGGCACGCCGCCATGCCGGTACGTCCGCTGTGCCGCCATTCACAGAATCGCATGGACTGGTGCATCGCTGCGCGCACAAGACCGGCGTTCAAATGCTCTGCGGCGGGTAATCGGGTGTGGCGATGCCCTGCTGCCCCAGCAGCATGTTCAACTGCGCGGCGTGCCCGTGGACATGCCGCAGGTTGTAGACCAGCAGTTCCAGAAAGCTGCACGTCCCCCATGCAAACTGGCACTGCCGCTGTGCTGCTGCGTCGGTCAGCGCCTCGATAGTCGCCCGGCATTTGCGGCGGCAGGCGTCCAGATAGGCGCTGAGTTCGGCTCTGGTGTAGACCCGCTGCGGGATGGGACCGTCGTCGTACTGTTCTATCAGCATGAACGGCGGCGGGGGCACAAAGCCTTCTTCGGCGCCGGTCAGGTACAGGTCCAGCCAGAACAGCGTGTGATAGCAGACATACCAGAACTGCGCCAGTTCCGCCGGTTTAGCCGCCGTTTGCCACAGGGGGGCGCGCCAGAGCGCATCCGGGCAGGCGTGCATCGTCGCCGCGAGGTAATCAATCGCCGCGCCAAACTGCTGCCACAAACCCGTTTTGAGCAGTGTGTCCATTTTCAACGACCTGCCTTTCGCCTCTAATACACGGACAAGATTAATTTGCATGCCGGACACGGGGATTAATCCCCGTGTTCAGTGCGCATACTCATCTTGTCGAACTACTAATGGATAAATCAAAATGAATGCTCCTCAGATGCGGTCTGAACACTCGTGATTTCTCCCGTAGAGGCGGGTCTCAGACCCGCCCCTACGCAACGGTGGCAGGGTT
>DAOTWP010000155.1:0-77880 GCA_034435675.1 Anaerolineae bacterium
CGCTCAGTTCAAAGCGCACCATCAACTGTGCCCGCGCAGTTTCAACATCGGGTGCGCTGCGAATGGTGCGAATGATTTCGTCAATGTTGGAAACCGCCTTGAGCAGCCCTTGCAGCACATGCGCGCGGGCACGCAGCTTATCCAACTCGAACTGCGAACGGCGTACAATGACCTCATAGCGGTGCTGCACATAAATCCACAGCGCACGCTTCAGACTCAGGGTGCGCGGCTCACCGTTTTCCAGCGCCAGCATTTGGATGCTGAATGTGCTTTGCATCTGGGTGTACTTGTACAACTGGTTCAGGACCTTATTCGGCTGCGCGCCCTTCTTCAGTTCCACTACCAGCCGCAGCCCCTGCCGGTCAGACTCATCGCGCAGGTCACTGATCGCGTCGAGCTTGCCTTCGCGCACGAGGGTGACAATACGCTCGATGATCGCAGTCTTGCTGACCTGATAGGGAATCGAATTAAAGGCAATCCGGAAACGCCCGTTCTTCATTTCCTCGATTTCCCCATTGGCACGCACAATCACACGCCCGCGCCCGGTGGCATACGCCTCTTTCAACTCATCATTGAAAACCAGCGATGCGCCTGTCGGGAAATCCGGTCCCTTGACGAACTGCATCAGGTCATCAACGGTGACATCTTCAATGTTGTGAGCGTTATCAATCAGATACACAATCGCCGCTGCCAGTTCGCGCAGACTATGCGGCGGAATACTGGTCGCCATGCCCACCGCAATGCCGGAAGACCCATTGAGCAGCAAATTGGGCAGCCGCGCAGGCAGCACCGCTGGCTCCTGCTGCGTACCGTCGTAGTTGTCATTGAAATCCACCGTATTCATGTTGATGTCTACGAGCAGTTCCTCGGCGATCTGCGCCAGCCGCGCCTCGGTATAACGCATCGCCGCCGGGCTGTCGCCATCAATACTGCCAAAATTGCCCTGCCCGTCCACCAGCATGTAGCGCAGCGAGAAATCCTGCGCCATGCGCGCCATCGCGTCATAGACAGCGCTGTCCCCGTGTGGATGATACTTGCCGAGGACTTCCCCGACGATACGCGCACTTTTCTTGTAGGCACTTCCGGCGCGTATGCCCATATCGTACATCGCAAAGAGAATGCGCCGGTGTACCGGCTTCAAGCCATCCCGCGCATCTGGCAGCGCCCGCGCGACAATCACGCTCATGGCATAATCCAGATAACTGCCACGCATCTCTTCGTTGATGTTGATCGGGCGAATTGTGCCAATATCGACCATCTGGGGAAACTCCATCCTGATTGTACTACAATCCCTTAATTATACTAAAAAACGGTTTTGAACGCGAGATTAGGACACATGTTCGGACACATAAGGAGTAGAAAATCACATGCATTTCCCGCTTCGGAGAACACTGCTGCTTGCGCTGCTGCTGCTGGCAGGCTGCGCGACGCTGGCAGAAACCAGCGTAACGCTCTATACCACGCGCGCCCGCGCACAGGCTGCGGGCTTCGACTACACCGGGGCGATTGCCAGCATGGACGCGGCGCTGCTTGTGGCGCAAACAAACGGGTTTCCGGCGCGGCAGCGTGCCGAACTGTTTGCCCTGCGCGGGCAGATCATTATACTCACTTACGAATGGGATCGGGCGCTGGCGGACTACAACACAGCGATTGCGCTTGACCCTACCTATGCCGACGCCTATTTCCTGCGGGGTGTGTTGTACTATTCGCTGGCGGAACGTGAACGAGCGCTGGCGGACTTTCAGCAGTATCTGGCGCTGGCGGCAGATGGACCCTACGCGGCACAGGCTGCGCAGTACATCAGCAGCATCGAAACAGAGCTGCAAGCCCTGGGGGATGAGTAGGTGTGCCCGATGCGATTAGCCCGACGCACATAGCCCGATGCGCATAGCCCGATGCCATACCCCCTTGCCGTACAAATTGGGTACAATGCCCGCCACGAAAGATTTCGTTTGAGCTTCTTCGCCTGAACTACTACTATGGAGTTTTTTCTATGCGCAAAGTGCTGCGTTATTTACTGCTGTTTTTACTGTTCGTCGTACTGCTGCTGCTGGTCGGTGGATTCTTACTGTACAACGACATCACTACCGGACCCCTGCCCCAGCACAGTGGCGAACTAACCGCCGCCGGGCTGGATGCCCCGGTTGAAATTCTGCGCGATGAATGGGGTGTGCCGCACATCTACGCCAGCACCAGCCACGACCTGTTTTTTGCGCAGGGGTTCACCCAGGCACAGGATCGTTGGTGGCAGATGGAGTTCTCGCGGCACATCGGGCGCGGTGCGATTCAGGAATTGACCGGGCTAAATGCCGGCGCCTATGACACCGACATTTTCATCCGGCGGCTCGGCTTGTATCAGGCAGCGCAGCGCGATTTTGAAAACTATTCCCCCGAAGCACAGGCGGCATTGCAGGCATTTGCCGACGGCGTTAACGCCTATCTCCTCAACCGCCCGGCGCGTTATCTGGCGATGGAATACTCCCTGCTCAGTGTAACCGGCGTCAGCATCACCGTAGAACCATGGACGCCGCTTGACACCATCGTATGGAGCAAAGTGATGGCGCTGAATCTCGATGGCAACCGGGGCGAAGAACTGGCGCGATCCGAAATGCTTGGCGCACTGGATCCCGAACTGGTGGATGCCTACTTCCCTACCTATCCTTACGATAGCAAGGCAACCATTGTCACCGAAGCAGATTTGCCGATCAGCGACGAGTCGCTGGGGGCTGCCGCCGCGTTGCCAGTGGACACAGCGGGCATTGCCGGAATCACCCGCGCGCAAACCGGACTGTACGGGCAGGAAACGGCATGGCTGCCCTTTGGCACGGGGAGCGGAATTGGCAGCAACAACTGGTCTGTGGCGGGCAGCAACACTGCCACCGGCACGCCGCTGCTCGCCAATGACCCGCATCTGGGCATTCAGATGCCGTCTATCTGGTATGAGATTGGCTTGCACTGTGCGCCAGTCAGCGCCGAATGTCCCTATGACGTGGTGGGCTTTGCTTTTGCGCCCAGCCTCGCTGTGGTTATTGGGCATAATGCGCGCATTGCATGGGGTGTGACCACCTCTAACCTTGACACGCAGGATTATTACGAGATCACGGTCAATCCCGATAATCCGCTGCAATACGAGTTTAACGGCGAATGGCTGGACATGACCACCCGCGAAGAAACGATCAACTTCGGCGATGGCGAACCGTCTGTGACCTTCACCGTGCGCGAAACCCGCTTTGGTCCCATCGTCACGGATAACAACCTGCGCGAAGATGGCACGCTGAGCGGCTATGACAGCGAACGCCCGCTGGCGCTGCGCTGGGCGGCGCTGGAACAGGGCACGCTGCTGGAAGCGCTGCTGCGCCTGAACCGCGCCGGGAACTGGGCGGAATTCCGCGAGGCGTTACGCTACTGGGACGCGCCTTCGCAGAACTTCGTTTACGCCGATGTTGATGGCAACATTGGCTACCAGCTTCCGGGACGTGTGCCCGTGCGCGCCAGCGGGCATACCGGCACTCTGCCTGTGCCCGGCAGCAGTGATGCGTATGACTGGCGCGGTTATGTGCCGTTTGACCTGATGCCGCGTGTTTACAATCCGGCGCGCGGGTATGTGCAGTCGGCAAACCAGGCAACCGTTATCCCGGTCTACTACGAACAATTGGGGGCACAGCTGGGACCTGAATATGGTGACGACCCGCAGCCGCAGTTCAGTTTCTCGTGGGATTACGGCTACCGGGGGGCACGCATTGTGGACCTGCTGGAAGCCACTGACCAGCACAGCACCCAATCGTTTGCCGCGATTCATGGCGACAATGAATTCACATTCGCACTGGAGATTCGCCCCTATCTGGAAAGCCTCGACTTCGGCAGCGATACCCTCAACGGCACCCGCGACTGGCTGCTGACCTGGGATGCCCAGATGGACGCGGACAGCCCGCAGGCGGCATTCTTTGGGTTGTTCTTCGGACGGCTGATTGATCTGACCTACAATGATCAGCTCGCCGTACTGAATCGCTCCGCCAGCAGCGGCAGTGACATCATGTGGACCACCGCCCTGCTGCTGGAACAACCAGAGCATGCGTGGTGGGATGATGTCAGCACGCCAGGCACCAGCGAAACCCGCGACGACATCCTGATCCGGGCATTCAGCGAGGGCTATGACTCCGCCGTTGAACGGTTGGGGGCAAACCGTGATGACTGGCGCTGGGGCACACTGCATACGGCAACATTCGTGAATAACCCGCTGGGCTTAAGCGGCATCGGGTTGATCGAAGGCATCGTGAACCGTGGTCCATTCCCGGTCAGCGGCGGGACAAGTATCGTTAATGCGACTGCATGGCAGAATGCAGGCGGCGGAGACTTTACCGTGCGCGCCGTCCCATCTATGCGCATGATCGTTGATCTGGGCGATCTGAGCAGCAGCCTGACGATCCATACTACCGGGCAAAGCGACCACCCGCGCAGCGCTCTGTACGATAACATGATTGATGAATGGACCGATATTGAGTATCACCCGATGCTCTGGACGCGGGAGCAGGTGGACGCCGCCGCGCGGGACCGCCTGACCTTGCAGCCGGGCGATTAAACATGCGCTGGCACAGCGTTAATCGGGGCGGCGCAGGCTGCCCTGCTAATACCGACCAGAAAAGACTGATTGGGAGAGATTCTTGAAGCGTTATACAGCAGTTGCAATGCTGGCATTGTTCGTACTCCTCGCTGCCGCGCCAGCCGCCGCGCAGCCGGGCACAGACACGCTGCCGCAGCACAGCGGCGAACTGACGGTTGCCGGTCTGCAAGATCGCGTGGAAATCCTGCGCGATCCGTTTGGGGTGGCGCACATCTACGCCAGCAGCACCCACGACCTGTTCTTTGCGCAGGGCTACACCCACGCGCAGGATCGCTGGTGGCAGATGGAATGGGCGCGGCATACCGGCTATGGCAGGTTGGGTGAACTGGCAGGCAGTTCGGTTGTCGCAAATGACATCTTCGTGCGCACGCTCGGTTCCCGCGCGGTGGTTGAGCAGGAATTCGCCGCACTGGAACCAGAAATGCAGCAGATTTTGCAGGCATTTGCCGATGGGGTGAATGCCTATCTGTTCAGCCGCGAGCCGGAAGCGCTGGCATATGAATACGGCGCACTACGCAGCGCCGGGATTACGATCACGGTAGAACCGTGGCAGCCCGCCGATACACTGATCTGGGGCAAAGTGATGCAGTTCAGCCTGGGCGGCAATTACGGCATTGAACTGCTGCTGAGCGAACTGTATACCCTCGACACCCTCACGCCCGAAATGATCGATCAATATGCGCCGCCGTTCCCCTTTGGCACACGCCCGACCATCCTTTTCCCCGAAGACCTGCCAGTCAGCGCGGACTCGCTGGCAGACGCAGGCAGCGCCGGGCTGCCCGTGCGCGGCGGCATCATCGGCATTCACACCCGGCTGGCGGGCGGTGTCGCGGCGGGCGTTGATCTTGGCTTGGGACGCACGGGTTTCAACACGGCGGTGGGCAGTAATAACTGGGTGGTCAGCGGCGCGCTGACCGACAGCGGCATGCCCCTGCTGGCAAATGATCCGCATCTGAGCATCCAGATACCGTCTATCTGGTACGAAATCGGACTGCACTGCGCGCCAGTCAGCGCAGACTGCCCGTTTGACGTGGCGGGGTTCACCTTCCCCGCCAGTCCGGGTGTGACTATCGGGCATAATGGGCGCATTGCATGGGGGGTCACCAACATCGGACCCGACGTGCAGGATCTGTACATGATCCGTGTGAATCCCGACAATCCGCTGCAATATGAATACAACGGCGAGTGGCGCGACATGACCACGCGCGAGGAAGTGATTCTGTCCGGTGATGGCGCAGCACCGGTCACGATTACCGTGCGCGAAACCCACTTCGGTCCAATCATCAACGACAACCAGCCTGTAAATGGCGAACTCGGCGGCTTCAACAACGAGAACCCGCTGGCGCTGCGCTGGACGGCATTGCAGCCGGGCGGGCTGGTGCGCGCGTCACTGGGGCTGAATCTGGCGCAGAACTGGCAGGAATTCCGTGAAGCACTGCGCTACTGGGATGCCCCCGCTCAGAACTTCGTCTATGCCGACGTGGACGGCAATATCGGCTACCAGACACCGGGACGCCTGCCTGTGCGCGCGGGCGATCACAGCGGGCTGCTGCCCGTGCCGGGCTGGACTGATGAATACGAGTGGCGCGGCTTCATTCCCTTTGACTCGCTGCCGCGCATCCTCAACCCTGAACGCGGCTTCATCGCCACCGCCAACCAGCCGGTTGTGCCGCCGGAATACTACGCGCAGCTTGCCGCCGACCTGGGCGCGGAATTTGGCGTCGACAGCAACTTCGCGCTGGGCTATTTCTTCGCTTACGGCTACCGCGCTGAACGCATCGTCAACATGATCAGCGAATACGCGCCGCACACCGGCGAGACATTCGCGCAAATGCACGGCGACACCTACAACGCCAGCGCTGCCGAACTGCTGCCCTATCTGGCGCCAATCAGCTTTGACAGTGCTATGCTCAACGAGGCGCGCGATTGGCTGCTCACTTGGGATTACCGCATGGATGCGGACAGCCCACAGGCAGCGCTGTACGGCTACTTCTGGATGCGGCTGGTTGACAACCTCTACAATGACCAGTTTGGCGCTGTATACCACGCCAGCGGCAATGACAACGAACTGTGGGGCACTGCCCTGCTGATGCGCCAGCCAGACGCCGCATGGTGGGACGACATTAACACGACGGATGTGGTCGAAACCCGCGACGATATCCTGCGGCGCTCCTTCGGCGAGGCGTATGCGCTCACGGTAGAGGTGCTCGGCGCGGACTGGACGCTGTGGCAGTGGGGCGATCTGCACACCGCCACATTTGTCAGCCTGCCGTTAGGGCGCAGCGGTATTCCATTTGTGGAAGCCGCCGTCAACCGGGGACCTGTTGCGGTCAGCGGAGGGTCGGAAATCGTCAATGCGACAGGCTGGAACCTGTCACGCGGAGATTTCAGTGTGCGTTCTTTGCCCTCAATGCGGCTGATTATGGATTTGAGCGACTTCGACAGCAGTCTCAGCATTCATCCTACCGGGCAGAGTGGACACCCCGGCAGTTTGAACTACTTTGACATGAACGAACTGTGGCGCACCACGCAGTATCGCAGCATGGTGTGGACGCGCACGCAGGTGGAAACTACCGCCGTCAACACACTGGTGCTGCTGCCGGGGGATTAAGCGGGGCAGCAGTCTATGGTTATAGTTCGGGGGCGGCGCAGATGTCGCCCCCGCCTGTTTGCCGGGCACAATCGCTGTGCCACAGCAATCGCTATGCTAAAGCGCCAACCGCCCGGTTGCCAGCAGCAGCGCAATCCCCAGCACGGTGACCGCCAGAAACAGAAACATGGACAGAAACATACGTTCAACCGCTGTCATGCCCAGAAAACGGCGTTCCTCTGCGCGGGTTGCCCGGTCTGCCTCTTCCAGTTCGATCAGATCATCGTCAATTTCGTCCTCAAATGAGGTATCTTTTACGCCGCGACGCAGTTCATCAAACGACATCGAATTTGCTCCTTAAGACTTCCCCGAATACGGCTTCTCTCTGCATTGTACGAGCGCTGCGCCTGCCGCGCAAAGGCAGCCCTAAACGCCCCTACGGGCGCTCAGTTCGCGCGCAGCCAGTTGTTGTCTACCAACCGGAACAGCACCAGTTCCTGCCGGGCACTGTCCCCGCTGCCCACCTGCACCGTCGCGTTGAGCTGTGCCGTGCTGTCGGCGGCGCTGCTCAAGCGCACATCAATCACGATGCGCTGCTCCGGCGGCAGATTGGCGTCATAGCGCTGCACGGCAGTCAGACGCACAGTTTCATCACGGGTATCGTACAACCGCAGAAAACTCGCTTCATCGCGCCGCGCAATCAGATCGTCTTCCAGCGCCAGCCGCCATGTCAAAAAGTCGCGCCAGTCAAGGCTGGCATCTGCCAGAGACGGCACGCCCAGTACGCCCGGCAGCACGCCCACACTGGCATCCGGCGTCAGTCCCCGCAGGAACTGCGCAGGCATTCCTGCGCCGTAGACCTGTGCCATGCTGTTGATCAGCAGCGTGTTGGTGTTGATCTCGACAAAGCCGCCGACCAGCCACGAGAGGAACGACTGGCGGAAATAGTAAGCGTCTGCCGGGTAGACCGGCGCAAGATTGTCAGACACCAGCGCAATCAGGCGATCCGCCAGCAGATTGGCAACTTCAAGCTGCAAATCAATATTGAACGGCGTATCCAACCGTGTGCGCCCGGTATACGGTGAGGGCACGCGCAGTGTCCAGATGTCGTTTGCCGCCCACGACACGGTCAAGCCGGGATCAGGTTCAATCTGCACATTTACACGCGGAATCTGTGTGCAGAGCAGCCGCTCACAGCCCAGCCGCAGCCAGCGCTCCAACCGCACGCCCAGTTCGACCGCCAGCGGGTCATCCACCCCCAGATAACGAATCGTCACATAATCGCCGCTGTAGCTGCCCGGTACACCCCAAAAGGTTGAGTCCAGTGGCACATGCAGCCAACCGCTTTGTCGCGGGGCATCGCTGCCTTCCGGCGGTTCGTCAAAACGCCAGTAGAACCACACGCGCGAATAAGGCACACCGTCAATGATTTCCTCCACCTGCACGCGCCCGCGCCGCCCATCCACTTCCACAGCGCGCACCGTGCCGGTCAGCAGCGCGTCATGTTCGCGCAGAAGCTGCTGGTACTGGTCGAACTGCTCCGCCTGTGCCGCCGCCCAATCCAGATTACCCTGATGCTGGAAATTCATATACGCGCGCTCGTCGCCGATGCGCAGCGCCGTAACCTCTGCCTGAACCGCATCTGTGAGCAGGGTTTCGTAATAGCGGTCAATATCTTCCAGGCGGCGATTCACCGCAAACACGACCACACCGACCAGAAAAAGCAGCCCGACAATCACCAGCAAAAAGCGCAGCCGTGCAACCCGCCGTGCCCGCGCCGCAGCCGGGTCTTCCCCGCTGCTGTAGAGGTGCTCCTGTTCGGATTCAATTTCCCAATCCAGCCGAATGCCCATATTATCGCAGTCCCTGTCTGCCCATACCGGACAGCGCCAGTTGGTTAACCATTGGGGTCACCAAAGGACAAATCTCCTGCCAGTACCCGCCGCACACTGCCATCCGCAAGGCGCAGCAGCAGTGTCCCATCCGGCTCAACTGCCTCCGCAGTCCCACGCAGCGGGCTGCCAGGCTCGTCATCGACAATGACCGCTCGCCCCAGCGTATTCAGGCGCGCCTGCCACGCCTCAAACACCAGGGGTGAAGCCAGCTTCTCCGCCCACGCATCCACCAGCGTCAGCAGCCGTGCGATCAAATCAGCACGCTCAACCATACGCCCCAGCGCCGGTTCGATGCTGATCGCCGTCGGTTCCAGTTCTGTGCCGCTGAACCCCATGCGCACATTCAGCCCCATACCCAGCACCACGCCGAGCAGATGCTCGCCCTGCCAGACGACCTCCGGCAGCACCCCGCAGACCTTGCGCCCGTTCAACTGCACATCGTTGGGCCACTTGATGCCCACATCCTGCGCGCCCAGCGAATCGAGCAGTTCCGCGATTGCCAGCGCGCCCAGCATGCTGACCTGATGCAGCGCTTCCTGCGGCGGGTGCAGCACCACCGAGATCGCCAGCGCAACGCCGGGCGGCGTGTGCCACAGACGCCCTTTGCGCCCGCGTCCCTTGCGCTGCTCGTCGGCGATAACCACCGCCCCACCTGGCGCACCAGCACGCAGCCAGTCCTGCGCCAGATCGTTGGTGCTGTCCAACACATCGAAATAGCGAAACGGGCGTGTGCCCAGCACTGCGGCTAAAGTCTGTGCGTTTAGCGTCAATCCCGTGTCCTCACTCCTGCTTTTTGACGCTCTATTGTACAACACAGACGGCAGATTCCCGCAGGCGTAATACCGCTCCCGCTCGCGGCGTCTTGTGAATGCTGTGCAGCTTATCTATAATGATGAACAGGTAATTAAACAAAAATTCAATTTTGACTCCTTATGGAACATCTGTGGGCACCCTGGCGCATGACATATATCACAGGCAACCAATCGCCGGTTGAGGGCTGCGTTTTCTGCAACCTCATTCAAGAAAACAGCCCGCAGATCATCGCACGCTCTCAGCATGTTTATGTCACAGTCAACAAATTCCCCTATACCAACGGTCACTTGATGGTCGTACCGTACAGCCATGTCCACAGCCAGGAAGACCTGCCCGTAGAGGCGCTCACAGACCTGATGCTGACGACCAACCGCGCGCTGACAGTGCTGCGTCAAGCATACAATCCCACCGCATTCAACCTGGGAGCTAACCTGGGGGCTGCTGCCGGGGCGGGCATTGCGGCGCACTATCATTTTCATATTGTGCCGCGTTGGAGCGGGGATGCGAACTTCATGACCACCGTCGGAAACACTCGTGTTATCCCGGACACGCTCGAAAACACAGTACGGGACTTAAAAGCAGTCTGGCAGAGTCGATACGAAAACGAGGGCTGATATGGCGGCAAATGGCAAAGGCGAACGCGATGTCGTGATTTTGAGCGGCACACGCACACCGCAGGGCAAGTTTTTGGGCGCATTAAGCGGCATGACCGCTGCCGATCTGGGCAAGGTCGCGTTTGGCGCGGCGGTGGAACGCAGCGGAGTCAACAGGGTGGACATCAACGAAGTGATTGTCGGCAACGTGATCAGTGCCGGTGTGGGGCAGGCACTCCCGCGCCAGATCAGCATCGGGGCGGGTGTTCCCGACACGGTGGGCGGCATAGCGGTGAACAAGGTCTGTGGCAGCGGGCTGAAAGCGGTGATGCTGGCGGCAAACGCGATCAAGGCTGAGGATGGCGACTTGTATCTGGCGGGGGGGGTAGAGAGCATGAGCAATGCGCCCTACCTGAATGACTCCCAGCGCAAAGGCAACAAATACGGGCATATACAGGTGCGCGACTCGCTGCAAGCAGATGGCTTGTGGTGTACGTTCTGCGACTGGGGTATGGGCAATGCGGCGGAATTTATCGGGCGGCAGCTTGAAGTCACCCGCAGCGAAATGGATGCGTTTGCCGTGCGCAGCCACGAACTCGCCGCGAAAGCAACCGCCGAGGGCAGGTTCAAACCGGAAATCACACCGGTGGTAATCAAGGGCAAAAAAGGCGATACCGTCATTGACACAGATGAACCCATCCGCGCGGACACGACGCTGGACGTACTGGCAAAGCTTGCCCCCGCGTTTGAGAAGGACGGGCAGGTCACCGCAGGCAACGCCCCCGGCATGAACGATGGCGCTTCCGCACTGGTGGTCAGCAGCCGCGCCTATGCGCAGCAGCACGGGCACACACCGATTGCCCGCGTAGTCGCTTACGGGCAGGCGGCAGTTGAACCAGCGTGGATCTTCTATGCCCCGGTCAAGGCGGTGCCGGTGGCGCTGGCACGCGCCGGTTGGGGCGTGGATGATGTTGATCTGTGGGAGTTTAATGAGGCGTTCGCCGCGCAGGTGCTGGCAGATATGCGTGGGCTGGAACGCGAAGGCTACCCGATTCCGCTGGAAAAGATCAATGTCAACGGCGGCGCGATTGCGCTGGGTCACCCGCTGGGGTCGTCCGGGTCGCGTGTGCTGATCACCCTGATTCACGCGCTGAAGGAACGTGGGCTGAAACGTGGTGTCGCGGCGCTGTGCCTGGGTGGTGCAGAAGCAGTTGCGATGGCGGTTGAAATAGAATAAGCACCTATCCGTAAAGCTGTTTTCCCGAACAGGGGGTTAACCCTTTGTCCGGATTCCCGTGTAAATAACTACGCCTGAACGCAAAGAGGGTGCGCTTGCCGTGGCACACCCTTTTTGTTTGTGCGCTGCGCGTAGTTCAGTCTGCGCTCAGTTCCGCGGTGAGCGTAGTCTTTGCCGATTCGATGTAGCTCAACGACTGGTGCCGGAAGTAGGTATTATACAGTTCGGCGTAATGCCCCCCCTGCGCCATTAGCGCTTCATGATCACCCGCTTCGATGATTTCCCCCCCCTTGAGCACAATGATCCGATCTGCGCTGCGCACGGTACTCAGGCGGTGGGCAATCAAAATCGAGGTGGACTGCGCCAGGATCAGGTTGAGCGCCTCCTGAATCTGCATTTCGGTGAACGGATCAACGCTGGCGGTGGCTTCGTCCAGCACGAAGATCGCCGGTTTTTCCACCAGCACGCGCAGCAGGCTGACAAGCTGGCGCTGTCCCATGCTGAGTTTTGCGCCGCGTTCACCGACATCAGCATGCAGACCATCCGCGATAGTTTCCAGCCACTCGCCGCCGCCAATACTGCGGGCAATTGCCTCAATTTCGGCATCGGTGGCATCCGGTCTGCCGTAGCGAATGTTGTCCATGATCGTGCCACTGAACAGGAATGGCTGCTGTGGCACGATACCCAGCCGCGCCCGGTAAGACTGCACCTCAAATGTGCGAATGTCCTGCCCGTCTACCAGAAGTTCGCCACCCTGAAACTCGTAGAAACGCGCGATCAGTTTGGCGATGGTGCTTTTCCCCGCCCCGGTATGCCCGACAAAGGCAACACTCTCGCCGCGCCGAATGTGCAGGTCAAAGTCTTTCAGCACTGGCTGCCCCGCTTCATACTGGAACAGCACATTGCGGAACTCAATTTCGCCGTGGATATTCTGAGCCGGCTCACTGCCGGTTTGCCTGACCGTGTTCTCCGTATCGATCAGCGCGAAAACCCGTTCTGCCGCCGCCAGCCCCTGCTGAAAACGGCTCCAGAACTCCGCCAGCGTAATAAACGGGAACCAGAAGCGATCCACACCCTGCACGAACAGAAACCATGTCGCAATCGAGATTGCGCCTGCCGGGTCGAGCGCCGCTGCCGCACCGGCGTAGACGATGAGGCCTGTAGCTAGACCTGCAAGTACGTTAAGCACGGGGAAGATCAGCGCGATCACGAAACCCCGGCGCATATTGATGCTGAACGCCTGCCGGTTGACGCGGCTGAACTCGCCATAGAGCATCTGCTCACGCCGGAAACTCTTCGCCACGCTGATGCCGGTCACGCTCTCCTGAATACTGTCATTGACTACTGCCAGCGCGCGCGAACTCTGCCGTGAAGTATTACGCACCATGCGGCGGAAAATCTGCGCCGCGCCGACGATCACGGGCGTTGTCAGCGCCAGCAGCAGCGTCAGCCGCCATTCGCGTGTGAGCAGAATATACGTTAGGAACACGACAGCGCCCAACTGCGCGATGACATCGCTGATGGTCAGGATGACTTGCCCGAATTCCTGCGTATCGCTGGTGATACGGCTGACGATTTTGCCCGATTTGTTCTTGTCGTAAAATGCAAGGTCCCGATCCATCGCCGCGGCAAAACTATCCTTGCGCAGCGTTGCCACGACATCCCCGACCACACGCGCAAACAGCGCACGCCGCAGATAGTTCGCGCCGTATTCCAGCACGGCAGACACAAACAGCGCCCCCAGCAGCAGTTGCAGCGGTGTGCCCAGTCCTTGATCTTCAAGCGATTGCACACCATCGGCAATCAGTACAGGGCGCAGCGCTACAACAAAGGCGATCAGAAAGGTACACAGCATGATATAGATCATCGCCCGCACGCGGGGCTTGAAATAGCTGAAAATCCGCTGAAACAGGTAACGGTCTGTGTACTGGCGGTCGTACTTGTCTGCCTCTATTCCACGAAACATTCAGCGCACCTCGTCCAATAATGCCGGCTGCCCTACCGGGTCTTCGTAGCGGGCGAAAATACGGCGATAATCCTCGGAGGCACGCAGCAATTCCTCGTGCTTGCCCTGTGCCACTACGCTACCCCGGCGCAGCACAATGATATGATCAGCCCAGCGTATCTGCGACAGGCGGTGCGTGATGAGCAGTGTCGTGCGTCCACTGGCAGCCGTCCAGATTGCGCGCTGAATCAAGTCCTCTGTCGCGCTGTCAATGGCGCTGGTGCTGTCATCGAGGATCAGAATCGGCGGGTCCGTCAGGAACGCTCGCGCAATTGCCAACCGCTGGCGCTGCCCCCCGCTGAGTGTCACACCGCGCTGCCCGATGACGGTTTCATAGCCATCCGCAAAGCTCATGATGAAGTCATGCGCCTGCGCCATTTTCGCTGCCTGCACGATCAGTTCGCGCGGCGTATCCGGCCTGCCAAAGGCGATGTTTTCGGCAATGGTGCGGCTGAACAGAAAGATATCCTGCTCAATGATGCTGACCTGTGAGCGCAGCGACTCCAGACTCCACTCGCGCACATCCAATCCATCAATCAGCACCCTGCCGCGCTGCGCATCGTACATGCGGTTAATCAGTTTGGTGATGGTCGTCTTGCCGCTGCCGGTCTGTCCCACAAGGGCAACTGTCTGCCCCGGCTGCACATCAAACGTGATGTCATGCAGCACCGCGCTGCGGTCTTCCCCATAGCCGAAATCCACATGCTCAAAGGTGATGCGCCCTTCAATCTGCATGGTGTGTCCCGCTTGATTCTGGTCAAGATTGGTTTCCGCCGTGATGATTCTGAGAATGCGCGCAGCGCTGGCGTAACCCAGCGCAAACTGCGACAGCGAAAATAGCGAGGTGTTCACCGGAAACCCGAACAACGCCACGATACCGTTGTAAGTGACAATCCCGCCAACACTGATTGCGCCCGCCTGATACAACACAATACTGTGCAGGAAACCCGCCGCCAGCGCCAGCCCCAGCAGCAGGGTCGAAAGATAACGCGCCTCGACCTCCCCCTGCTGATAGAAATACTGCCGCACGCGATCTGCCAGCAGGTTAAAGCGCCCGGACTCGGCGTATTCCTGCGCAGAACCTTTAACGACCTGTAAACCGTCCAGCGCTTGCGCAACATCGGCATTCATCTCGCCAAAACTGGCGCGCGACTTCTGCGCAATCGGGTGCAGCGTGTAAACAAAGCGCACTTGTACGATCAGATGCAGCACGGCGAAAATCAGCGGCGTCAGGATCAGCGCCGGGTGAATCAGCGGGGCAGTAACCACCGGTGCCAGCAAAAACATGCCCGACCCCACCAGCAGGTTCACACCCGGATTCATCATCAGGCTGATTTCGCGGACGTCGTTGGTAACGCGCGCCATCGTCTCTCCAACCGGTTGGCTGTCGTGATATGCCATGCTTTTGGCAAGCAGGCTGGCATACAGCTCGTCGCGGATGTCGCGTTCCATCAACTGCCCGTACAGCTCGGAGCTGAAATTGCGCATCAATTGCAGCCCACCGCGCAGCGCCTGTGACAAAACGATACCCAGCACCGCCCCCACGACTGCCGCCAAGCCCTGACCGGCAAGCAGCGAGTCAAACGCCTCGCCAGTATACGCCGGCAGCGCTACCGCCAGTGCCGCATTGCTGAATGCGCCGGTCACCATGCCCATGGCGACCAGGGGATGCCGCTTGATGTGCGACCAGATGAAGCGTGCCGGACCCCGATGATCCGTATGGTAAACACGTGCGATAAATTCAGCCGACATAGCTTTCCTGATTGATTGAACGATTCGTGAGGGTCAACGCCGGTTTCATAGTAGCGCAGGACGATACGCCATGTAAGACCAATTCAGCGAACAATCATCTCAAGGGAGTGGAAAGGTCAAAGGCGCAGGGTTAAATGAAAAGCGTTAACTGTCACCGACATTAGTCGCGCATCGCGATTAGCGCTTATCATCTGGTTCTTTGAGCCGCCAACCGCTGCTTCAGGGCGCGGACTGAATGGTGATGCGCTGCGGCAGTACGCCATACTCGCCAGCAACAACCTCTGCGCCGCGCACAGGCAGATTGCGCAGTGTCCCGGTGCTGACATCGTACAGGATGACCCACAGCCGGTACTCGCCATCCAGAGCGCCCTCAGGAATCACCAGCGCGCGATTGTCCCATATCGGCACACCTGGCAGCCAGCGCGTCGTGGGCATAAAACCACCCTGCGGATAGCTGTCCTGCCCTTCTGCGACCACAAAACCATCCTCAGCCACCAGCTTCCATGCCACTGTGTAATCAGTAGGCAGCAGCGCGTCAGTCAGCCAGTAGAGCGAAAGCGGCAGCACATCCCCCGGCGCATAAGCGCTGCCCAGCGGCAGCGTGTACCCCAGCAGATGCACCGAATCGCCATACTGCAAGTCGGTCAACTGTTCCGTGCCACGAAAGGCAAACGGATCGGGAGCAAGCACCGTGCTGTATTCAATCAGGCGAACGGTGGATGCAAATTCAGTCACACGCAGTGGGTAGTAGTGCAGCGCCATAAACCATTCTGTCGGGCGCACACTCCAGGGCAAAAATGGACCGGAATCCTCCACGAGCCAGAGTCGTTCATGCTGTGCGGCAAGGGCATGCAGCAGCGGCGGGGTGCGCTGTGCCAGCAGGGCGTCCGGGTTGGGCGAACGCACACGCGCAGCCTGTTCCGGGCTGGGCTGTTCGCCCGGTGGGTACGGCAGACCGATCACGCGGGCAGTTTGCAGCACGCCATAGTTGTAGAAGAAATTGACATAGGCAGTGTTGCCCAGCAGCACCACACTGTCCGCAGGCAATTCCGTGTTCAGGGCGTTCACAAGCTGGTGCAGCTCCGGGCGATCGCCGCTGAATAAGGGGTCGGTATACAGCGCACGCAGTCCCAGCGCTAACACACAAACCAGCAGCAGTGGCAGGACAACCAGCACGCCCCGCTGACGGCGTAACGCAGTATTCCCCTGAGCAGCAGACGCCCCGCTGCCCAGCAGCCAGCGCAGCACCAGCACACAGGCGAGCAGCAAACCAACCAACAGCAGCGCCACCAACGGCAGATTCGCGCGCGCCCATGCAGCATCAAGCGGGTATTCACCCCACAACCCGGTAACCACTATCGGACGCAGATAGGCGAGCACATTCAGCCCACCCGACCATTCGGCAGTGCCGCTGCCGATGCCGCGCAGCCGCAGCACATCAGGATACACGCGCCAATCCAGCGTCACTGCGCTGACCTGCCACCACACGCCCAACAGCAGGACAGCGACAGGCAGCACCCACAAACGCGGCTTTGCCCGCAGCAGCGTGACGAAAACAGGCAGCGCCACCAGCATCAAAAACGGCACCACAGGCAGCAGAAAACGAGGGGGCCACGACAGCCCCCCGAACCAGTGTACCCCGCGCAGCAGCGCATAGCCCAGCGCGAATCCTGCCAGCAGCAGCAGCGCCCCCCAGACATAACGCGACTGTCCCCGGCGCAGCAGCAGCCAACCGCCGGGCAACGCCAGCACCACGACCGGCGAAGTCCCCCACACACTGCCGCCCGGACTGAGTAGGTAACTATGCAGAGCATTGATGGTATTCTGGTTATAAATGGTGCGCAAATTGCGGATCAGAAAAGCATGCACATCTGGCAGCACAGTAGAAATTTGCTGCAAACCGGCGTAGATCAACACCAGCATACAGCCCAGACTGACCAACAGCACCAACCACGCACCGCGATGCAGCCAGCGGCGCAGCATTCCCGATGGCAGCGGCGGCAGCGCCAGCCAGATCAGCGCAGGCAGCGCCATCACTGCTGCTTCCTTCGTCAGCGCCCCAGCGGCAAACGCCAGCAGCGCCAGCAGTACCAACCACCATGATCGCCAGCCCCCCACGCGCCAGCGTTCCAGCAGCAGCCCTGCCAGCAGCAGAAACAGCAGCAGCAGCGGTTCCTGAAAGAAAGTCTTACTGTATGCCCAGAGTGTTGTCGCAGCGCCAAAAGCGAATGCTGCCAGCAGACTGGCACGTTCATCGTCACAAAGCGCCAGCGCGAACAGAAAAAAGACCCCCACCGCCAGCCCGCCAACCAGCACATTCAACATCCACAGCGTATGCACCAATCCGAAGCCCGGCAGATGAGACGCCAGCCAATAGAACGGCACACCCAGTACAATCTGAAGTGGTTCCGCCGCGACGGTTTGCAGGCGCAGCCCACCGCTGAATACCTGTGGCGGATTGTACGCGGCTGCAATATCGAGCTGAGTATCAGCAAAACGGGTCTGGCTGGCAATGGCATTGAACAGGAACTGTTCATCACCGCTCAGGGGATTTCCGCTGTAGGTCAGCGCATAGAGTGCGCAAAAGAAAACAACCAGCGGCACCAGCAAGCTGATCCGCCGGCGTGTCAACCAAGTTGTCATGGATTAACTGCCGTCCGGCAAGCCATTTGAGGGCATCTGCTGCCCGCGCGGGCGTCGTGTCGAAAAACCCTTCTAGGGTTTCCGCCCCGATTCATCATCGCTGGCGGTCTGCGTACTACCGAACTCCACCTGCGTATCTGCACCACCGCCAGTCAGACGGTTGCGCATCCCCAGCAGGCGCCTCATGACCTTCTGACGGGCGTTCAAATGCGAAAGTTGTTCTAGTCCGACCTCATAGGTCGCTGCACCGCGCATCAGCTTGCCATCGCGCACCTGCAAGTCTGCCATGGCGATCAGCGTTTCGCCATACATTTCTTTTTCACCCAGTTCCTGAAAAGCATCTGCCGCCTGCCGGTAGCAGTTATACGCCTGTTCACGGTCGCCCAACGCGGAATAAACGCCGCCCAGATTACCCAGCACCTGAGCATGACGCAGTTCATCCTCCAGTTCCTCGAAGGTCCGCAGTGCCTCTTGCATGATTTCGAGTGCCTGCTGGTTTTCGCCAATCGCCCGATGCACCAGCCCGATATTCGTCTGCATCTCGGCAACCATATCCGGCATGTTCTCGGCGCGGTACAGATCCATCGCCTGCTGAAACAGCCGGGCTGCTGCTTCGTAATCATGCTGGAAAAACAGCTTCTTGCCCCGTTCCTGAAGTTCGTGTGCTGTAGCCGTCATAGATTGTCCCGGCATTCTGGTTCGGAATGCCTGCTCCTTCCTGCGCTGCTGTGCCAATAATTGACTCTACATCACATGGTAAATCGAAATACCTAGCGCGTAATATCAAGAATGCTCGCGCCCACGCTGCGCAGTCGATCAACCGGCATACGGCTGAGCATAATCGCAATCTCGATAAACCCGACATTGACCGGATTAGCGGCGAACTGGCGTATTTCGTCCGGCAGAGCCATGAAATGCTTCCACATTTCCTTCATCATCAATAGTTCGCCGACATGACTGCTGCTTTCCAGAAAATAGCTGACATTCTTTTTGACCACCCCTGCCAGCACCGTCAGCTCATGCATGGGTACAGCAAGCTCCCCCAGTTCATAATTGCTCAGCGCCGCCAGACTCACCGCACTGGCTTCTGCCATCTGCTGCTGCGACATGCCTGCTTCCTCGCGTGCCTGCCGCAGCAGTGCCCCGATCAGGCGATCGCGCAGCGCCATGTATTCCTGCTGGGCACTGCTCTCACGAATTGCCGCCTCACCCAGCACCGCTGTGCCCCAGAAATGGCTGATGGGCACATCCAGATATGCTGCGAGTATTTCAAGCTGCGGCAGGCTGGGCACCGCATCGCCATATTCCCAGGCTTCGATATCCCCCGCTGTCAGATGCAGCAGATGGGCACAATCGTCCAGACTGCGCGCCGCATTGAGCCGTGCATCACGCAGCAGCACACCCAGCATCTTCGCCCGTAGGGCAAATGAAACAAGAGGGTCAGCAGGCTGCGCCTCCGGCGTTTCATCTGCATCTTTACGGAGCTGCTTCATGCGGGTCGAAATGTCCTTAAAATCTGACATAATGGCTTTCCTCTTTCAATCTGCCGGACTGCAATGGTGCTGTGTGCTGCTTTCGTGATACATTCATTATAGAGTTGGCACGGTTGGCAGGCAACTTGAGCCATTCTATGACAATTCAAACTCAATCTCTACCGGTGAAACTTTCGGTAAATGTGAAGCTGTAATAAAATGAACTATAATCATTAAAGACTCCATGAGCGGATGTGCTGTCAATAAATGACGAATCAGACTTCCAACCCAAGCGCAAAAACCAGCGATGAACCTGCCAATCTGAGCAGGGATCTTGCGCGCCTTCAAGCAGAACTCCAGCGTGAAACGCAGATTAACCGGATCATGTCACGCCTGACACAATCGCTCGATTTTGAGGCGCTGGTCGAAACCCTGATGAATATTGTTGGCGAGCTTGCGCAGACAGCGAAGGCGGTGCTGCTGGTGCGCGATCATCTCGACCCGAATATGTCCGGGCTGAAATTTGGTGCCGCCAGCACAGCGGTAACAGAGCTGCCGACGATTGGTGCGCTGCGGAGCAGTTACATCACCCTGTACAAAGTCGAAGAACGTCCGGTCATTGACCGCTGGATACGCGGGGAAGTAACACCCATCAAAACCGCGGAACTGCCCGAAAACTCTCCGGCATACTATCTGGCACAGATGGCGCAAATCACGGTTGGCACCAGTTTCCCGCTAATGGCGCAGGAACTGCTAGAAGGAATACTGATAATCGAGGGGGCGCTTGACGCCGACACCGAGACGCTGCTTAAGGCAATCAGTGCCTATACCGGGCAAATGCTGCAAAATGCCAGCCTGCACGACAGAACCGTGCGCCAACTGTCCAGCAACATGCTCGAAATGAGCATCCTGCAACAAATTGACCGGGAACTGAACGATGTCTTCGAACTGGATCACGTCTTCCGTATGACCCTCGACTGGCTGCTGCGTTTTACCAATGCCCAGGCAGCTTCTCTGGCGCTCTACAACGAAGACACAGACGAACTCGTGACAATGGCGCAGTACGGCTTTGAGATTGACGAAGAAGAACAGCGCAAACTGCTGCAAAACTACACCACCAGCATCATCCATCGTGTCGCGCGTTCCGGCGACCCGGAAATCATCCCCGATGTCACAATGGACATTGATTATGTCCCGATCAACAAAGCCACCCGTTCGCAGATGGTGCTGCCTGTGATCCGTGAAGATCGCGTGATTGCGGTCATTTCGCTGGAAAGCACCCGCCTGAACGGGTTTGCTGAAAATCATCTCAACTTCACACAGGCGCTTGCCTCACGCGCAGCCGTCGCCATTGACAACGCCCGACTGTTCACTGAAACCCGGCGCGAACGCGAAAAGCTGTCCTACATTCTGAGCAATATTGCCGACTCGGTAGTCATTGCGGACGAGGAAGGGCGGCTGCTGCTGGTGAATCCGGCAACAGTGTCCGCCATGCATATGCACGCCAACGAAACCTATACCACGCGGGCGTTTGAGGATGTCTTTGACGATACCGTGATGCTGGAAGTCTTCCGGCAGGCGAACGAAAAAGGGCATCGTGTCATGCAGGAACTGACTCTGCCTAATGGTCGTATCTATTACGTCAATGCCACCCCCTATAAAGGCATTGGGCAGATCATCGTCATGCAGGACATCACCCGCTTTAAGGAGCTGGATCAGCTCAAGAGTGAACTGATTGCGACCGTCTCGCACGACCTCAAACAGCCGTTAAGTATCATGCGCGGCTACCTCGACCTGATGATGATGGTCGGCAATTTTAACGACCAGACCAGGAATTATGCCGCCCGCATGGGGCGCGCCATCCAGAATATGCGCAACCTGATTGACGATTTGCTCGATCTGGCACGTATCGAATCTGGTGTCAAACTCGATTTCGAGGCACTGGCGATTAAATCGGTGCTGGACGAATGCATTGAAGCGGTGCGCCCCGCCGCCGAAAGTAAGGCGATGAAACTGCACCTCAACGCCGCCGAAAGCCTGCCAACCCTGCGGGCAGACCGCTCACGATTGGTGCAAATCTTCAATAACCTGATCGGCAATGCCGTCAAATACACCCAACCGGAAGGTGATGTGCATATCAGCGCCGACCAGCGCGGCGACAAGATTCACATCAGTGTGCAGGATAACGGGATGGGTATCAGCCCGGAAGATCAGGCGCATGTGTTCGACCGTTTCTACCGGGTGCGCCGCCCGGAAACAGATAGCATTGAAGGCACGGGACTAGGGCTGGCAATCGTCAAAACCCTGATCGAGGCACACGAGGGCGAAATCATCCTCGAAAGCCAATTGGGCAGCGGTTCGACCTTCACCGTTATCCTGCCGATTGCGGCATACGAAAAGCCCGCCTAACAAAAAGGCAGAGGCATAACCACATACGCCCCTGCCATCATGACCATTAACCGGGAGTACGCTTATTCTGCGCTCGCGGCGCTGCCCGTCGTTGGTGCAAGCGTCCCCGTCTCTGTCGTGCGCTTCTTAATCGGCTGCACTGACAGCGGCTGGTACAGTTGATCACCGATACGATAAGGTACGTTGACTACCGGACGCCCGCGCCCGCGTTCGCACTGGTCACGATACAGCGCCGAGCGGATCGCTACCGTTGTCTGATTATGCAGCAGTTTTTCCCACCAGTGCGACACCACAAATTCTGGCAGCACCACGATAGCCGGGTCTTCCGACTCCTGATCAAGCTCGTGCAGGTATTCAATCAGCGGCGTGCCGATTTCGCGATAGGGCGAGGTAACCACATCCAGCGGCACATGATGTAGTTTCCACTGTTCCCAACGCTCTTTGAGTTTTTCGGTCGCTTCCGGCTCTACCTCAATGGCACACACGCGCACATTGTCCGAAATGCGCAGCGCATATTCCAGCGATTGCAGGGAACAACGATTCAGGCTGTTCATCAGGACCACTACCGGAACATGGTTATGGTCCGGGTGATAGTCGCGCACCGGACCAGGTTCCAAACCATCGAGCGTCAGTGACGCGGCAACCTGCTGGTAGTGCCGGTAAATCATGATGAACATGCTCATCAGCAGCGGAATCGCCAGCAGCACCAGCCACGCGCCTTCGGCAAACTTGGTGATTGCCAGCACCAACAGCACAACAAATGTGCAGACCGCGCCAAAAGCGTTAATCCCCAACTTGAAGTACCAGCCACTGGTCGCCTTGTAACCGGTTTTCTTGCGTTCCTTCAGCCAGTGGATGACCATGCCCGACTGTGACAGCGTGAAGCTGATAAACACCCCCACCGCATACAGCGGCAGCAGATTGTGTTCGCGAGCATCAAAGATAATAATCAGCAGCGAAGCCACCACTGCCAGCGTGATGATGCCGTTGCTGAACACCAGCCGGTCACCGAGATTGGTGAGCTGGCGCGGCAGGTAGCGATCACGCGCGATTAATGATGCCAGGCGCGGGAAGTCGGCATAGGCAGTGTTCGCCGCCAATGACAGAATAAACAGCGTGGCGAACTGCATATAGTAGAACAGGATATTCTCGCCACCGAACACCTGCCGGCTGACCTGCGACAACACGGTCGTGTCCATATGGTGCTCGACATGCAGTGGGAAACTGTTCGCCAAAAACGTAATGCCCACAAACATGGTACACAGCAGCACGACCATGATAATCAGCGTTTGTCCGGCATGCCTGCTTTCGGGCGGTCTGAAAGCGGGTATACCATTGGAAACGGCTTCCACGCCTGTCAGGGCAGTACACCCCGCCGCATACGCCCGCAGCACCAGAAACAGCGTCAATCCACTGGACACCGCAGTGCCCTCGACAACCGTACGCACTTCTTCTGGAGCGGGCACATTCCCCGTAATTACCCGGAAAATTCCCACGCCGACCATTACCAGCACCCCGACGATAAAGGCATAGGTCGGAATGGAGAAGAACGTGCCGCTTTCTTTCACCCCACGCAGATTTATCACCGTGATAAATGCCACAATAAGCAGGGCGACCTCAATACGCCAGGGATTGAAAAAAGCAAATGCCGACGCCAGCGCCGCAACCCCAGCGGAAACGCTCACCGCCACGGTGAGGATGTAATCAATCAGCAGCGCTGCTGCCGCGATCAACCCCGGGGTTGTGCCTAAATTGTCCTTAGAGACGATATATGCCCCACCACCGTTGGGATATGCGTGGATGGTTTGATAATAAGACGTTGCAACAATCAGCAGCAGCGCCGCAATTCCAAGTGCAATCCACATCGAGATCCCAAGCGCCCCCGTCCCGGCAGCGATTAGCACCAGAAGGATTGCTTCCGTGGCATAAGAACTTGACGAGAGTGCATCTGACGAGAAGACCGCCAGCGCCTTTGGAACGCTCAACCGCTGGTGAATGGCTTCTTTTGTTGCAATGGGTGTGCCGATGATCATGCGGCGTAGATTAGTGCCCATAACGTGACTATCCTTCTGAATCTTATCTTGCGGCATCTCTGCTGATGGATGATGACAAACTGTGCCATCATAAACCCAACTTGCAAATAGCGTCAAGCAAAATCCCTATATGTTGGGGCTTTTGAGGATCAAGGTAATTACTATACGCTCGCTTTGCAGCAAGCAACAGGCATCCTCCCCAATTTCTGGGGGGCATTTTCGATCAATTTTGGTAAATACGAAAAGTTGACGATTCTCATTACCAAACGGTATCATTCTCCTAAATTAATCGAATCAACATTTGATAAATTTGCACACAACGGATGAGGCAAAATGCCAGTTCTCCATACCCGCATTGACCGCAGCAGCGAAGACTACCAGATCAACTACGACCATAATTGCAAACAGGTGCTGCTGTTACAACAGCGCCACGAGGCAGTGCGCACTGCCAGCGCCAAAAATAACCAAAGGATGATCGAACGCGGCAAAATCCCTGCCCGTGAACGGCTGGAACTGCTGCTTGACCCGGACACCCCGTTTCTGGAACTATCCACACTTGCCGCGTATGACATGTACAATAACGAAACGCCCGGCGCGGGGTTGGTGACCGGCATCGGCATTGTCGCCGGGCAGGAGTTCGTGATCGTCGTCAACAATCCGGCAATCAAGGGCGGCACCACCTATCCCGTCTCGCTGACGAAATCACTGCGCGCGCAGGAAATCGCCATGACCAACCGCGTGCCGATGATCAATCTGGTCGAAAGCGGCGGGGCTAATCTGCCGCATCAGGCGGAAATTTTTGTGCCGGGCGGGCGCGGTTTTGCCAATCAGGCGAAACTCAGCGGACTGGGCGTGCCACAGATCAGCGTGGTATTTGGCAACAGCACAGCGGGCGGCGCCTATATCCCCGGCATGAGCGACTACACAGTGTTTGTCCGCAGGCAGGCGTTTGCTTTTCTAGGCGGTCCACCGCTGGTGAAAATGGCAACCGGCGAGGAAGTGGACGAGGAAACACTCGGCGGCGCAGACATGCATGCGCGCCTCTCCGGGCTGGCAGATTACCTTGCCGAAGATGATGCCGACGCCATCCGTATCGCGCGGGAAGTCGCCGCAACGCTCAACCGCCGCAGGTTCACCCCACCCAACCTGCGCACCCCGGAAGCGCCCCTCTATGACGCGGATGAACTGCTCGGCATCGTCCCGGTGGACACGATCCGCAAACCGCTAGACATGCGCGAAGTCATCGCCCGCATCGTGGATGGCAGCCGCTTCATGGAATTCAAGCCCGACTACGGCACAACACTGGTCTGCGGCAACGCGCACATCAATGGTTACCCGGTGGGCATTCTTGCCAACAACGGCGTGCTGTTTAGCGACAGCGCCAACAAGGCGACGCAGTTCATTCAGTTATGCAACCACAGCCGCACACCGCTGATTTACTTCCAGAACATCACCGGTTTCATGGTTGGCGAAAAAGCCGAAACCGGCGGCATCATCAAGCACGGGTCGCAGATGATTAACGCCGTCGCCAACAGCAGTGTGCCGCAGTTCACTGTGCTGGTGGGCGGCGCCTATGGCGCTGGCTATTATGCCATGTGCGGGCGTCCTTATGATCCGCGCTTCATCTTCGCGTGGACAACCAGCAAAACCGCTGTGATGGGCGCGGAACAGGCGGCGGGCGTGCTGGGTATCATTCAGGAGCAGGCGGCGCGGCGCGCCGGCGCAGAGCCGGACACGGAACAGATTGAGCAAATGAAAGCGATGGTGCGCTACCAGTTTGAGCAGCAGAGCGAGCCGTATTACGGCACGGCGCGCATCTGGGATGACGGGCTGATTGACCCGCGCGACACCCGCCAGGCGCTGACGATGGGCTTATCGCTGGCGTACAACCACGATTGGGCAAACGAGGGCGCGCCGCGTTACGGCAATTTCAGGATGTAGAGGTGCTGATATGCTGATTGATGCAGCATAGGCGGTGGTAGTCGCAGCAGCTATAGGTGCAGCAGCATCAACCTGCCCGAAGTTTAACCGATTTAGCTTTTAATGAAATCTATTTTGAACCTTCAGGAGGATGCATTATGGTTCTGGACACGAAAACAGCACCCCGCGCGGCTTCCAGCCCCTTTACCGACGAACACGAGATGTTTCGCAAAACCGTGCGCGATTTTGTGGAAAAAGAGATCAACCCGCATGTTGAGGAATGGGAAGCTGCCGAAATCGCCCCGCTGCATGATCTGTTCAGGAAGATGGGCGCTCTTGGCATCCTCGGATTGAATTATCCCGAAGCCTACGGCGGCATGGACGCGGACATCTGGTTCACGGTGGTGCTGCACGAGGAACTGGGCAAGGCGCAGTGCGGCGGCGTGCCAATGGCGATTGCCGTCCACACGGACATGTGCACCCCGGCGCTGGCGCAGTACGGCTCGCACGAACTGAAAGAACGCTACCTTGCCCCTTCAATTCGCGGCGAAATGGTCGGTGCGATTGCGGTCAGCGAACCGGATGCCGGTTCTGACGTGGCACGCATCAAAACCCGCGCAGACCGTGACGGCGACCACTATGTAATCAACGGCAGCAAACTGTATATCACCAACGGCACACAGGCGGATTGGGTCTGCCTGCTGGCGCGCACGGCGCAGGGCGAAGATTATCGCGGCATGTCGCTGATTATCGTGCCAACCGATACCCCCGGCTTCACCATCAGCCGCAAGCTGAAAAAACTGGGCAACCACAGCAGCGACACTGCGTTCCTCTCCTTCGATAACATGCGTGTGCCAGTGGAAAACCGCATCGGCGACGAGGGCAAGGGCTTCTACTACCAGATGGAACAGTTTCAGGAGGAACGGCTGGTCGGCGCGATTGGCGCGTGTTCCGGCGCGGAAAAGGCAGTGCGCGACACCATCAAATACTGCGAAGAACGCCGCACGTTCGGCAAGCCGCTGCTGAACAACCAGTGGATTCAGTTCAAGCTGGTCGAACTGCTGACCGAAATCGAGGCGCAGAAGCAGCTCAATTACTACTGTGCCAGCCTGATCGCGGCAAAACGCCCCTCGCCGGAAGTCACGCGGATCGCCAGCATGTGCAAGCTGAAAGCCGGGCGGTTGGTACGCCAGGTTGCCGACACCTGTATCCAGTTCTACGGCGGCATGGGCTATATGGAAGAAACGCCGATTTCGCGTTACTACCGTGACAGCCGTCTGACCAGCATCGGCGGCGGCGCGGACGAGATCATGATGCAGATCATCGCGCGGCTGGAAGGCATGGACAAGGCACAGTAGCTGGTTCATGCCGGAAACACACTGATTAGGATAAATTGATGACCTATCGTATTGGCTCTGCACAGGGATTTTATGGCGACGATGTCACCCGCGCCCTGCCGATGATTACCGGCGGGCATGTGGATGTCGTCTGCTTTGAGGCGCTCGCGGAACTGACGCTGGCAATCCTGCAAAATGACAAGCTGAAAGACCCTAAACGCGGTTATACTTTTGATCTGCGCATCATTGCCCAGCAGATTTTGCCGGAAGCATTCAAGCGCAGGATTCCATTGATCACCAACGGCGGCGGCTTGAACCCCCTCGCGGCGGCGGCAATGGTGCGCGACACTGCCGAAAAGATGGGACTATCGGGCTTAAAAATCGCGGCGGTCAGCGGCGACGATGTGCTCAACCGGCTGTCCGACCTGCAGCAGGCGGGCGAACCGCTGGCGCACCTTGAACACGGCACACCGCTTGACCTGAGCGAGCGCATGGTCGTGACAGCAAATGTCTATCTGGGCGCTGCGCCAATTGTCCAGGCGCTGCAAAATGGCGCGGACATCGTCATCACCGGGCGTGTAGCGGATCCCTGCCTGTATCTCGCGCCGCTGATTGCCCATTACGGCTGGGCGTGGGACGACTGGGACCGGCTGGCGGCAGGCATCATCGCCGGGCATCTGCTCGAATGCACCGCGCAGGTCGTCGGCGGCAACAGCCTCGGCGAAATCGAGAATATTGACCCGCGCGACCTCGCCAACCCCGGCTACCCGATCGCCCATGTTGAGGCAGATGGCAGTTTTGTCGTCAGCAAAGTACCGGATACTCCCGGCATAGTCACGCTCAACACAGTCAAGGAGCAGCTCATCTACGAAATCCATGACCCGCGTGCCTACCTGACACCCGATGTTATCGCAGATTTCACCACGCTCCGCCTGGATGAGGTGGGCAAAAATCAGGTGCGGGTATCCGGCGTGACTGGCAAACCGCGCCCGGAAAAGCTCAAGCTCAACGTGGGGCGGCTGGAAACCTTCATGCGCGAGCTGATTTTCACCGTCGGCTGGCCCCAGACGTGGAAGAAGCTCGAACAGCTTAAGATCATGATGCAGGAAACATGGAAAGACCTGCCGCTGCGCCGTGTGGAGTATCACCTGCTGGGTATCAACAGTCTGTATGGCACTGTCGCGCCCCTGCCGGAAGACCCGCTGGAACTGATTGTGCGGGTGATGTTCACTGCGGACGACCCCGACACACTGAAGACTGCCGTGCGCCGCGTGATGGGCAATGGGCTGAGCGGACCGGCGGGCATGAGCGTCTCCGGCACCACCGTCAGCGCTGACCCACGCCCGACCATCGGGCTGTTCCCGACGCTCGTTGGACGTGAGCATATCACCCCGCAGGTTGATTATCTGGTGGTGGAATAAGCACAGGTGCGGCGTGGAATGTGAGCATGACGTATGACTGCGATACAATTAAGCGGCGTGATTGACAGCAACGTCAGGCTGCGTGTGGCACTGCCAGGCGATCTTCCGGTGCGCCGGTTACAGTTGATTCTGCGCTTCCCGCATGCCCAACCCGTGCAAAGCGAACGTGAGCGTCATATTCGCGTTCAATTGGCAGCCGCCGGTATTCTAAGCGATTATGGCGATCCGCCAGCGGCGCCATTGGATGAGGAACTGCTGGTAGAGGCAGATATACTACAGTACAACCACACAAATCTCGCGGGATTGTTTTCCGTAGGGGCAGGTCTGAGATCCGCCTACATCCGACATTTTCAATTTGCCTGTGCTTAGCGCCCGATGCGCCGCCCTCGGAGCAAATTGTCTGGGAAAATCGTGAGGACTGATGGCGGTTCACTTTGTTGACCAGGGCAGCTTGAATGCGAAGCCCGTTTTTGTCTGTGCCGACACAGGATTACTCGCTGCTGCGAATAGTGAAGGTCTTTTGAGCGACAATCCCAACAACCATCCCTGAATCTGGAGACGGAATATGCCACGGAGACTCTACGACCTCGCCTTCGGGCGTGAGGGCGACAAAGGCAACATCGCTAACGTGAGCGTCATCGCACGCTCACCACAAGCGTATCAGGAACTCAAGGCAAAGCTGACCGCCGAGCGCGTTAAGACGCATATGGGCGATCTGGTCAAAGGCAAGGTGCTGCGTTACGAACTGGACAATATCGAAGCGCTTAATTTCGTCATGCACGACGCGCTGGACGGCGGCGGCACACGCTCGCTGCGCGTGGACGCGCTGGGCAAGTCGCTGGCGGGCGCGCTGCTGTATATGGAATGGGATGAATAACCTGCCGGCTGTACACTGGCACGCAGGACATTGCACACACAAGGATAGAGGTTATGCTGGATAGTCTTTCGACCCTTGATATTCAGTTCTCCGGCTTTGCCGCGCAGATTACGCTGAACCGCCCGGAAGTCAAGAATGCCATGAACCAGCAGATGGTCATGGACCTGCTGGCGGCGTTCGAGGCGCTGCGCGACAACCACGACATCCGCGCGATTGTCCTGCGCGGCGCGGGCGGCACGTTCTGCGCGGGCGGGGACATCAAAGAAATGGCGCAGGTCATGCAGGGTAACCCGCTTGCCAACCCTACCGGACTGGACACCCTGCTGCGGACTGTCGAAGAAGCGCCGCAGGTGGTCGTCGCAGTCATTGAGGGCGCGGCGCTGGGCGGGGGCTTCGGGCTGGTCTGCGTCTCTGATATCGCGCTGACGGCAACCACGGCGCAGTTCGGGCTGCCGGAAGTGCGGCTGGGCATTGTCCCCGCGCTGATTTCGCCTTTCGTCCTCGAACGGCTGGGGCTAAGCATCGCCCGCCAGTTGATGCTGACCGGCGCGCGCTTCGACGGTGTCACCGCGCATGAGATCGGGCTGGTGCACGAAGTCGCCCCGCCGGAAGTGATTGATGTGGCGCTGAAGGCGGTGCTGGACAATCTGCGCGAATGCAGTCCCAACGCCATCCGCGAATGCAAGAAGCTGATTTTCCGCGCCCTGCGCGAAAGCCTTGACGACACGCTGGACTACCGTGCCAACCTGCTCAGCGAGCTGCGCGCCAGCCCGGAGGGACAGGAAGGCATGCTGGCATTTGTGCAGAAGCGCAAACCGAAATGGGCAGAGGAATAACATGGTCGAAAAACGGATGATCCGCAAAATACTGATTGCCAATCGCGGCGAAATCGCCTGCCGCATTGCGCGCACCTGCCACAAAATGGGTATCAGCACGGTTGCGGTCTACAGCGATGCCGACGCCAACGCGCTGCACACCACAGTCTGTGACGAGGCGGTGCATCTGGGTGGCAGCGCCGCAGCCGAAAGCTATCTGAATGTCGAAAAACTGTTGGCTGCTGCCCAGCGCACTGGTGCAGATGCACTACACCCCGGCTACGGCTTCCTTGCCGAAAACGCCGCGTTCGCCCGCGCCGTGATTGACGCCGGGCTGATCTTCATTGGACCGCCGCCGGACGCTATCGAAGCGATGGGACGCAAACGTGAGGCAAAGCTGCTGCTCAAGGGCATTCCCGGCGTCCCCGGTTATACCGGCAGCGACCAATCCGACGAGGCACTGACCCGCGCTGCGCAGGAAATCGGCTTCCCGATTATGGTCAAGGCATCGGCAGGCGGGGGCGGCAAGGGCATGCGCCAGGTCAGCAGCCTTGAAGACCTGCCCGCCGCGCTTGCGGCTGCCCGGCGCGAGGCGAAACAGGCATTCGGCGACGATACCCTGCTGCTGGAACAGGTCGTGCGCAACCCGCGTCATGTCGAAATCCAGATTTTCGGCGACCAGCAGGGCAATGTCATCGCGCTCGGTGAACGTGAATGCACGATCCAGCGGCGGCACCAGAAAATCGTGGAGGAAACGCCTTCCACCGCACTGGACGACGACCTGCGCCAGCGCATGTGTGACGCGGCAGTGAGCATCGGTAAACAGTTGGGCTACTACAACGCGGGAACGATTGAGTTTCTGGTGGACGACGAACGCGAGTTCTACTTTATGGAGATGAACACGCGCTTACAGGTCGAACACCCGGTCACTGAAGAAGTTACCGACCTCGACCTTGTGCGTATGCAGATTATGGTTGCCGAAGGACACCCCCTGCCAGACATCGAAATCCCGCGCTGGGGGCATGCGATCGAAGTGCGCGTCTATGCCGAAGACCCGCAGAACGGTTTCCTGCCGGTCACGGGCAGCATCCTGCGCTGGCAGCCGCCGGAGGGCGTGCGCGTGGAGGCAGGCATTCGCAGCGGAGACACCGTCACCGTCCACTATGACCCGATGATCGCCAAAATCATCGCTTACGGCAATCACCGCGACGGCGCTATCCGCCGCCTGGATCGCGCGCTGGCGCAGTTGCAGTTGATCGGTATACGCAATAACATCGCCTTTTTGCGTCGTGTGCTCATGCACCCGGAACACCTTGCCGGGAAGATCACGACACAGTTCATTGACCAGCATCCTGAGCTGTTAGAGGAATCCCCCGCGCCGCCCGCCGCCGCGCTGATCGCCGCCGCGCTGGCAAAGACCCCCGCGCAGACCTACTGGCGCAACAACCCCAACCACGCCATCCGCCAAACCTTCACCGCTGGCGACACAACGCACACAGTCGCCCTGACACCGCTGGGCGCTGAGGTGTTTCGTGTCAGCATTGATGGGGATGAAAACAGCCATGAAGTCACCGTCACAGCACGGCAGACCGATGCGCACCACGCTGTAGACCTGACCCTGACACTGGACGGACACCGCCAGAAGCTCACCGCCATCCCTGGCGCGGGCGACGACTGGTGGGTGCATACACCGGAAGGCACCTATCGTCTGCACTGGCAAACGCCCCTGCCGCTGCCCGGTATGCGCAAAGAAGCAGCCGGGTCGCTGCGTGCGCCCATGCCAGGGCAGATCGTCAACGTGCTGGTTGAGGTCGGGCAGACGGTTGAACAGGGCGCGGTACTGCTAACTCTGGAAGCGATGAAAATGGAACATCGCATTCAGGCGCCCTATGCTGGCACAATTGCCGCGATTCACTATCAGGTGGGACAAACGGTGCAGCAGGACGAGGTACTCCTCGAATTAGAATCTGCTGAGAATCCGTAATCTGACGCTTTTATCCGGGGCGACCTGTCGGATCGCCCCGCACACCTGGTTACAGGCAAACGGACACCCCACAATGACAATTTACCCTATCTTCAGCCCGCGCCGCACGCTGCCGCTGCTGCTCATGACGCCTTTCGCCCGCAGCAGCATTTATGGGTAGAATGTAAGTTCGATTACAGAGTGCCAGCAAATTGGCGCTATGCTTGTATAATACTGGTGGATAACCGCATTCAAACATCACATTTACCTCGCTGTGGATGACAGTGCGCCGGGCATGTGATGGGCATACGATGGCATTCGAGAATGCATCCAGTGCCGGTTATCCGCGAACCTGCAAGCGGGCAAACCTGGCAGCATGCTGCCAACACCGTTTGCTCTCGCCGTTCTGCTGCCGGCTTGCCGGTACGCATCTGCATTTACCCGGTACCTCAGGAGGAACGATGAATAGGATCACCCGACTTCCCCGCAGCAGCGCAGTCAGCGTTGCGGGACGCCTGCTCGTGCTGCTGCTGCTGCTCGCCCTGGTCGGCAGTGTCAGCGCCCAGAGCGCCTCGAATGTCCTGCGTGTGGGCATGGAAGCGCCGGTTGAACTTGATCCGGCACTGGGCACCAATGACCCCGAAACCGCCATCAACCGCGCGATTTACGATTATCTGGTTGAGGTTGCGCCGGATGGCACTATCCTCAATGACCTCGCTCAGAACTACGTCATCAGCGACGACGGACTGACCTACACCTTTACTCTGGTGGCGGGTGCCACCTTCCACGACGGTTCTGCCTTCAGCTCGGCAGATGTGGTCTACACATTTAACCGCCTTGTCGAGGTTGGCTCCCCGGCAACGCGCCTGCTGGGCGATTTTCAGGTGAGCGCGCCGGATGCCAGCACAGTCGTTTTCACGCTGGCAGCGCCGAATGCGGATTTCATCTATGGTGTCGCTTCACGCTTCGCGCTGATCGTCAAGGATGGCGCGACCGATGTGAATCTTGTCGCAGAAGGCGCTAACCCCTTTGTCAACTTCAACGGCACTGGTCCGTTCATCCTCGCCGAACTGACCAGCGAACGCGCCACCTTTGTTGCCAACGAAAATTACTGGATCGAAGGGCAGCCCGCGCTGGATGGGCTGGAATTCTATTTCATCAACGACAGCGTGCAGCAGATTGATATTCTTCTGGATGGCGACCTGGACCTGATCTACAAAGTCCCGATTGGTCAGATTGACCGGCTGGAAGGCGTGGAAGGCATCAGCGTGCTGAGCATTGCCACCAGCCAGCACCCGGTTGTGCGCCTGCGCACGGACGAGGGCTTCGCCGGGGCGGATGCGCGCGTGCTTCAGGCGTTCAAGTACGCGACAGACCGCGAATTCCTGAATGACCTGCTGCTCGATGGTCTGGGCGTCGTGGGCAACAATGACCCGATTGCCCCCGTCTACGGTGATTTCTACACCCCGTATGACGGGATCGAATACGATCCGGAACGCGCCTGCGAACTGCTGAGCGATGCAGGCATCGGCACGTATGAAGGCACGCTCTATGCGCCAAATGTCTTTGAATATGCGGACCTCGCCGCTGCTCTGGCGGCAATGTGGCAGGATGGCTGCATCAATGTGGATGTTCAGGTACTCGAAGCTGGTCTGTACTACGACGACAGCAATGAGATTAACTATCTGGATGTTGAGCTGGGCATCACCGGCTGGGGCGCACGCCCGACCCCACAGTTGTTCTTCCAGGAAGCGTATGTTACCGCCGCGCTGCCGGAAAACGGCGGGTTCAACGAGAGCCGCTTCAGTGATCCTGAAGTTGATGCACTGGTCGCACAGGCGGCAGTTACCCCCGATACGGATGCACGCCGCGCCATCTACGCGGAACTGACGCGCATCTTCGACGAACGTGGACCGCTCATCATCCCCTACTTCGCGCCGCTGATTGGTGCCGCGCATGAGGGGGTTGGCGGGCTGCAAGTCGCGCCGTTCCCCGGCTTAACCGATTTCCGCACGGTGACCCTGGGCTAAGCTGGTGACCTTCGCAGGGGTGTGGTGTGCTGCCGCGCCCCTGTCTGCTGCTGTTCATTCAGATAGAAAATCGCTGCGTAATGACCCCGACAACCCCCAAAGTAGCTGCGCAGCAGCGCCAGACGCGCAAGAACAACTGGCGCATCGCCCTTGCGCAGTTCTGGAAGCTGCTTGCCGCACGACGCTTATCGCTGCTGGGCACACTTGTTTCTGCCGCATTCGTGCTGCTGGCGCTGTTTGGACCCATGCTTGCGCCCTATGACTATGACACAATCATTGGCGGGGCAAAAGAACAACCGCCGAATATCGGCTACCCCCTGGGGGCAGCGCGCCTGCCAGATACGCTGCTGCTGCCCGCGCACGTCGGCACTGAAATCCTGAACACTGCACGGATCATGCCAAATCTGGGGCATCTGTTTGGCACCGACCGGTTGGGGCGCGATGTCTTCAGCCGCGTGCTGTGGGGCGCGCGGGACATCATCCTGCTGCCCGGCATTGCCACTGCGCTGGCGGTCATGCTCGGCACCGTGTCAGGGCTGGCGCTAGGATACTTCGGCGGCTGGTTTGACGAAATTGTTTCGCGCGCGCTGGACACCCTGCTGGCGATCCCTGCGCTGGTGCTGGCGCTGGTGATACTGGGTATGTTCGGCGCGTCCACGCTCAGCCTGATTATTGTCATTGTGCTGCTGTATACGCCCATCGTTACGCGGGTGATCCGCAGCGCGGCGCTGAACCTGCGCGGCAGCGGTTTTGTCGAGGCGGCGCGACTGCGCGGGGAGCGTGTGGTTTACATCCTGTTCCGCGAAATCCTGCCGAGCGTGCTGCCCGCACTGGTCGTTGAGGCAGCACTGCGCTTTTCGTATGCCATCTTCCTCACCGCGTCGCTGGGCTTTCTGGGGCTGGGTGTACAGCCACCTACGCCGGACTGGGGGCTGATGGTCAACGAGGCGCGCGACAACTTCACGCGCACGCCGTGGGAATTGTGGTTCCCGGCACTTGCCATTGCTTTGCTGGTGATTGGCGTTAACCTGATGTCTGACGGACTGCGGCGGATCTTCCGCTATGAAGGGATGTTATGAGGGATCAGCCTGCACCGGTCATCGCGGCTCACGGACTGTTCATTGACTACCGGCTGAAAGACCGCTGGTTGAACGCGATCCATAATGTTTCACTGACCATTGAGCCGGGGGAAATTCACGGGCTGGTCGGTGAAAGTGGCAGCGGCAAAAGCACGCTGGCGCTGGCGTTAATGCGCTATATGGCGGGCAACGCACGGATTGCCGCCGGGGATATCCTGTTTGACGGCGAAAACCTGGTCAACAAAAGTGATGCCGATATGCGGCGACTGTGGGGCGACCGTATGGCGCTGGTGCCGCAAAATCCGCTGGCGGCGCTCAACCCATCGTACACGATTGGCGAACAAATCGCGGAAGTGCTGCGCCAGCATGCCGGGCTGCCCCCCCGTGCGGCACGCCAGCGTGTCGAAGAAATGCTGGATCGTGTCCGTATTCCCGACCCGCGTGCCATTGCCCGGCGTTATCCGCACCAGCTCAGCGGGGGTATGCAGCAGCGCGTGACGATTGCGATGGCACTGTGTACCAGCCCGCGCCTGCTGGTACTGGACGAACCGACCACCGCGCTGGATGTGACGACCCAGGCGGTGATTCTCGATCTGTTTCGGGATCTGATCCGCGAAAATGCCGGGGCAGCATTATACGTGTCACACAACCTGGGCACTGTCGCGCAGTTGTGTGACCGCATCACCGTGCTTTACGGCGGGGAAGTGATGGCAAGCGGTCCGGTGCACGCGATCTATGCCAGCTCGATACACCCGTACACCATGGGCTTGCTGGCGAGTATCCCGCGCCGCCAGCAGGCGCAGTTGCAGGAGACGCGCCTGCCTACGATTGAAGGCATTGCTCCATCGCTGGCGGAACGCAGCGCGGGCTGTGTCTTCGCGCCGCGCTGCCCGCTGGCGTCCGAGGCGCATGGCTGTTTTACCGTGAAACCCCGCGCCGAAGCTGTAGATGCGGCGCGCGTCGTCGCCTGTCACCGCTGGCGCGAAATCAGCAGCGATACGGTAAAGCTGAAGACTGAGCCAGAGCAAAAACTGGACAGCGCGCCACCGCGGGCAGGCTATGTGCTGGAAGCGCAGAACATTCGCAAGCGCTTCGGCAGTCATACCCTGCTTAGCCGCCTGACGGGTGATGGTTCCAATTTTGTGCAGGCGGTGGATGACGTCAGCCTGCGGATTCGCCAGCGTTCTACACTGGGGCTGGTGGGCGAAAGCGGCAGCGGCAAAAGCACACTGGCGCGGGTCATTGTGGCGCTGGCGGCGGCGGATAGTGGCGAAATCGCGCTGTGTGAGGCGCAGATTCCCAACACGCTGGCAGCACGCAGCAAAGACGTTTTGCGCAATCTGCAAATGGTCTTTCAAAATCCGAACGACGCGCTAAACCCTTACACGCCCATCGGGCAGGCGCTGGTTCGCACCATCATGCAGCTCAGCAGCCCCCGCCCCACACGCCAGCAGGCACGCGAACGGGCGCTGGAACTGCTTGACGCAGTACGCCTGACGCCGGATTATCTGGAGCGCTACCCCAACGAACTCAGCGGCGGCGAAAAGCAGCGGATTGCCATCGCCCGCGCCTTTGCTGCGAACCCGGCGCTGGTGGTTGCGGATGAACCGACATCCTCACTGGATGTGTCCGTGCAGGCGGTTATTCTCAACCTGCTCAAAGACCTGCGTGCGCAGGAGGGGGCATCCTACCTGCTGATCTCGCACGATCTGGATGTGATTACCTACCTTGCTGACTGGATCGCTGTGCTGTATCTAGGGCAGATCGTTGAGGTGGGTGATACCCATGATGTCTACAACGTGCCGTCGCACCCCTATACCGAGGCGCTGCTCTCGGCAATTCCTGAACCCGACCCGACCCGCCAGCCCGGACATATCCGCCTGACGGGCGATGTCCCCAGCGCCAGCCGCATCCCGCCGGGCTGTCGCTTTCACACGCGCTGCCCGCGCTTTCTGGGGGACATCTGCAAAACGCAGGAACCTCCCTGGCGCGACGCCGGAGATGGTCATTTTATTCGCTGCCATATCCCGGTCGAGGAGTTGTCCGTGCTTCAGCAGACGAATGGCAGCAGCCAGCCACAGGAGCAGCAGAGGTCATGATCCGTTTTCTCATCCGCCGCACATTCCTGCTCGTCATCACGCTGTTGATCGCCTCGATCACGATTTTCGCGCTGACCATGCTGCTGCCCGGTGATGTCGCCAAACAAACGCTGGGGCGTGATGCCACCGAAGAAGCGCTGGCAGCACGCCGCGCAGAGCTGGGGCTGGATCGTCCTGTGCCGGAGCAGTATGTCAACTGGCTGGGCGGCTTCCTGATGGGCAACTGGGGCAGATCATTCAATACCGGCAGACCCCCGGTGCGCCCGCTGGTGCTCGATGCAACGGCGAATTCGCTGGGACTGGCGCTGTTTACACTGCTGGTCGCTATTCCGCTGGCGGTGGTGCTGGGGGTGCTGGCGGCGCTGAATGAGGACAAATGGATTGACAGCGCGGTGTCCATCTTTTCGCTGGCGGTGGTTGGGCTGCCGGAATTCGTGACCGCGCTGGTACTCATCAATGGTGTGGCGTTGGGAATTGAAGCGCTGGGACTGCCCGCCAGTTCGATGATTTCGCCGGGTGATACGTTCGGTGAACGGCTGCGACTGCTGCTGCTGCCCGCGATTACGGCGACGTTTGTGCTGCTGGGTTACATTGCCCGCATGACCCGCGCGGGCGTGCTGGACGAACTGAATAAACCTTACGTGCGCACGGCGATTCTCAAAGGGCTGCCGCGCCGCGTGGTGATCTTCAAGCATGTGCTGCGCAACGCCATGCTGCCGACCATTACCGTGATTGCCATCAGCTTTGGCTGGCTGATCGGTGGCTTGATTGTGATTGAAAATGTCTTCACCTACCCTGGTCTGGGCAGCCTGATGGTTGATGCTGTCAAAAGCAAGAACATCCCGGTCATTCAGGCATCGGTGCTGGTGATTGTCTTCTTCTTCGCGCTGGCAAACCTGCTGGCAGACTTCGCCTATGCGCTGCTGAACCCGCGTATTCGGCTGGAGTAGGCAGGCGGCGCGTCTACTCCTGTGCCGTGAACATCAACCGCAGCATGGCAATCTGCTCGGCAATCAAGCCCATCAGGAAGACGATGATGCTGATGGTGATTAGCAGCGGAGGCATATTGCTGAAGCGGTTTTCGGCGATCAACTGGTACGCACCATAACCGATACCCAGCGCGCCGAACAGCAGACTCAGCGGCAGAAAAATCTTCAGCGGCACGAACAGCACTGCCATGCGCGTAATGGTCAGTGTAAAGCGCAAGCCATCGCGCAGGGGGCGAATACTGCTCCTGCCACCCTTGCGCGCGGGGGAGACAATCGGTTCATAACGCACGCGGAAACCGGAGCGAAACATGGCGATGGTGATTGTCGTCGGGTACGAATAGCGGTTGGGCAGCAGGTAGACAAACTTCTTCAGCATGTTCGATCTGACTACGCGAAAGCCGGAGGTCAGGTCTTTGACCGGGTAGCCGACCACGTAGGAGGCGTAGCGGTTAAAGAATGTGTTGGCAAAATTGCGATGCAGTTTGGCATCCGAGTCGCGCGTGCGCGCCCCGACGACCATGTCGTAATCGCCGATATACGACACCAGTCGGGGCACATCCGCTGGCGGGTGCTGCCCGTCAGAGTCCATCATAACGATAACATCCCCTGTCGCCGCGCGAATGCCGGTCTTGACCGCCGCGCCGTTGCCGATGTTATACGGGTGGCGTAACACGGTAGCGCCATGCTGCCGCGCCACATCCACCGTATTATCACTGGAACAATCGTCCACCACGATGATCTCGTGATAATCCCCCGTGCTGCGCAGCGCGTCAATGACCTGACCGATAATCGCCGCTTCGTTGTAGGCAGGCATGATAATCGAGATGCGCGGTTTGGCACTTGTCTCGGCTGGAGCCGCCGCCGGGGCTGCTTCGGTGAAAGCTGTTTCGATCATCGTCCACTCTGCCTTTGCTGCTGTGATCCCAACAAAACGTGACGTATTATAGAGAGTATTCGATGAAGATGTGAGGTGCAGCCTTATGCCATTGTATGATTACAAGTGCCCCAACTGCGATCACCGCTTTGAGGCACGCCACAGCATCAATGCTGCCGCTCCTGCCTGCCCGCAGTGCGGCTTTGTCGGCGTCCAGCGCGTCATTACCAGCGCCCCGGCAGTTGCTGGCGGCATTCTGACGCATCCCGGCGACGGTAGACGCGCATCGAAAGAGCAGCTTCGCAGCAAATGGCAGGAAGAATCGCCCAAACTGCAAAAGAAGCTGGAAGACAAGCTTGGCAAAGACACGGTAGAGCGGTTGGGGGGCGATATTTTCCGCGCCAACAGCGGGTGAGCAATGACCAGCACACCGATTAACTTTGACCGCGCCGTTGCGTTTTATGATGCCACGCGGGGGTTTCCGCCAGAGATTGAGCAGCAGGTGGGCGCATTTATCGCCCGGCATGCCGCCCTGCACCCACACGCGCAGGTGCTGGAAATCGGCATCGGCACCGGGCGCGTGGCGCTGCCGCTTGCCCCGCAGGTCGGCGCAGTCTATGGCATTGATGTTTCGGCAGAAATGATGCAGCGTCTGCGGGAAAAACAGCACACTGAGCGCGTGTATGTAGCGCTGTCCGACGCTGCCGCGCTGCCCTTCCCGGCAGAAGCATTTGACGCGGCGCTGGTGGTACATGTCTTCCACTTAATCCAGAACCTCGAACCGCCGCTGCGCGAACTGCGGCGCGTTCTCAAGCCCGGCGGACTGCTGCTGTCCGGCTTTGCAGGTGGACGCGGAACGATTGAGCCGCTGAGCACCGCGCTGCAAGCGGCGCACCCGGTGTTTGATCGTGGACGTTCGACAAGCGGGCAGGTCGAACGCATCCAGAGCGCGCTGCAAGGGGCAGGCTGGCAGCAGGTCGCCAGCTACACCCTGCCTTACAGCATCGAACGTACACCGCAGAGTTTTCTGGACGATCTGCTCCAGCGTCGTTGGTCAAGCACATGGAGCATGAGCGACGAGGAACTCGCCCTCGGCATCGCGGCGGTGCGCCATGCCATTGTGACGCATTTCAACGGCAATGCAGCGCAGGTAGTGCGTGTAGATGTGGGCTTCGCACTGGCAGTTTACCGCCAGGAACCACCCTGATGCCCGCACGCCCGCTGACCATCCGCAATGCACACGTGTGGGACGGCACGCAGGCGCAGCGCCGCGATCTGCACATGGCAAACGGGCGCATTGTGGCAGAAGCGCCCGCCAGCGCGCAGCAGGTTGACCTTGACGGTTACACGATCTTTCCCGGCTTGATCAACGCGCACGATCATCTGGAACTGAATCACTACCCGCGCACCAAGTTCCGCGCGGTCTACAACAACGCGCACGAATGGGGTGAGGATGTCAACACGCGGCTGAGCGACGAGCCGTTCAAGACGCTGCGCAGCTACCCGCTGTGGGATCGCCTGTTCATCGGTGGGCTGAAAAACCTGCTCTGCGGGGCAACAACAGTGGCGCATCACGGTCCGCCATACAGGGAGATGTACCGCCACGATTTCCCGGTGCGTGTGCTGCGGCGCTGCGGCTGGGCGCATTCGCTGCACTTCAGCACGGAAGACGAAATCGTGCGCTCCTACCGCAGCACACCGCCGGACATGCCCTGGTTTATCCACCTCGCCGAAGGTACGGATGAAGTCGCCGCCGGTGAGTATCAGCGACTGAAGGCGTTGAGATGTGTGAGAAAGAACACAGTGATCGTACATGGGGTGGGCGTTAACCAAAAGGACATTGACGATGCTTCGAAAACCATTCGGGGCATCATTTGGTGTCCATCGACAAACAAATACCTGCTCGGCAAAACCCTGCAACTCAGTTTCTACGGTTATAGAGGCGGGACTAAAGGAAATTTCGATATTGCGCTCGGCAGTGACTCAAGGTTGACTGCCGATGGCGATCTAGGTAGCGAGATTGAAGCAGCAATAGCTGCATCGCAGTGTGATGCTGAGTGCGTTTTGGCGTTCGTAACGCTTCGCGCCGCAGGTATCCTCGGCTTATCTGATGCAGGTCACCTGAATCAGGGCACTACAGCAGATTTTGTAATCGGTCATAGTCGTAATCGAAATCAACTCGTCGTGCGCGACGGCGTCCCGCGCATTGGCGATCCCGACGTGATGGCGAAATTCCCCGGCGTTCCCACGGTGGACGCCACGCTGGATGGCAGACCCAAACGCATTCACACTGACCTAGCGCGGCAGATTCACCGCTGCCAGTTGAAAGAACGCGGGCTGGAAGTGGACACGCCTGCATCCGGGCAGCGCTTCTGGTTTGGTTGAAGCAGATGTTTTGCGTTCTTCGCGTCTTTGCGGTTCAATAACGCCTATTGGCAGCTTACCAGAAATTCACCCGATACCCCTATGGCACAAATTCTCTTTGGACAATCGTACTACCTGCGCTTTGACCCTAAGCTGTGGGACGCCATGCAGCCCTACCCCCCGCTGGGCACGCTGTACGCGGCGAGCTACATGCGCGAACGCGGCTATTCCGTCGCGCTGTTCGACGCCATGCTGAGTGAAGGACCGGCAGAATGGGCGGCGATGGTGCGGCGCATCAAACCACCCTATGCCGTCATCTTTGAGGACAATTTCAATTACCTGAGCAAAATGTCGCTGCTGCGCATGCGAGCCGCTGCCTTTGAGATGATTGGCGCGGCGCAAGCAGCAGGCAGCACGGTGATTGTCTGCGGCGCGGACATGACCGACCACACCGAGCAGTATTTGCAGCAGGGTGCGGATTTTGTGCTGCTGGGCGAAGGTGAGGAAACGCTGGGCGAACTGCTGGATTATCTCGAAGCAAGACCAGACACCATCCCTGAATCCGCTCCCCGTCCTCAGGGAAAGGATTCATTATCGCCCGCACAGGAGGATGCCGGTCTGTATGCCATCCGTTCGCTGGCGTACATGCATAACGGCGAGGTGGTCAAAACGCCGCCGCGCCCGGTTATCCGCGACCTGAACGCGCTGCCTTTCCCCGCGTGGGAACTGGTGGATCGCGAGCAGTATCGCGCGGTGTGGCGCGCGCGGCACGGTTACTACAGCATGAACCTTGTCACCACGCGCGGCTGCCCGTTCCACTGCAACTGGTGTGCCAAGCCCATCTGGGGGCAAAAATACAGTGTGCGCAGCCCGCAGAATGTCGTCGCGGAAATGCAGTGGCTGCAAGAACACTTCCAGCCAGATCACATCTGGTTCATGGACGACATCATGGGCATTCAGGATCGCTGGATTGAAGAATTCGCCGACCTGCTGGACGCAGCAAATGTGCACATTCCGTTCAAGAGCCTCAACCGGGTTGACCTGCTGCTGCGTGGCAAAACGATCCCCGCGCTGGCACGGGCGGGCGCAAAGATCGTCTGGGTCGGGGCGGAAAGCGGCAGCCAGAAGATCCTCGATGCGATGGACAAGGGTACGCGCGTGGAGCAGATTTACGAGGCAGCAAGGCAGCTCCATGCGCACGGCGTCAAGGTGGCGTTCTTTCTGCAATTTGGCTATCCCGGCGAAACCCGCGAAGACATCGAACTCACGCTGAAGATGGTGCGCGATCTGCTGCCCGACGACATCGGCATCAGTGTCAGCTACCCACTGCCCGGCACGCCTTTCTACGAACGGGTCAGGCACGAGCTTGGCGAGCGCGTCAACTGGACAGACAGCGCCGATCTGGCGATGCTCTATCAGGGACCATTCGCCACCGAGTTCTACCGCCAACTGCATACCGTCGTCCACAAGGATTACCGTTCGCGCAAAACCTGGGCAGAACTCAGACACCTGCTGCGCAGACCGGCGAACCTGCGTCCATCGCATGTGCGCCAGACAGCGGCGATGCTCTACCACCGGCTGACGCTGCCCGCCGCCACCGCAAAGCTGAATCAACTGGCACGCCTGCCGCATGAGCCAACCCGCGTGCCGAACGTGGTCATCAGCGGGTAGCAGCGGGTAGCAGCGGGCGAGCGCCGGGCGGGCGACTGGCGACCCTGTGTTAGAATCAGGTCAGTGGAATGCGAGCGGAGTAAACAGCGATGGCGGTAGATAAACAGGTTCAGGAAAAACAAATCACCGTAGCGGAATTTGAGCAGTTCATTGCACTGCCGGAAAACATCGAGCGCCACTTCGAACTGATTGACGGAGAGATCGTCGAAAAGCCCATGCCTACACAGAAACATGGACGGATTATCTTTGTTTTCAATGGTGAACTGTACATCTATTTTGCGAAGAATCCCATCGGTTTTGGCGAAGTCGAAGTACGCTACCGGATTCCCGAAGACATCTACAATTCGCGCCAGCCGGATCTGGCAGTCGTGCTTGATCGGGAAACGCCCGCTGTGGAGCGCGGCGCGGTGCTGCGTATGCCTGATCTGATTGTGGAAGTCAAATCGCCGGACGAAAGCTACACCGGGCTGCGCAAGAAAGCCGCCTATTACCTCGCCAGCGGCGTGCGCATGGTCATTCTGGTCTACCCGGAGAAGCTGCTGGTCGAAATCTACGAACCTGATCAGGATGTGCAGATTCTGCGCGAGACGGATGTGATTGACGGCGGCACAGTGCTGCCGGGGTTTACGCTGGCAGTGAGCAAGTTGCTGGAGGGCTAAACAGCGCTGGCAGCGAAACGCACGATGACGGATGACATGAAGCTGTCCGAACTAACGGTTTGACTGACGGTTTGACTGACGATTTGAAGGTTAGTGAATTTAAGGCGCTGATTGGCGCAGATGCTGGTACAGATGCAGTTTGAGCTGGAGCAGCAGCTCCCTGACCCGGATAGAGAGTCAACATTGAGCGCAAACTGCCAGAAACTGCACGAAATGCAACAGTTATTGAGCATTATTGCGCTGAAAGGTAACTGGCAGGGCTATTATCGTGTCAGGATTGGCAGTTATCGCGCACTGTATACCCTTGAGCATGAACAGCAATTCATCGTTGTGCGCGAGATTGATCATCGCAGCGTGATCTATGACGAATAGCCCGCTTGACGCCCTGCCCCCCAAACGTTACCCTTAGCGCATCTCGCTTGACGCACAATACATCAGGGTAAATCCATGTCACTGAAAGTTACGCTGTTTGGCGGCACAGGACAGGGCAAGACGACCTACACGCTGGCACTGCTGTACCAGATGGCAACCGGCATTGACAGCTTCCGCATCGAGGCACAGGATGCCGACACCTCCACCAAATACCTGAATCCCTGGCGCGATTTTGTCATCGCCCGCAAGTGGCCCGCTCCCACAATGGGTCGCCGTGAAGATACTTTCCAACTGCTGTTCCAGAATGAGCCGATCACCGAATTTCGCTGGGTGGATTATCAGGGCGGCGCGATTAACATCCCGACCGACGAAAGCGATGAGGCGGCGCAGCTGCACGCGGACATTCAGGAGAGCAATGCCGTTATCATCGTGGCGGACGCGCACACCATCGCCACACGCTCGCTGATTGAGGCGGAAATGTTGACTTCCTCCACATATGTCTTCAACCTGCTCAACGCCTACAAATTCAAGGAAGCGCTCAAGGGCGAGGGCATCAACACCGGTATCACGATTGTGCTGGTGCTGACCAAAGCCGATGTGCTGCCGGACGAGATGAAGGCGAACAACTTTCAGGGCTTGTTCGAGAAAACGCGGCAGGTCTTCAGGGGGGTGGTCGAATTTGTCGAGGAACAGCGCGCCCGCACCAGCAGCCTGCGCCCCTGGCTGTACCCGGCGGCGATGATCCCGGTGAGCATCGTCGGCGAAGGCAATGCCTCGGTTGCCGACCCCGGCAGCGGCTACCAGCTTGCCACGATGAGCCTGGATGCCCCGCCGCAGCCAACCAACATTCACTACCCGTTCCTCTACGCCATCGGCAACGAGCTTGACCGCAACGCCCTGACGCTGGAAGAAGAAGAAGCGGCGCTGGAAGCACGCCTGAACCGCATGAACCGCAACGTGCTCAACAAGATTCTGCGCGGCAGAACTATCCGCCAGCTGTTTGATGAGCGCAAGCAGGTTGCCGAGAAATTGCAGGAACTGGAACCCAAAATTCGCGCGGTGACCACCGTAGCCAACAAGAGAATGCGCTCACTCATTCCATCCTGAGTTCGATGTCCTGAATCCGGTGTTCTGTAGACCGGAAACGATAAGGAGCGCATGGTGAACTACGAAACCTTCCTGTTCACGCGCAATCAGCGCCGTGATTTCACAGCGTTTATCCGCCCGAAGGAGCTGACCAACAAGGATGTCAGCGTGATTGCCTCTGCGCTGAATTACATCCATGACATTTCGATGCTCAGCCCGGAATTCCCGGCGCTGTACTGCTTTCCGCTGGGGCAGTATATCCTGCTGCTGCGGCACTACAACAGCCTGCGCCAGCACGCCGGGCGCGATGTTGGCGTCATTGAGGGCATTGCCGTCAGGACGACGCTCAAACGCCACTTCGCCCGCGCCCTGCCGCACCTGCTGGCGCATCAGCAGGACATCCTCGCCATCGCCGACCGCGCCGGGGATATTGAAACGCTGGAAACCACCCCCTCCACAGAGTTCCCTCTGCCCGATGTTCAGGCGGAAACGCTGCCCGAACACAGCGAAGAAGACCCGCTGGTAAATGACTTCATCGCCCGGCTGGAACAGGATCGCCTGTTCATCCCGTTCAACGAAGATGGCTGGGCGATGCTGCTGGCGGCGCTGTCCGATGCACGCTTTCCGTCATTGTATTTTGCCTTTGGCAGCAACTCCGACGCACTGGCACGGCTGAGCGCGGCAGGTGTGCAGGTGGATATTGTCAGCTACTTCAACACCAGCATCCCCAGCCTGCGCAGCCGCGCCACCAACGAAATTACCAGCGAACTGCACGACTACACCAGCCGCTACACGGCGCGCACACCAACGCGCCCCTCGCGCCCCAGACCGCCAGTGTCCGACGCCGCGCAAGAGGCGCACAGTCCCGAAAACCCGCTACGCACCGTGCGCCCTGTTCCGGCTCCCCGCCCTGCGCCAAAGGAGGACATCCTGGGACAGTTCGACGCGGGCGAAGGCATGCTGAGCGTGCGCGAGATGGCACGCCGCGCACGAACGCAGGAAAGCACCGACCCCACGCCGGAGGAACGCGAAGGGCTGGGGCGCGAAGGGCTGGGGCGCGAAGGGCTGGAGCGCGAAGGGCTGGAGCGCGAAGGGCTGGAGCGCGAAGGGCTGGAGCGCGAAGGGCTGATTACCTGGCTGGGCGGGCTGCTGGCACGGCTGCTGGGACGGCGCTAGGAGTCCGACAAGATGAGCATGACACCCGATGCCTTTGTCTAGCCCTCACCCCAACCCCTCTCCCGACCGTGCCTTCGGCACCAGGAGCGGGGAGCAACCCAATTGTCGGAGACTTTCCCTCCCCCTCGCCCAGTCGCGAAGCGGCGTTCGGGCGAGGGGGACTGAGGGGGTGAGGGCTGTATCTCAGTAGTCAACTTAACCTTGTCGGACTACTAAGTACAACCAAATTGAAAATGTCGGATGTAGGGGCAGGTCTGAGACCTGCCCCTACGGAAAATAATCCCGCGAGATTTCTGTGGTTGTACTTAGGATACAGTAACTCGACGTTTCCCCAGCGCAAATATTACCGGGTCGCCCACTGTTCGCCTACTACTACCACTACCACACCCCTTGGGTGGTAGTGGTAGTAGTAGCGAGGGGTCGGCTGCGGCAAAATGGAATGAGAATTTCCTCCCCATCCTACTGCGTGTTTGCGCGAATCGGGCTGCATCATTACAATTGCGTTGGTGGCTGAAATCGAATTATAACCTGACAATTTCTGTACTGTAATGTTGGCGCTGGAGAACGAGTACTGGCAGCATGGACCTACTGCTTGCGCATAGCTATTTCCTGTATGAAGACCCGCATGAACGCAAAATCATGCGCCCCTATCCACCACTGGGCATCCTGTACATTTCGTCCTACCTGAAGTCACGCGGGTTCAGCATCGGCGTGTTCGACAGCACCTTCAGCAATCTTGCCGACTTCAGCGCACTCGTCGCGCAGGAACGCCCGCCCGTTGTGGGCATCTATACCAACATGATGACCAAGTTCAACGTGCTGAAGATGATCGCCATCTGCAAGCAGCACGGGGCAATCGTGATACTCGGTGGACCCGAACCGCCCTACTATGCGGCGGAATACCTGCATGTGGGCGCGGACATCATCGTTAAGGGCGAGGGCGAACTGACGCTGGAAGCGCTGCTGCCGCATCTGGCACAGCATGGCGTGTCCGATCTCGAACTGCTCAATGGCATTGCGTACCTGAACGACAACAGCAGCGTGATTGAAACCCTGCCCCGTGCGCAGATTGCCGACCTGAGCGCCATGCCCTGGCCCGACCGCGAAGCGATTGATATTCCACACTATATGCAGGTGTGGCAAACCCATCACGGCAGGAGTTCGGTATCGGTCATCTGTGCGCGCGGCTGTCCGTACACCTGCACCTGGTGCAGTCACAGTGTGTTCGGCAATACGCACCGCCGCCGCACGCCGGAAGATGCTGCCGATGAACTGCTGTGGATCAAGGAACGCTACAACCCCGACCTGATCTGGTATGCCGATGATGTCTTTACGATCAACTACCGCTGGTTCTTCCAGTATGCCGAGGCGCTCAAGGCGCGTGGGGTGCGCATTCCCTTTGAGTGCATCTCGCGCGCGGACCGGCTGAACGAAGAAGTCGTCAAAACGCTGGCGGACATGGGCTGCTACCGCCTGTGGAATGGATCGGAGAGCGGCTCGCAAACGGTGCTGGATGCCATGCAGCGCAAGGTGCAGGTCAAGGACGTGCAGGAGAAAACGCACCTGCTTCAGCGGCACGGCATTGAAACGGGCATGTTTATCATGCTCGGCTACGAAAACGAAGGTATCCGCGAACTGGCAGAGACCGTTGAGCACCTGAAGATCGCCAGCCCGGACATATTCCTGACCACAGTCGCCTATCCGATCAAAGGCACGCCGTATTATGCCGAGGTCGAAAGCCGCATTCTGACAGATCGCGCCTGGCAGGAACGCACGGATCGTGATCTGACCGTCGCCGGGCGCTATTCGCCGCGCTTCTACAGTTTTGCCACCCGCTGGATGGTCAATGAGGTCGCGCTGCACAGGGCACGCACCGCCGGGAACACGCCCCTGCACCGCCAGGCTAAGCTGTGGTTCAACACGCGCATTGGCAGGCTCGGTATGGCACTGACCCAAACACGGCGGGAGCAGCGCGGTTCGCTGCTGCAACCGGCAAACCCGGCATCCACTGCCGGAAGCTAGCGTCAGGACAGAGCAAAAGGTAAGGACATGCGTGTCACGATAATCAGCATCGGAACACGCGGCGATGTGCAGCCATTCATCGCCCTGGGCACAGCACTCCACAACGCCGGTTATCAGGTGCGCGCCGCGACATCGGAAAATCACGGGCGGCTCGTGGCACAACACGGGCTGCAATTTTTCCCGATTCACGGGGACATCCAGCAAATTATCGAGAGCGATGCGGGCAAAGCGCTGGCTACCAGCAAAAACCCGGCTGTCTACGTGCGCGCGCTTTATGACATGATTGCGCCGGTGGTCTGGCAGATCTTGCAGGATGCCTGGGCAGCGTGCCAGGAGACGGATGTCATCGTCAGCAACTGGACCTTCAATTTGCTCACCCATTCAATTGCCGAACGGCTGCGCCTGCCGCTGGTGACCATGGCTCCGTATCCGGTCGTGCCCACAAACCAGTTCCCGCTGACCACCTTTGCGCCGCCCTTCAGCCTCGGCGGGTGGTACAACCGGCTGTCCTACCGCATGTGGGATCGTGTGGACCGCACGCTGTTCGGCAGCCAGCTCAACCGTTTTCGCCGCGAAACGCTGGGGCTGCCCGCGCAGGATTGGACAGCGTATTACAATGCTACGCGGCGGCTGCCCACACTGATCAGTTTCAGCCGCCATATTGTGGATCGCCCGCCGGACTGGCTGCCGAATGTACACATCACTGGCTACTATTTCCTCGATGAACCCGGTTGGCAGCCGCCATCAGCCCTGCTGGATTTTCTGGCAGATGGCGAACCGCCGGTATACATCGGCTTCGGCAGCATGAGCAGCCGTAACCCCGAACAAACCGCAGAGCTTGCCCTGCGCGCCCTGCGCAGGACCGGGCAGCGCGGCTTGCTGCTCACCGGCTGGCAGGGCATTCAGGCAGGGGATTTGCCGGATACCGTGTTCAAGCTGGACTCCGCGCCGCATCTGTGGCTGTTCCCACGCATGAAAGCCGTCGTACATCATGGGGGCGCGGGCACTACCGCCGCCGGACTGCGCGCCGGGATACCCGCTGTGATTGTGCCGCACATCACCGACCAGTTCTTCTGGGGGACACGGCTGGCAGAACGCGGTCTTGCGCCGTCACCGATTCCACGCCGGGCGCTGACGGCTGACTCGCTCGCCTATGCGATTCGCCTTGCCGCCACCCACGCGCCCATCCGTGAACGGGCGCGCCAGATGGGCGAATACATCCGCGCCGAGGACGGACTGAAACACGCCGCCGACCTGTTCTCCAAATGGAATCCACTGCATGAATCCGCCCAACCCGCCGCAGGCATTTGACCCGCTTGCGCCGGGCTACGACGCCGATTTCACGTACACCGCTGTCGGGCGCTGGCTGCGGGCGCGCGTGCAGACCCGCCTGCTAGCGCATTTTCAGCCAGGCGACCATGTACTGGAACTGGGCTGTGGCACAGGCGAGGATGCATTGGCGCTGGCGAACATGGGGGTTTATGTCACCGCTACTGATGTGAGCCGCGCAATGCTGGCGGAAACCGCGCGCAAGACCGCCCACACCGGGCGCGTGACGCCTGTGCCGCTTGATCTGCGGGCGCTGACCGCGCTTGCTGGACAGTTTGACGGCGTGGTGTCCAACTTTGGAGCGCTGAACGTGCTGGATGACTGGCGTCCGCTGGCAGCATGGCTGGCGGCGCGTGTTCGCCCTGACGGGGTGCTGGCTCTGGGCGTGATGGGGCGCTTCTGCCTGTGGGAAAGCCTGTGGCACGGGCTGCACGGCGACCTGGACACGGCGACACGGCGCTGGCGCGGCAGCAGCAGCTTCCAGCCGGACGCGAATACCCCGCCTATCCGCATCTATTACCCCACACCCCGGCGGCTAACAAGCGATTTTGCGCCGCATTTCCGGCGGACCTACATCGGCGGGCTGGGGATCTTCCTGCCGCCCAGTGATGCCTATGGCGTGGTCGAAAAACGCGCGCGGCTGCTGCGGGCGCTCACCGGGTTAGAGGCGCAAGTCAGCGGTTTTCCGCCTTTCTCATGGATTGCTGATCACTTCTGGATGGAGTTCAACAAGCGTGGCTGAAACCGCGCTGCATTCGATGCGGCAGTGCGATTTCGCCCACCACGCCTCATACCCGCTTCGTCACCGCGCGGCGCAGTGCCGCGATCTCTGCCTCGCTCAACGCCTGCCACTCACCGGGCTGCAACCCCGCCAGCGTGACCGCGCCCACCGCCCAGCGCACCAGCCGCAGTGTGGGGTACCCCACAGCGGCGGTCATCTGGCGCACCTGGTGCTTGTGCCCTTCGGTCAGCGTCAGCCGCAGCCACGCTGTCGGCACAGTCTGGCGGTGGCGAATTGGCACGGGGCGCTCCGGCAGCGTGGGGGCTTCGGGCAGCAGGTCTGCCAGCGCCGGGCGCGTATGGTAGAGCTTCTTGCTGTTCTTGTCACGCAGTTCCAACCCTGCCCGCAGGCGCTGCAATGCTGCCTCGTCGGGGATGCGCTCCACCTGCGCGAGATACGTGCGCGGATGCGCAAACGTCGGGTCGGTCAGCCTGCCCGCCAGCATGCCGTCATCGGTCAGCAGCAGCAGTCCTTCGCTGTCCGCGTCTAGCCGCCCCACCGGGTAGACGCCCGGCAGCGTGAGGTAATTCGCCAGCGTCGGGCGACCCACTTCATCGGTGAATCTGGTCAGCACGCCGTAGGGCTTCCAGAAGCGCAGCACCAGCGTCATGGTGTGGTGTCCAGCCCGGTGTTCTTCGCCCGCGACTCGTCTGCCATGCGCGCCTTATATGCCAAAAGACGCTGCTGAAGCGCCGCGTCAAACGCCGCCAGAATCTGCACCGCCAGCAGCCCCGCGTTTTTCGCGCCGCCAATCGCCACCGTCGCCACCGGCACCCCGGCAGGCATCTGCACAATCGACAGCAGCGAGTCCAGCCCGTTAAGTGCTTTGCTCTGCACCGGAACGCCGATCACCGGCAAGGGCGTGTAGGCAGCGACCATGCCCGGCAGATGCGCCGCGCCCCCCGCCCCGGCAATAATCACGCGCAGCCCGCGCTCGTGCGCCGTGCGGGCATACTGCGCCATGTCCTCCGGCGTGCGGTGCGCACTGACCACGCGCAGTTCACAGGGTACGCCAAACTCGCGGCAGATGTCCGCCGCCGCCTCCATAGTGGGCAAATCGCTGTCACTGCCCATGATGATACCGACCAGAATCCTGCCGGTTTTCGGATTCATCGCCTCAATTTCCCCTCAAACCTACAATGCCACCAGCGCCGCCGCCTGCCGTGCCAGCGCTTCCGCCGCTGCGACATTCTCGCCCAGCACGGTCACATGCCCCATCTTGCGCCCCGGACGCACCTCGCGTTTAGCGTAAATGTGCAGATGCGCGCCCGGCACCGCCAGCGCCGCGCGAATGCCATGCGGGTCTGCTGCGCCAGCGCGTGCCCCCAGTAGATTGACCATTACCGCCCCCGAAGTGCGCAGCGCCGTGTCGCCCAGTGGATAACCCAGTACAGCGCGCAGGTGATTCTCAAACTGCGAGGTCAGACACGCCTCGATGCTGTAATGCCCGCTGTTGTGCGGACGCGGCGCGATCTCGTTATACAGCACGCCCCCATCCGCCAGCAGGAACAGTTCGACACCGAATACGCCCACACCGTTGACTGCCTCCACCGCCCGCAGCGCAATGTCGTTTGCCGCCCGCGCCGTCGCTGCGGGCACGTCCGCCGGCGCGCGCACCACATGACAGATATGCTGCTGCTGTACCGTTTCAACCAGCGGGTAGAGCCGGGTTTCGCCGTCCTGCCCGCGCACGACCATCAACGCCAGTTCGCGCGCAAACGGCACCCACGCCTCCGCCAGCAGCGCCCGCCCGCGGTCCGCGCCCAACCGCCCCCATGCAGCGGGCAAGTCGTCGGGGCTGCGCAGCGTGGCATTGCCGTAGCCGTCATAGCCATCCCGCCGCGCCTTAAGCAGCAGCGGATAACCGAACCGTTCGCCCGCTGCCAGCACATCCGCCGGCGTGCTGACCGCACAAAACGCCGGGACGGGAATGCCCACCGCCTGCATTGTCTGCTTCTGCACCAGCTTGTCCTGCACCTGTGCCAGCGTGTCCGCCGCAGGGTACACCGGCAGCCCCAGCGCGTTCAGCCTGTGCAGCACGCCCGCGTCCACAAATTCGTTTTCCAGCGTCACCACGTCGCACAGGGCGGCAAACTGCGCCAGCGCTGCCTCGTCCTCCCACGCGCCGACCACCTGTCTGTGCGTCAGCCGCGCGGCAGGGCTGTCCGCCGTGCGCTCAAACACCGCCGTGCCGATGCCCAGCGACACCGCTGCCTGTGTCAGCATCTGCGCAAGCTGTCCACCACCAAGAATACCGAGGGTTAATGTCGTCATGGGCAGAATGATATAATTGCCGTCAATGTCCGTAAACGGGAAGTTTACGATGAGGCTGTTGAACCTTCTCCTGAAACGCTGCATTCCTGCGCTGCTGGCTGTGCTCAGTTTTACCAGCACAATGCCCGCTGCTGCGCAAAGCGGGGGCAAACCGCTGGTCATGCCCGTTGCCGTGCCGCCCGGTCCGTCAACATGGCTGATGGGGCAGCTTTACGGCAACACCACCGGCGCGTACAACTTCGGCAGCCAGTGGTACGAGGCGGGGCAGGGGCTGCACTTTGGCATCGATATTTCCATGCCCTGCGGCACACCGCTGGTGGCAATGGCGGACGGCGAAATCGCCTTTGTGGACAACTTTGGCTTCGGCTCGCGCCCGCACAATTTGCTCATCCGCCATCCGCAGCACAACCTGATTGTGCTCTACGGGCATCTGCTGGAACGCCCTACACTGGTTGAGGGGCAGTTTGTAGCGCAGGGGCAGCAGGTCGCGCTCAGCGGCGACCCCGATTCGACCTGCGACTCACGCCCGCACCTGCATCTGGAAGTGCGCTCGCTGGATTACCGCACGGCGTACAATCCAATCGATTACATTGACGCCAACTGGCACGCGCTGGCGGCATTCGGCGCGTTTGGCTACCCGCTGTTCCAGATGGATCTGACCAACCCCCGCCGCTGGATGCGGTTGGATGACCAACCAGCAACCGCTTTCGGCGGCGCACGGCTGAACGACTACGCCGTCAGCTACCCACCCGCCAACGCAGAACGCCCGCCAGCCAGCGCGCCACTGTTCCGCAGCGCAGGCGAACTGCCGCAGGACAGCAGCGTCACCCTGACACAGATCACCCGCGACGGCTGCTGCGCCCACCCGCAGTGGAGTGCCACCGATCCTGACCGCTTCTATGTGATGGACGGCGTACCCGGCGAACGCGCCCAGGTCTACGGCTGGTCGGCGTCCCAGGTTGCCCCGCTGGAAAATCTGGGGCTGGCTCCCCTGCCTGCGCGCTCACCTGATGGCACACACGCCATCATCCGCGACGGTGGTCAGGTCTACATCCGCCGGGCAGCAGACAATGCCGCCTGGACAGTGCCAACGGGCAACAATATGCCCGGACTCAACAGCGACAACACGCGCCTGCTGTGGCTTGAACGCAGCGGCGTGAGTGTGCCGGGACAAAGCGCGCCCAATGCGTCGGTGTGGGTCAGCGCTTTCGACGGGCAGAACGCGCGGGTGGTCTTCACTGCGCCCGGCGCAGGCGCGGCATGGCTGGATGAAGCGCGCCTGCTGCTGACCATCCCCGGCGAAGGGCGGCGCACTACGCTTGCCGTTTATGACACCCGCACAGACACACAGTTCACACTGGGCACATGGGCGTGGCTGCGCGGACTGAGCATCGCGCCGGGTGGCGGACGCCTGCTGTTCTACATCACTTCTCAGCCGGACATCACCACCAATGGTGTCTTCACTATCGCCACGGTCAGCGGCGCACAGGCGGAACGGCTGCCCTGGATTGGCGGCTGGCAGTGGCGCGATGCCGACAGCCTCTACTACCTGCCCTATACGCCTGAACAGCCCTACCAGACGCTTGCCTACTATCACATTCCCACACGCACCAACCGCACGCTGACCGACGCCACCACGCTGCCATTCCTGATCGCCAATGGGGATTGGGATGTCTCGGCAGATGGGCGGCGAATTCTGTTCCAGAGTGCCAATGACGGCAACCTGTGGGTGCTGGAGGTGCACGGTTGAAGCCGCTGCGACTGTGCCTGCTCATTCTGCCCCTGCTGCTGGCGGCAGCCCGCGCCCAACCACAGCCGTCCACACCAGCCGCACTGCTGGCAGACATGACGCTGGAGCAAAAAGTTGGGCAGATGTTCTTTGTCAGCCTGTACGGTCATGTTGTCACTGACGTGGGGCGCGATTTTCTGCAAACCTACCAGCCGGGCGGCGTGGTTGTCTTTGAGAACAACGCCGGTACGCCGCAGCAGGTCGCCGCGCTGACCAATGGCTGGCAGCAGAGTATCGCGGACACTGGCGGCATTCCGCTGCTGATCGCGGTGGATCAGGAAATGGGCATCATCATGACGCTGGAAGATCCCGCGTTCACTGCCTACCCCGCGCCGATGCTGCTGGCAGCAGCGCATGATCCGGCACTGGCGGCACGTACCGGGGCGCAGCTTGCAGGTGAACTGCGCGCAGTGGGCATTCACATGAACCTCGCGCCGGTTGCCGACCTGAACACCAACCTGAACAACCCGATCATCGGGCGGCGCGCGTGGGGGAGCCTGCCAGCAATCGTTACCCCCGCGCTGATTGGCTTCATCGGCGGGATGCAGGATGCTGGCGTGCTGGCGACAGTGAAACATTTCCCCGGTCATGGCGACACTGCCGAGGACTCGCACAGCGCGCTGGCAGTCGTCCCGCATAACCGGGCACGGCTGGACAGCGTGGAACTGGTGCCCTTCCGCGCGGCAATTGAGGGCGGTGTAGGCGCGGTGATGGTCGGGCATTTGTGGCTGCCCACGCTGGACGCCGAACCACTGCCCGCGTCGCTGTCGTACCATGTGGTTACCGGGCTGCTGCGCGGCGAAATGGGTTTTGCCGGGCTGATCGTCACCGACGCGCTGGACATGGGCGCGATTCAGGCTGCTTATGGGCTGCCACAGGCGGCGGTGCTGGCGGTACAAGCAGGCGTGGACGTGCTGCTGCCTGGTCCCAACGTGGGACCGGACGGGCAGGCGGCAATGATCCGTGCGGTTGTGGAGGCAGTGCGCAGCGGCGCGATTGCCGAAGCGCAAATAGACGAATCCGTGCTGCGCATTCTGCAAGCGAAAGCCCGCTACGGCGTGCTGGACTGGCAGCCGATTGACACGAACGCAGTCCAGATTGACACAGACGACGGCGCGGCACTGGTAGATGACATTTTCCGCGCCGGGGTGACGCTGGCGGCGGACAGCGCCGGGCTGCTGCCGGTGGACACCAGCGCCCGTGTACAGATTGTCTATCCCGGCAACCGGACCCAAATCTGGCGCGAGTGCAGCGCCTATGCCCCGAATGCCCTGTTTCGCAGTGTAACAGATCGCCCAACACAGGAGGACAGCGCCGCAGCGGCGCAGAACGCCCGTTACGCAGCGGACATCACGATTGTCTTTACACAGGATGCCATCAACAACCCCCAACAGGCAGCCCTGGTCAATGCCCTTCCGGCAGAACAAACGATTGTCGTCGCGCTGGTTTCTCCGTTTGACTGGCAGGTTTTCCCGGCGGTGAGCAGCTATCTGGCAACCTACAGCCCGCTGCCCCCGGCAGTGACCACTGCCTGCGCCGTGCTGTTTGGTACACAAACGGCAAACGGCGTGCTGCCGGTGATGCTCAGCAGCCCCTGATTACCACAGCAGGCACGGCTGCCGCAAATGTGCTAGAATAGCCCCCGGATAGAACGCATGTTTTCAGGAGAGGGGGAACGATGCAGAGTCTCGCAGTTTGCATTACACAGTTAGAACAGCAGGCGCAGGCAGTGCGCGCTATGGTCGCGGGCATCTCGGCTGAGCAGGCGCGCTGGAAACCGGACGCGGAGTCCTGGTCGATTCTGGAAGTGGTCAATCATCTGGCGGACGAAGAACGCGAGGATTTCCGCACGCGGGTCAAACACGTTCTGGAGCAGGCAGAAGGGCTGCCCCCGCCGATTGACCCGACAGGCTGGGTGACTGCGCGCCAGTATAACCAGCGCGATCTGGAACCCTCGCTGGCGCAGTTCTTGCAGGAACGCGAACAGTCGCTTGCGTGGCTGCGCGGGTTGAACATGCCTGAATGGGAACGGGCAGTCGAAGCGCCGTTTGGCAGGATCAGTGCAGGCGATCTGCTGATGGCATGGCTGGCACACGACCTGCTGCACTTGCGCCAACTGGTCGAACTGCACTACGCCTACCACAAACTTCAGGCAGCGCCCTACAGCGTTGACTACGCCGGAAGCTGGTGACACGCAGTGCAGGTACATCTATGACGGCAGATTTAGACTGGCGTGCTTGCAGCCCGCACCTTGTCCCTGACCCGGTTTCAGGTTAACTTTAAAGGGTGACAATTCAATTTAGAAGAACCTCGGACAAAACACCTATGGGCACACTGAACCCTGATCTGCTCTCCAAAGAGATGGACGACATCATGAACGATGCCGTCGCGTTGAAAGACAAGTACCGCAAGACAACGCTGATGCCCGAACTGCTGCTGCTGGCGCTGATGCAGCGCCCGGAAACCTCTGCCTCGCGGCTGCTGAGCATGTTCGCCAGCAGTCGGGGCGTAGACCTGGAACGGCTGGAACGGCAGGTACACCTCGCCGTAGAAAGCCGCCGCGACCAGAGCGGCAACCTCGACTTCACCGCACGCGGCAACAAGTCCGTGCAGATGTCGCGGCAGACGATCATTGCCATTGACGAAGCGCTGACCGTCGCCAATGCTGGTGATGAGGTGCGCATCGGGGCGGTTCACGTGCTGGCGGCGCTGGCGGATACACAGATCAGCACCAGCGGGCTGCTGCGGCAGCACGGCATCACGCCCAAAGCGATTTCTGACGCCATCAGCGAACACAGCACCGTGCGCCGCCGTCCGGACAGCACCGCCCAGGATGTTGTCAACGCGGCTAAGGCGGGCGATCTGCGTGCGGTCTATTTCCGCGAAAATCTGCTGCGCGAGATCATCAACATCCTGACGCAGTCCGTGCGCCGCCACATTATTCTGCTGGGACCGGACGGTGTGGGCAAACGCACACTGGGCTACAGTCTGGGTCTGCTGATGGCTGAAGGCAAAGGACCATCGGGTTTACAGAGCCTCGTGCAGATCGAAGAAACCGCCCTGCTGGATAACGATCAGGCGGCGATGCGCGCGGGCATGAGCAAAGCGGCAAACGGCATCCTGTTTATTCCGCATCTGCACCGCTTCTTCGGCGGACCGATCAAAGCAGAGTTCAGCAAATCCACGCCGCTGATTCAAAAGGCGTTCCTGTCCTCTGACCCGGTGATCATCGGCAGCACTACCGAACTGGAATATAACCAGCGGCTGGCGTCGGTGAGTGCCATTACTGAAAACAGCACCATCGTGCGGGTGCCAGAGCCTGATCTCGAAGAAACTTTCGAAATCCTCAAGATGATGAAAGCGCATCTCGAAGCGGATTATGGCGTCGAGATCAAAGAGGATGCCCTCAAGCTGGCAGTGCGGCTTGCCAAACGTTACATGACCACCACGCCCCTGCCGCGCAGCGCCGAACACCTGCTGCACCGCACCGCCGCGATGGTCAACATGAGCAAACAGGGCAATCTGGCATACAAGCCGGAAACCGGCGACGGCAGCACGCTGGATGCAGAAGACATCACGCTGATTGCCAGCCAGATGACCGGCGTGCCGGTGAGCAAGCTGGGCGAGGACGAGCGCGTGCGCTATGCCAGCATGGTCGAACACCTGCAGGAACGTATCATCGGGCAGGATCAGGCGGTGCTGGCGGTCAGCCGCGCGATCAAGACGGCGCGCGTGGGTTTGAAAGACCCCAAACGCCCGATAGGTTCGTTCCTGTTCCTTGGACCGACAGGTGTTGGCAAAACCGAACTGGCGCGGGTGCTGGCGGAGTTCATGTTTGGCAGCGAAGAAGCGATGCTGCCGCTGGACATGAGCGAATTTAAGGACGAAAGCAGCCTCAACCGCCTGCTCGGTTCCCCCAGCGGCTATGTGGACAGCGAGTCCGGCGGGCAGTTGACCGAGCGTGTGCGCAAGCAGCCGTATATTATTGTGCTGTTTGACGAGGTGGAAAAAGCGCACTCGCGCATCATGGACATTCTGCTTCAGGTGATGGAAGAAGGACGCCTGACCGACGGGCGCGGCAACCCGACCTACTTCAGCGAAACCGTAATCATTCTGACCAGCAACCTCGGTTCGCAGGAACTCGCCGTCCCGGTGATTGACGACGAAGTGCGCGAGACCGCGATGGAAGAAGTGCGCAGTTGGTTCCGCCCGGAATTCCTCAACCGTATGGATGAGGTGGTCATGTTCAATTCGCTGTCGGATGATAATCTGCGCAGCATCCTCAAGCTGATGCTCAAGAAAGACCAGCAGCTTGCCGCCGAACGCGGGCTGAATCTGGAATTCACGGATAAGGCGCTGGAATGGATGCTTGACCAGAACGACGAACCGGAATACGGCGCGCGTCCGCTCAAGCGCATTATCCGGCGCGAAGTGCGCGAACCCCTGGCGGATTTCCTGCTGCGCGAGAACCCGGCAGCGGGAACCCAGGTGGTTATTGACGCCGTGGGGGGCAAAAACGCCCGGCTGAAATTCACGGCAACCATCGACGGCAAAGAGCTGAAGATCAAAAAGTAGGTGAGGGGATCGTGAGCTGATGCAGGTCTATCTCACATATTCGCGGCACGACGGCGAACCGGCAGCAGAACTGCTTGCACAAAGGCTGCGATCTGGCGGTTTTGATGTGATATGGAATATTACCATTCCAGTTACGGAACCTAGTTGGGCTGACACGATTATCAACACAATTGACAACGCGGATCTGATTATCATTCTCGTGACTCCGCAGTTGACCGATCACCGTTCGCGTATTCAGAAAAATGAGGCGGCGTTTGCACATAGTCTTAATAAGCCGATCTTGCCGGTGATTGTTCATCCTGACGCATCGCTGCCATTCTATCTGTTGAACCTGAATGCGGTTGATGCATCTGTTGATTTTGAGACTCAGGGGATAGAAAAGGTCATCCACCATCTCAAAACAGTGCCCATTGGTACTGAAACCAGTGACACTGAAGAGCAGGCAACAACAATCGCACAGGATGTAACTGGGGAAGCACGAAATCGCATTCTGTCCAATGACTCGACAGCGCGCGTATTTATCGCCTATTCGCGCAAACAGCGTTCAATCGCCAAGGAATTGTCGGAGATGCTGATCCGCAATGGGAAAGCGGTGTTCTGGGATGCGAAGATCAAAGCCGGGGCAATCTGGCGTCAGACCGTGCAGAAGGCATTGGACGCCGCCACCCACATTATCGTGATTTGGACACCGGACGCGGCACTGTCCGACGAAGTCGAACGCGAAGTGAGTTACGCTCTGTCCGAGCGCAAGGTAATCGTGCCAATATTGAGCAAAGAAATCCCCAAACTACCCTATCACCTGCATGGACTGCACTACATCATACTTCACGATGATGTGGGTACGATTGAAGCGAACTTGATTGAGGCAATTGAGCGCCACGAAGTTGAAGATGATTTGTTTTCATAGGACAAAGACAGGACAATGGGCAACGAAACACTGCCGAACCGCCCGCTGCCGAACCGCCCGAAAAACGGTTGGCTGGCATGGCAGGCAACCATCGGGCATATCAGCATCAATTTCAGCCGGGATGCCATGCTAACCGTCTTCGCCTACCCGGATGAAGGGGAAATTCGCTGGGGCGCGCGCGCAAGCTGGGGGCAGGTTGACGAACACTTCGACGACGCGCCCGCTTTTGGCGGCGCACTGCGCGAACTGTGGAGCGGCATCGCACAGCGTTACAACATCTTCAACTCGCTGGAATCCGCCGTCAAGCAGCCGGTCAACTATGCCGAGAAGGAATGGCTGGACAAAGACACAGACACCGTGCTGCAACGACTGCTTACCGTCACTGCCGCCGCGTTTCAGGATCGCTGGAAATTGACCATCTTCTATCACCCGGTTGAACGCCCGAATGACCGCGTGGCAGTGCTGCTGAAGGTCGCGGGTGAAGAAGAGCCGGTCGGCGGGCGGGGGGCATCGCTGCTGGACGCCTGCCGCGAACTGTTCAGCGCGGCGGCACGGCTGTATGCGCCGTTCACTCACTGGGAATGACCAGCCGGCAGGGCTGTTCCCGCCTGCTGAACCGCATGATGCGGACCGGATTTAGATCTATCCACAAACCTGCCTTAAAACAGGGGGATTAGTTCCCTTGTTCGAGTGTATGGATAGCCACTTATTGACAGGGCACTATTCAGGAGCAGCAACACATGGCGAACATTCTGGCTTCGATTTTCCGCAAGTATGACATTCGCGGTACTGTCAGCGGTGACACGCCGCAGCTCACCCCCACAGTGGCAGAACTGGTGGGCAAGGCACTCGGCACGTATCTGCCCAGAGAATTTGGCACCGAGCGTGTGTTTGTCGGCAGCGACAACCGTCTGACCTCCCCGCCGCTCAAGGACGCGATGATACGCGGGCTGCTTGCCACCGGGCTGAACGTGACCGACATCGGGCAGGTGATTACGCCAACGGTGTATTTCGCCTCCGCCAGCTACACGGGCAAAGGCGCGGGCGTGATGATTACCGGCAGCCATCTGGACACACGCTACAACGGCATCAAAATGGCATACGGCAAACTGGCGCTGGCAGGCGACCAGATTCTGGAACTGCTGCGCATCATCCAACAGGATGCCTTTGCCAGCGGCGCGGGCGAACGGCAGGAGGATTTTGACATCATCAACCGCCATATGGCGACTATTCAGGGCAAAGTGAAGCTTCAGCGCCCGCTGAAGGTTGTGCTGGACGCCGGAAACGGGCTGAGTGGGACTTATGTGCCGCCGATGCTGCGCGGGCTGGGCATCGAAGTCCACTGCCTGTACTGCGAGTCTGACGGCACCTACCCTAACCACCTGCCCAACCCGGAAGACCCCGAAATGACCAAAGACCTGGAGCATAAGGTCATTGAACTGGGCGCAGACCTCGGTTTGGCATTTGACGGCGATGCGGATCGCTGCGGCTTTATTGACAATCACGGACATCATATTGCGGCAGATCGGCTGCTGGCACTGCTGGCACGTGACCTGCTCTCGCGACAGCCAGGTGCAACGATTGTCTTCGACGTAAAGGCATCACAGGCGCTGCCGGACGAGATCAGGAAATATGGCGGTGTGCCGCTGATGTGGAAAACCGGGCACAGCCTGATGAAGCTCAAAATGGCGGAAATCGGGTCGCCGCTGGGCGGTGAGGTCAGCGGACATCTGTTCATCGGCGAAGAGTATTACGGTTTCGACGATGCCCCGCTGGTGGCACTCAAGGCGCTGCAAATCTTCTCGCAAACCAGCAAGTCTGTCTCAGACGTGTTTGACGAACTGCCCAAGCTGCCCGCCACGCCGGAAATCATCCTCGACGCACCAGACAACATCAAATTCCAGATCATTGACGAGATCAGGGAAGAACTATCCAAACATTACGAAGTGGTGGACATTGACGGGGTGCGCGCCCAGTTTGAACACGGGTGGGGGCTGGTACGCGCCAGCAACACGCAGCCGGCAATCACCCTACGGTTCGAGGCGTATGAACGCCCGCAGGTCGCTGAATATATCCAGCGGTTTAAGACACTGCTTGATCAGCACCCGGAAGTCAATCAGGAAAAGCTGATTAAACAGCTTGAGGCGTTCCGCGCTTAAGCGGGCGGCAGGCGACAGGGGCGAAGGGCGCTTCGCCTCTGCACAGAAACGCTTACAGACATCAGCGCAGGCTGTATCCTTATCCAGCGAAAGTTATCTGAGCGAGGTAGACGTATGGGCGATCACTTCCAGGAAATTTACGCCAACAGAGCCGCGCAGTACGACGCGATGGTCTCTCGCGAGGATTATCAAGGACATCTGCTGCCTGCCCTGCACCAGATTCATCCGCTGCAAGAGACTGTAGTCGTTGAGTTCGGCGCGGGCACGGGCAGACTAACCCGGCTGCTGGTTCCCTATGTACGCCGTATTTTCGCCTTTGATCTTTCGCCGCACATGCTGGGCGTGGCACAGGCGAACCTGTCGCCCATGCGCTTTGATCGCTGGACGCTGGCAGCGGGCGACAACCGTCATATGCCGGTGCGGACAGCAACTGCCGACATCGCCATTGCCGGGTGGAGCTTTGGACACAGCATGACGTGGTACAGTGACCAGTGGGAACAGGCGCTCAGCGCAGCGCTCGGCGAAATGCAGCGCATCCTGCGTCCCGGTGGCACGGCAATCATTATCGAAACACTCGGTACTGGCAGCGAAACACCTGCTCCGCCCAATGAACATCTGCGCATCTATTACGATTGGCTGGCAGCACAGGGCTACGCGCAAACGTGGATACGCACGGATTACGAGTTTGAGTCTGTCGGCGAGGCAGACCAGCTCACGCGCTTCTTTTTCGGCGATGAACTGGCAGACCGCATCCTGCGCGAGAGTCTGCTGGTGCTGCCGGAATGCACCGGCATCTGGTGGCGCAGCTACTGAGTCCGCACTGCATAGTCGTTGACCAGATGGCTGTACAACCGGCGGCAGCGCAGCACAGTCTGCTGAATGCTCAACTCGTCCCGCGCAGCATCCAGCGCCAGCCGCCGCAGCGTAGTTAAACGCACCGGATCATTCAGCAGCGCGCCCACTGACTGTGCCAGCGCAGGCACATCGCCCACCGGCACTGCCACACCCAGCGCAGGGTAATCGGGCAGCAGCCCCACCGCCGTGCCAACACTCGGCACACCGCAGGCTGCCGCTTCCAGGATGGTCAGCGGTCCGGTTTCGTGCCGCGAAGCAAACACATGCAGCGCAGCCTCGCGGTAGAACGCGGGCAAATCAGGGTGCGCCACAGCGCCCACGAAGCGCACACGCTGCTCAAGCCCCAGTGTCGCCGCCAGCGCTTGCAGGTCGGGCAGCAGCCAGCCCTCACCAACAATATCGAGCGTCACGCCCTCCAGCAGTGCCAGCGCCCGCAGCAGAGTCTCCTGCGCCTTCACATCCACCAGCGCGCCAACATGAATCAGGTGGCGGCGGTTGCCGGGCGTACCGGGCGTGAAACGCTCCGGGTCTACCCCCAGTGGAATCGTATGCACGCGCGCATCGGGAACGGCATAGGCGGATTGTGCCAGCAGGCGGCGGGTGTGCCCTGCCTGCACAATCACGGCGTCCGCGCCACGCAGCGCCTGCCCGACAATCCAGCGGCTGAAGCGGCTGCGCTGAAGCCCGTAATCAATGTCCGCAAAACCGACCAGTTCGCCGCCCAGCACCGACACCACCACCGGCACGCCCAGCCGCCGCCCTGCCCACGCCGCAATCAAGCCGGTTTCATCCGCCCACATCGCATGCAGCAGATCAAACGGCTGCCGCCGGTGCAGCGCTGTCAAGGTGCGCAGCGCACGCCGCCACAGCGCCAACCGCGCGAAACCGCGTGTATAGCTGCCACCTGCCAGCGGAACAACCTGCGCCCCTGCCAGCACATAGGGATCGTGAAGAGGCGGGTAGCGCAGTGCCAGCACCCGCACTGTGTCAACGGCGCTCAGTTCGCGCACGTAATTTTGCTGAACCGGAATCGCCCAGTCCTGTAGATCCCGGCTGAAACCCGGCAGCAGCAGTCCGATATTCATTGTTCAATCCTGAACAGCGTATAGTTGCCGAAACGCTCCAGCGGCGTCAACCCGCGCACATCGCGCAGCCAGCGGTAGGCAATCTGCGGTGCCAGCCCCGCCCACTGGTTTTCGATCTGCCACACGTTGAGCAGCAGGTAACCGCCGGGCGGGCGCGCCACCAGCGTTTCCGGCGTTTCATAAAACAGTTCGATAATCTGCAAATCTGTGTAATATTCAAGTGTCAGGGTCAGCCCGAAGGTATACACCACGGCGCCGGACGGCAGCCGCCCCGCCAGCCACGCCGCCACATCCTTATCGCGCTGCTGGTTGGTGATAAACGTGGTGATCACCGGCGCTGCCACCGTCAGGGTGTGCCCGATTCCCGCGACCGACAGCGCCGCAAGCAGCAGCCCCGCCAGCAGCACCCCCCGCTGTGAAAGCATACGGATTAGCGCAGCGTGCGCCGCCTGCGCCCCCAGCGCGACGATGACAGCTACTGGGGGCACGCAGATCAGGGCAAAGCGTATGTTCTGGTAAGGAATCCCCGCCAGAAACAGATACGGCAGCAGTGCCCAGCCGAGCAGCAGCAGCGAATAGGCAGCCCGCCGGCGCAGCAGCAGCGCCGTGCCGACCAGCAGCAGCGGCGTCCACAACGGTGACTGATAGTACGCCTCGTAAAACGGCGCGGCATAGAAAAGCGCATTCACCTGCGCGTACTGAAAACTACCATCCACATTAACAAACGACTGGCGCAGCGCGTTCGCGGGCGACCAGCCGACCACCCAGGCGTGGTTGAAGGTCGGGTAAGGGCTGTTCAGGCTGAACACAAGCTGGGGAATAACGATCAGTGCCAGTCCTGCGCCCACAAGCAGCAGGGACACCGGTCGAAGCTGCTGGCGCGCATGTGCCCACAGCACAGCGGCAGCCGGGAGCAGCAGCACCAGATACAGCCAGCGCGTGAGACCCGCCAGCGCCAGCGCCATAACCGCCAGCAGCAGCAGGCGCGGCGCAGGCTGCTCACGCGACAGCAGCGCCCCCAGACAAACGACGCCCAGCAGTGCCCAGAACAGTGCGGGAATGTCTGCCATGACGACCAGACTCGACTGCACCGCCTGCCCGCACACGGCGACCAGCGCCCCTGCCAGCAGCGCCGACCAGCAGGCAGCGCCCGCCTGCCGCGCCAGCACATACGTCAGGCTGACGACGCCCGCGCCCGCCAGCAGACTGAGTGCCTGTGCGACTGCGGCATTCATCCCGAACACACTGAACGCACCCAGCAGCAGCGCCGGATAGCCCAGCGACCAGAAAAACGGCGGTGGGCTTTGTCCCTGTGCCAGCGCCTCCCCTAACGCCCCGGCAAAGTCGTAATAGGCGTAGGCATCCTGCCCGTACAGTCCATCGAATGCGCCGCGAAATGCAAGCCGCAGCAGCAGCGCGGCGGCAAACGACGCCAGCGCCAGCAGCAGATCAACACGGCGGCTGGTCATGGCACCCGCCTTCATGCCGCACGCTCCCCACGTTGCAGCGGGGCAGCCAGTAGGACGCACGCCGCAGGCTCTGTGAGCAGCAGCGCCAGCGCCACCCCTGCCGCGCCGTGCGCAGGCACAAACAGCAGGCAGGCTGCAATTTGCAGCAGCAGTGTCATGGCGGTTACACGGTTCACCCACCATTCACGCCGGTAGGCATAATGGTGCAGGCTCAACGCGGCGCGCAGCATGCCGGGCAGCAGCGCCCACAACGCCAGTTGCAGCACCGGCACAGCAGGCAAGAACGCGCTGCCATAGACAACCTCGATTAACAGGTGCCCCAATAGCAGCCCCAGCAGCCCCGCCAGCAGTCCGAAGCCAGCCAGCAGCAGCAGCGTGCGCCGGAACAGCCGCGCCAGCGCTGCCGGTGTCGCCAGCAGCCCTGCCAGCGCGGGCAGCAGCACGCCGAACAATGCGTTAGGCAGCACGCGCAGCGCCTCCACCAGCCGGGACGCCGCAGCGTAATAACCTGTTTCCGCCGTGCCGCGCAGATTTTCCAGCAGCAGCACACCCACGCGCAGTTGCAGCGCCGCCAGCACCCCCGCCACCGCGAACGGCAGCGCTCGGCGCAGCAGCACAGCTCTCAATACTGGTGTGGGATCTTCCGCAGTGGGCGCGGTAAACCGCCCATGGGCGCGCGCTGCACGATACCAGCCCCACGCTGCCGCAAGCTGCCCGGCAGAAGTGCCCACATTGACCAGCAGCGCCGCCAGCACCCCCCCGCCCGCCAGCAGCACCCCTGCCGTGAGGACCACCTGCGCCAGCAGCATGCCGATGTTCAACGCGGCGATCGGCAGCATCGTCTGCCGCGCGCGAAACAACGCCGTAAACGCGCCGTAAAATGGTTCGATCAACAGCAGCGGCGCGGAGAGGCGCAACCCCTGCACCACCTGCGCATCCTGGCTGAGCAGCGGCGCAGCACTCCACAGCAGGACGGTCAGCGCTATGCCGAGCACAACTTGTGTGCGCACAGCAGCATGCAGCAGCGTGGCAGCAGACTCCGGCTGCGCGGCAAGGTCGCGCGTGAGCAGCGTGCCCAAGCCGAACTCCGCCAGCAACCGCAAGGGGAACACCCATGCCAGCGCCGCCGCGTAAACCCCTAAACCCGTTTCGCCCAGCAACCGCGCCACCAGCACGGAGAGCAAAAATGACAGCGCGGCGCTGCCGATATTGCTTGTCAGCAGCGTGAACGCGCTGCGGCGCAGTCGGGGGGCTGCCGGCGCTGCCACTGAAGTGTCCGTCAGGGCGGGCACGCTCACATACCGCCCTGTTCCACAAACATAAAATACAGGAAGTTTTCGCGCTCATCCGGCGTCATGGGGCGCGGGCGGGCGAGGTCGTCAATAATCCCGGTGAACAGATCGACCGCGAGCAGCCGCCCATCATAGATCAGCAGTTGATCCATGAAGAAGCGCACATTGCCCCAGAACGGCTGGTCAAAAAACAGGTTACCCAGCCCGTAATGAATAAACGCATCACCATAAAACTCAAACGTCTGCGGCTTGTGCGCCTGCGTGCCCAGCACAACGTCTGCGCCGAGGTCTGCCAGAAAACGGAAGTCGAACTGCTGGTTATCGGTCGGCACGTAAATTTCGGTTTCGGTGTACTGCACCGTCACAATCAGCAGGTCGCTTTCTGCCGCCAGCGCGGGCAGGGCTGCGCGCAGCCAGTCGGGATCGCAGAATGCCGCTCCAGGGCGCACCTCGCCGCCGTCTGTGCCATCATTCGCCAGCGCATAGTAGGGACCGACCCAGTTGCAGGCGAGCATGGCGATACGGCTGCCATTGTGCTCCAGCAGCAGTGGACGGCGCGCCTCTGCCAGGGTTGCCCCGCCGCCAATTGTGCTCATGCCTGCCTCGTAGTACATATCCAGGGTGCGCAGATACGCTTCATAGCCGTAGTCGGCATTGTGATTGCCCGACAGTTCGACTACATCCACGCCCAGATAACGCAGCAGATCAAAATGCGCATCTTTGGAGCAGAACGCCCCCAGCGGTTGAATATCTGCTGCCGGACAACGCGGGGTGAACGAAACCTCATTGCTGATATGGAACAGATCGGCGCGGTTGACATAGGGGCGAATGCCATCGCCCGCCCAGGTGATGCCGCGCTGGTCAATCGCGGGGATGGTATTGCGTGTCAGCGCCGTAACGCCGGACATGACGATGCGCGTCAGCTTCGCCGGGTCGAAATTGGGCACTGTACCGGTAAAGACAAACGGATAGGTAACCAGATCGGTGTCCAGCGGGTGCAGTTCGCCCGCCGCGCTGCTCAGGTTCAGCACCCGCAGTCGGGAGGTAAGCTGGTCAAAGGGCACCAGCGTATAGCGCGTGCGGTCACGCCAAAGGGTGTTCAACAGCGCGTCGTCCGGCACGACCAGTGTTTGCGGGTCAACGCTGACGCCCAGCCCTGCCAGCGTCTGCGCTGTAGACTCGCTCAACACCAGCAGCGCGTCGAAAGCTCCATCCCGCAGCGCCTGCAACTGCGCCAGCGGCAGCGCCGCCTGCCGCGCCGGAAAAGCCACCGCCGGCAGCAGCAGATACAGCGACTGCGCCGAATCCGCGATTGGCTGCACCGGCAGCGCCGTAACCGACCACAGCGCTGTATAGAAGCGCAGATACTCCGCTACATGGCTGCTCCAGTAAGCGTTGTTGTGTTCCCCCTGCGGATAAATCGTGTACTGGTAAGCGGCAAGACTGCGCGCACTGAGGCGGCTGTTCATCAGATCAAGGTTGAGATAGGCGTAATCGTCACGCCCGCGATCCAGCCAGATACGCAGGCTGCCAAGCTCCGGCGCATCCACCGCGAGGTTCAGCGGATTGTCCTGCGGCAGGGCGTGGAATTCGTCAAAAAAGGCGCTGTGCCCACCCACTGCGCTGAACAGGTTGGGATGTAAAAAAGCGATGTGGAATGCCCAGAATCCCCCGCGCGAAATGCCGCCGATAGCGCGGGTCTCGCGGCGCGCATCAATGCGGTAAGCTGACTCGGCACCCGGCAGCAGTTCATTCAGGAAAACGCTCGCCCACGAAACCTCGCCAAACTGGTTCTCGTTGGCAATCCAGCCACCGTTGGGCAGCACGGCAATCAGCGGAGGCAGGGTGCCATCAAGAATGCCACTGTCGAGCGCCCGATCCAGACCAAGTTCGAGCCAGTGAGTGTCTGTGCTGGCAGAACCATGCATCAGGTAGATGACCGGATAGCGGTTAGTGGTCTGGTCATAGCACGGCGGCAGATAGACCGAATAGACCATCGTTTCGTTGAGTATCGCGCTGGCATATTCGCGGCGTTCAACCCGCCCGGAGGTATCTTCGCAGGCAGACGGCAGTTGAGCGCCAGCAGGCTGCACCCATAGCAGCGCAACCAGCAGCAGCCATAAGCGTTTCATCAGCACCACAACCCTTGATTGTCTGAGCAGCAGCAGCTAACTATACCAGAATCAAAAGAGCGCCCAAAGGGACGCCCTCGTTACAGTCGGATACAATCCAGCGATTCTACGCCTGATCGTTGAGGCGGTAGCCAATGCCGCGCACGTTGACGATCAGATCAGCGTCCTGTCCGGCACCTTTGAGCTTGCGGCGCAGATTGCTGACATGCGGGCGAATCACCTCGCGCGCTTCCGCTTCATCCACCGCGTAGCCGCGCACCTCGCGCACCAGCTCAAAACACGGCACCACCCGCCCACGATGCGCCGCCAGATACAGCAGCAGGTCAAATTCAGTCGGAGTCAGGTCAATATCGCGGTCGCCAACTGCGATCTGGTATTTGCCGGGGTAGACGGTCAGTGGACCCAACTGCATGCTGTTGTTGGTCGGCTCGGCAATCATCTGGTCAATGCTGCGTGCATCGCTGCCTGCGCCACCTTCCTGCGCCAGTGTTTTGACCGGCTCGCTGTCAGTGCGGCTCAGTTCGCTGATATTGCTGCGGATCGCGTCCAGCAGCGAACGCCGACGGCGCAAATTGCGGGCGCGCTCGATCCCGCTGGCAACGCTCTGGCGAATGTCCTGACTGGAACTGGGCTTAATCAGGTAGTCGTGTGCCCCCAGACGAAGCGCTTCTACTGCTGTGCCCAGACTGGCATAGCCGGTCATCAGGATCACGATGGCGTCCGGGGCGGTTTCCTTGATTCGCTTGAGCAGTTCCACACCATCCAGTCCGGGCATCTTAATGTCCGTGAGAACCACATCATAGGGTTCGTCCTGGATCATCTCCAGCGCTTCTTCCCCGTTGGCGGCTTCGCTGACATTGTAGCCAATGCGCTGAAGTGTTTTGCTGACCGAATAGCGAATTGCCCCTTCGTCGTCAACGACGAGTACATGAGCAGTTTCATTGTCCACAAGCGTTGTATCTAATGTCATTGTTTACGCGATCCGTCATGTCTTCCCTTATTTTTCCTCAAGGATAACTACAATTTAATGATTTTGCAAGCACTACTGTGGATTTTTACAATCTGCCGGAGATTTTCTGCATTTTTTCACAAGTTAGTTAAGAGCCAGATGTTATCCAGTGAAATGATGTATAGTGCGCGGTGTCCACGGTAAGGGCAAACACTGCGCTAGGCGCCCACTTCCCGGCAGAATCGGGGTACAAAATGGCGGCAATGCACTCATCCACCAGCAGCAGCGGGATCAGATCGCGCAGATAATACGGAATCTTACGATTAATCATCCAATCTTTCAGCCGAACGCTGTGCCCCTGCATGCCCAATGGCTGCCAGCGATCCCCGGCGCGGCGGGTGCGCAGGGTCACGGTGCAGCCGGCTGGCAGCACCAGACGAGCGCCAGCAGCATTGTCTTTATCATCCATAACGGCATACAGCATCCCGTTCATCCCCGGCGCGGTCGTAACACCGGGCAGCAGGACGGGCACTGCGTCTGTCCCGTGCATCAGCGGCGTCTGCTCCGGCAAAGGCAGCGGGATGCTGTCGTGTTCCATATACACCAGCGCATAATCCACCCGCAGACGCACGCCGCCGGGCAGCAGCGCCAGCGCGCCCACCTGACCTGTACGGGCGACATCCAGCGCCGCAGTGATCTGCTCATAGCTGCTGTCCAGCGCGCCAGCCTGCGCTGCCGCCCGGCGCAGCGCCCGCCGCGCCAATGCAGGATGCAGCGCCGTCAACGCCGCACGGTTGATCTGTACGCGCTGGGGCGCAAGCTGGCGCACCGACGCGCGCAGGAAAGGGGTAAGCTGCGCCTCAAGATAGTCACTCTCGACCGCGGCGACTTCGGCAAGCTGCACCAGCGCCCGGCTGACCTGTGGGTTAACCTGTGCCAACTGCGGCAGCAGTACATGCCGGATTGCATTGCGTGTATAGGTAGTATCGCTGTTGCTGGCGTCTTCACGCGGCGTCAGCGCATGTTTACGGCAGTAAGCGTCAATCTGTGCGCGAGTGACCGCCAGCAGCGGGCGAATCAGCGTAAGCTGGGGATGTCCTGGCAGCAGCGCGCTTGCCGCCATACCGCGCAGCCCCTCCAGCCCTGCCCCACGCAGCAGGTGCAGCAGCACAGTCTCCGCCTGATCGTCGGCATGATGCCCCACTGCCACGCGCGCCGCACCGACCTGCCCCGCCACCGTCGCAAGAAAATCGTACCGTGCGTGACGGGCAGCAGCTTCAATATTCAAGCGCTGTTCTGCCGCCAGCGCGGGCACATCCACCTGCCCGACGGTCACCGGTAGCGCCCATGCCGCGCAGCACTGCGCCACGAACGCCGCATCCTGCGCACCCGCCGCACCGCGCAGTCCGTGATTTAGCGTCGCCACATGCAGCCGCACACCCCACTCCGGCACGAACCGCAGCAGCAGATGCAGCAGTGCCAGCGAATCCGCCCCGCCGGACACGCCAACAAGCAGTGTTTCGTCGGGCACAAGCAGTTGATGCCGGTGAATGTACTGGCGTACCGTGTTGTCCAAAAGCACCTCTCGCAATTTCCCGCAGCACCTATTATAAACAACAGGTTCCAGCGCGCGGATTGCCGCCTCGCGCTGAGCGTTTCGCAATTTCCCGCAGCGCCTATTATAAACAACAGGAGTGCAATGCAGTGGAGAATGCGTCATATTCTCGTTTTCGGGTCTGTGTTATAATCCCGCGCTGATCGTTGCCGTTAGGAGTGTTGTGTGCAAAGCCCGTTAGACTTCTTCTTTGGACTCTTTTCGCTGGATATTGGCATTGATCTGGGCACTGCCAACACCCTGGTCAGCGTGCGCGGCAAGGGCATCGTAATTAACGAACCGTCCTTTGTCGCTATCGAAAAGAAGTCCCGCCGCCCGATAGAAGTGGGTGCGCGGGCAAAAGAGATGTGGAACAAAAACCCACGCGACATCCTGATAGTGCGCCCCCTGCGCGACGGTGTGATCAGCGAATTTGAAGTCACCGAGGCAATGCTCGATCATCTGATTCGCAAAGCGCACGAACAGACATGGGTGCCCATCCCACGCCCGCGTGTGGTCATCGGCATCCCCAGCGGGGTCACGGAAGTCGAAAAACGCGCCGTTTATGACGCGGCAATCAGCGCTGGAGCACGCGAGGCATATCTGATTGAAGAACCTGTCGCGGCGGCAATCGGCGCCGGGCTGCCCGTGCAGGAAACGCGCGGCAGCATGATCGTAGACATCGGTGGCGGCACGACGGAAGTCGCGCTGTTCTCGCTGGGGGGCATTGTCATCAGCCGTTCCACGCGCGTTGCCGGGGACGAAATGGACGAGGACATTGTGCAGTATATGCGCACCAAGCATAACCTGTTGATCGGGGAGCCTGCGGCGGAGCGCGTGAAAATGGCGATTGGCTCGGCATTTCCCCTGCCCGAAGAAGACCGCTACGAACTGAAGGGGCGCAACCTGGTCACCGGGTTGCCCAGCAAAATCGAGGTCAGCAGCATCGAAATCCGCGAGGCGATCAGCGGTTCGGTGGACATCATCATTGACACGATCAAGGATGCGCTGGACGACACTCCGCCGGAACTAGTGGCAGACCTGATGGAAAGCGGCATCTGCCTTGCCGGGGGTGGGAGTTTGCTCAAAGGGCTGGCAGAGCGTGTCACCGAAGAGGTCAATATCCGCACTTGGGTTGCTGACGATGCAATGACCTGTGTGGCACGCGGCGCAGGGCGTGTATTGGAAGACTACAACAATCTGCGACGGCTGCTGGTCGGCACTGAACGCGGCAGTACGCGGCATTAGCCGGCGCGGAAGGCAAACCAGACGTGCGTCGTAACTGGCGATCCAACCGCGGGCTGCTGCTCATTGCCAGCCTGTTCCTGTGTTCCGGTCTGATCCTCGGCAGTCAGGCAGGTTTCCTTGCCCCGCTGGAAACGATTATCGCTGCCCCATTGAACCTGCTGTCCGGTATTTTTACCCGCGTAGCAATTGCCTTTAGCTCGGATATCAGCGACCTGAGCGAGTTGCAATCACTGCGCCAGCGCAACGCCGAACTGGAAGAAGCCCTAGCCGTGCTGCTGGCAGAACTGCCCGAACTGCGCGAAATCGCCAGCGACTACCAGCGCCTGAGCGAACTGCTCAATTACACCCGTTCTACCCAGGATCAGGAATATGTCGTCGCAGAAGTCATTGGCATTGACACTAGCGGCTTTCTGCGTACAGTGACGATTAATCGCGGCACACGTGACGGCATTTCACCGGGGATGCCCGTTGTCACTGCACAGGGGCTTGTCGGGCGCATACTGGATGCCAGCGCCAACGCGGCACGGGTGCTGCTGATTACCGACCAGAACAGCGTTGTCAGTGCCCGCCTGCAAGCCACGCGCGCGCAGGGCAGCGTGGAAGGACAACCGGGCGGCAGCCTGCGCATGACGTTTATCCCGATTGGCTCGGAAATCCGCGAAAACGATCTGGTGATTACGTCCGGACTGGGCGGCAACTTCCCGCCGGACATTGTTATCGGACAGGTGAGCAGCATCCGCCAGTTCGAGTTTGAGTTGTACCGCGAGGCAGACATCCGCAGTCTGGTTGATTTTGACACGCTGGAGTTTGTACTGATTGTGACCAGCTTCCGCCCGGTAGATATCTCGGCATTCGAGGACGAAACCGGAGCAGCACCATAAATGGGCATTTACCTGAGTATACCCGTGCTGGCGCTGGCGGCGGTACTACAAACCAGCGTTATCCCCCAACTGCGCGTCCAGGGAGGCGCGCCAGATCTGATCTTCCTGATTGTCCTGTCGTGGGGGGTGCGCAGCGAACTGGTCAGCGGTCTGGCATGGGCATTTGTCGGCGGCATCTTTCAGGATGTACTTTCCGCCGCGCCTACGGGCACTTCGGCGCTGGGCATGGTGTTGTTGATCTTCGCCATCGGTGGGATGGGCGAACAGCTTTACCGGATCGGGGTGCTGCTGCTGATCGGGCTGGTGGTGCTGGGCACGCTGCTCAAGCAGGTAATGATACTGCTGGTGCTGCTGCTGGCAGGCTACCAGCTTGCCCCAATTCAGGACTTTACTACTGTGGTGCTTCCGACACTGGTTTATAATCTGGTGTTGATTTGGCCCGTCTACTGGTTTATGCGCTGGTTTAAGCGGCGTTTTGACCGGGACGAGCGTCTGTTTCGTGAGTAACCGTCCTGTCCTTTGAGTGAACTGAGTTACGGACGTGAAAAAACACCTTGAACCCTTCCAGGGATGGCGGCTGACCTTCTTTCAGGGCGTGATGGTCGCGGTCTTCATCCTGTTCGGGCTGCGGCTGTATCAGCTTCAGGTGGTGCAATACAACGAATACGTCATTGCGGCAGACGACAATCGCCTGAACAGCCTGCCGATTCCGGCAGATCGCGGCGTGATTTTTGACCGCTACGGCGTCCCGCTGGCGATCAACTCGCCCGCCTACAATATCACCATTGTGCCTGCGCTGCTGCCCAGCAGCGAGGAAGCAGTGCTGAACATTTACAACCGGCTCTCTGCGCTGACCGGTGTACCACCCACCGCAGAAATTCGCATTGCCGCAGGGAGTCGGGTGCGCAGCATCGAAGAACTGGTCAACGAAGGTCTGGGGATCGAACCCTTCCAGGCGGTGATCATCGCACAGGACGTGCCCCACCGTGTTGCGCTGCAAATCAACGAAGAAAAGCTGACCATGCCGGGCGTGGATGTTGTGCCGGTGGCAGTGCGCGAATATCCTACCGGCGCGCTGACCGCGCATCTGATCGGCTATATGGGACCAATCCCTGCGGAGGAAGCAGAGACGCTGCGCGAACAGGGCTATAACCCGGCGTTTGACCGCATCGGTTATGATGGGGTCGAGTTCTTTCTGGAAAGTGACCTTGCCGGTGTTCGCGGGCAGCGTGTACAGGAAGTTGATGTCGCCGGACGCGAACTGCGCGAAGTCACACGGACGGATCCTGTTCCGGGGCGTAATGTGCGGCTGACGATTGATGTCGAGTTGCAAGCCGCTGCCGAAAGCGCGCTCGCGGATCAAATTGCCATTATCAACCAGGAAGCGGGCTTCATCCGCACGCAGCAGGGCGTGGTGATCGCCATGGACCCGCGCAGCGGCGAGATTCTGGCAATGGTCAGCTACCCCGGTTACGACAATTCCCGCTTTGCCCGCGCGATCGACTTCGCATACTATCAGGATGTGGTTGCTGACCCGGCACGCCCGCTGTTCAACAATGCCATCCGCGCCACTTATCCACCCGGTTCGGTGTGGAAGCTGATTACCGCTGCTGCGGTGGTTGAGGAAAATGTGATTGCACCCGAAACCGAACTCACCGATGAAGGCGCAATCATTGTCGAAAACCGCTATGCGCCCAACGATCCGGCGGCGTCCCAGCGCTTTGTGTGCTGGCGGCCTGGCGGGCACGGGCGTGTGAATCTGCAAGAGGGCATCGCCTGGAGCTGCGACGTTTACTTCTACCAGATTGGCGGCGGCTTCAACGCCCTGCCAGAGACGATCTTACGGCGCGGAGGGCTGGGCATTACCGATCTGTTCCGTTACGCAACGGCAACCGGCATCGGTTCGGAACTGGGCGTCGAACTGCCCGGCGAACGCGCATGGCGCATGCCCGACCCGGACTGGAAACGCATCACCTTTGGCGAGAACTGGTCTACCGGCGATACATACAACGCGGCATTCGGGCAGGGCTATGTGCTGGTCACGCCGCTCCAGTTGATTAGCAGCGTAGCGTCGCTGATTAACGGCGGTATGCTGTACCAGCCGACCATCATCGAGAGCTTCCTGGACGCCGAAGGCAATGTCGTGCAGCCCTTTGAACCGCAGGTGCTGCGCACGGTGGATATTCAGAGCTACGCACCACAGGATGAGCTGGTGCTGATGATGGTGGAAGACATGATTATCAAGGGACCGGAAAGTCTGGCGTGTGTCTGTGAGCAGACCAGCCCGTTCTATAATCCGGTGCGCTGTGATCCGCAGAATTACCGAGCACAGGTAGATATCAACCGCGATCCGTTTGTGGATGATATGCGCGCCTACCGCGTACATGTCCCCTACAATTATGCCTTTAACGGGCAGATTTGCGAAGACATTCGCTTTGATCCCGCGTACACACCCGCGTTTCTGAGTGACCGGGCGCTGGCGCTGACGATGGACGGCGCACGGGCGGCAGTGACGATTGAAGGTGGCACGGCGTCCCCTGCCGCACTGCCTTATGTGGAAGTCGCCGGCAAGACCGGCACGGCGGAATACTGCGATGATATTGCGCGCCCACTGGGGTTGTGCGTGCCGGGCAACTGGCCCTCCCATGCGTGGTATGTGGGCTATGCGCCCTATGACAACCCGGAGATTATCATTATCGCCTTTGTCTACAACGGCGGCGAAGGCTCGCGCAATGCGCTGCCGATTGTCGTGGATACGATGGACGCGTACTTCCGGCTGAAAACGGAGCGGCAGGCAGGTCCCTGATGCCCACACCACAAGGATGACTATGTGAAAGCACAAACTGCCGGGTCAGCGCTGGCACAGCAGATGATGCCGCACCAGGCTGCACTGCATTTCTGGCTGCCGTGCCTGTTCAGCGCGGGGGCGGCGTGGCTGGTTTTTCTGACCCTCGGGCAAACGCCCCTGCTGCGCGCCAGCGGTATGGCGGTTGCCATTCTGGGCATCGCCGCGGCGCTGCGGCACTTTGGCGCGCTGCTGGCGTTGATCGGCGGGTTAACTCTGGCATTCACCCCAGCATACTGGTCGCAGACAGGCGGCACAACGAGCCTTGATCTGCTGCCCGCTGGCGGACTCGCGCTGTTAGGGCTGCTGGGGTTCGCCACTGCGCTGCTCCTGCGGCAGCTGGCAGACCAGCGTGGCACACGAGCCGCCAACAGTCTGACACTGGTCGGCGGTGCTTTAATCGCCATCGGCACGCTGATCGTCTGGCAGCAGGTCCCCACTGACCGCAGCCTGCGCCTGACGACCATCTTTGCCGCGTGGGTGCTGTTTCTGGTGCTGGATGCACTGCTGCGCGTGCATGCACGCGCGGACGACACCCGGCGCGGCGGGCTGACTCTCGAACACCTCGGCGGGCTGCCACTGCTGCTGACGCTGGGAATTCTAAACGATCCGCTGCTCGTCCTGCTGGTACCAGCGGTCCTGCTGGCACTGATCTCCTGTAAAGCACGCCTGCCGCTGTGGTACTGGGGACTGCTGCTGCTGATTGTGGCGCTGGGCGTGCGCGGGGTGATTGCCGATTACGTCGTTTCCGGCTGGTGGAGCTTCTCGGTGGAACAGGCGCACGATATCGGGCTGCGCGTGCCCTTTCTGCTGGCGGACGGCTGGCGCTATGGACCGCGCTGGGTCTATCTGTTCGATTTGGTCATCCGCCAGTATACGCTGTTCGGGGTGGTGCTGGG
>DAOTWP010000156.1:0-2208 GCA_034435675.1 Anaerolineae bacterium
GCTGGTCAATCTGGGCATCACGCTGTACGAACGGCGCGAGGGGCGGCGGCTGCACTCGGAACTGCTGCTGGCAGACGCCGCGCACACGGGCACGGATGTGTTTGTGACGCTGTCGGTGCTGGTGAGCATGCTGCTGGTTGTGGCGGGCTGGGGCTGGGCGGATACCGTCGCAGCCCTGCTGATTATCGTGCTGATTCTGCGCACCGCGTGGCAAATTCTCAGCCAGACCGGCAGTGTGCTGGTTGACAAAGCGCCCTATACCCCCGAACGGCTGACCGCGCTGGTGCTGGCGGTCCCTGCGGTGGAGCAAGTGCTGCGGGCGCGCAGCCGCGGACCGCTGGATGCCGCACAAATTGACATTGATGTGCAGGTTGCGCCGGAGACTACCACGCAGCAGAATGCAGCGATTGCAGCGGCAATTCAAGCGCAGTTAGCGAGGCATCTGGACGGCGTGCAGGAGGTCGAGGTGCATTTTGTCCCGGCAAAAACAGCCCCGCCGAATGTTGCGCGGGCGGTGCGTGCCCGTGCCGATGCACTCGGTCTTGCCACGCATGAAGTGCGCGTCAATGGCGATGGCGAACGCCGGGTGTTGGAAATGCATGTGGAAGTGCCTGCCGGGCAAACGCTGGCGAAGGCGCACGAGCAGGTCACACGGCTGGAACAAGAGGTGCAGGCGGAGCTGGGCGAGTTTTCCGAGGTTTTGACGCACATCGAACCGGCAGCCGCGCCCCCGTGCGATAGTGTGGATGCAGTGTCACAATCCCTGTGCGTAGAAGTGGAAACCCATGCACTGGCGCTGCTGCGCGACCATTACCCGGCGATTGACTGGCATCACCAGCGCGTCTACGCCAGCGCGGAGGGCATTGTGCTGACCCTGCATGCCAAAATGCCGCCGCAGATCAGCATTGAAGCCGCGCATCAGATTGCCGAGCAGGCGGAAACCCTGTTGAAAGCACAGGTCACGCAGCTAGCGCGGGTGACGATTCATACTGAGCCGGAAAGCTGAAATCAATCACAGATACCGTTCGCCGCGTGCCTCATCCTGCGGCGGGTCTGCCACTTCAAACGACTCGCCATCCGGGGTGGTGATAAATTCAGGCATCTGCGCGTCGCGTTTGGGCTTCTCGGTCAGGTCATTATCCACAAAGGGCGAGTCCCACTGCCGCTTGTGCTTCTCGATGTCGAACATGTTCTGGCGCTGGTCGCGTCTATCATGCCCGCGCCACCATGCTGCGCCCATGAACCACCACGGGAAAATGAAGAACACCCATGGAAACCTGCCGCCGCTGGCGATAATCATCAGGATCAGCAAGAAGAAGATGATCGCGCCCCAATTGACATAACCGTAACTGCGATAGCCCCGATAGCGCCACATAACCCTTGATACCCCACTTCAATCACTTTACCGCTCCTACCAGTATAGTACGTACCGGGCAGGTTAGGGTTTCAGCGCGCGGCATTTCTTATGCGGAACTTACACTGCCAGCGAAAACAGCGGGGCGATGACTCCGGACGGATACAACGAAGGGCGAAAATGTGCGATGGGCGCAGCATGCCGCGCCCCTTCAGCAAGGTGCGGTTTAAACCCGCGTCATGTAGCTGCCGTCTTCGGTCTTGATGCGAATCCGGTCACCTTCGTTGACGAACATCGGCACTTTGACCCGCAGCCCGGTTTCGACGGTGACAGTCTTGGTGGGGTTATTGGCAGTATCGCCCGCCACTGCCATCTCAGACTCCGTTACCAGCAGATCAACACTGGTTGGCATTTCGTAGTCCAGGATTTCGCCGCTGTAGCTGCTCAGTTTCAGGCGCGTGTTTTCCTTCAGGTACAGCACATCGTCGCCGAAAATATCGCGGCGCATCTGCGGCTGCTCGTAGGTTTCAGTATCCATAAACGTCAGGAATTCACCATCATCATAGAGAAATTCCACCTCGGTTGTTTCCAGCCGAATATCTTCCACACGATTGCCGGACGGATAGGTTTTTTCAACAGTCGAGCCGCTGCGCAGGTTGCGCACCTGCACGCGGATCGTCGCGCCGCCGCGCCCGGTCTTGTTGTGGGTGTAGTTGATGACCTTAAACAGTTCGCCGTCTTCTGTAAAGGTCGTGCCTTTGCGAAGCTGATTCACATCAATCATAAGCTCTGGTGTGCCCTCGTGCAGCCCGTTATGCTGATTTGCCGACGTACTATAGCAAAAAGAACAAACA
>DAOTWP010000157.1:0-3575 GCA_034435675.1 Anaerolineae bacterium
AGCAGCATCCCGCCGGGTTGCAGCACACGCGCACACTCCTGCACGAAGCGGAAACAGTCCGGAAAGTGATGCGCGGCAACACGGCAGGTGACCAGGTTGAAGCTGCCACTGTCGAAGGGCAAATGCTCGGCATCTGCCGCCGCGAAACGCACATTCGCCGCGCCCTGCTGCCCGATGAACGCCCGCGCCGCTTCCAGCATGCGTGGGGTCAGGTCACTGGCGACGACTCGCCCAACCGCAGGCGCGAATTTCAGCGCGGTGTGCCCGCCGCCCGTTGCCACATCCAGCACCGTCCAATCCGGCTGTGGGGCAGCAAGCGTAACCAGCCGGTCCAGGTCTGCGCCCTTCGCATGAGTAGCGCTGGTCACATAGCCCTGCGCGTACTGCCCGAAACGCTGCTGCGCCTGCGATTTGATGTCCTGCGGGTTATCCATAATCGCTCCTCTAGGCTGACCACCACGACTGCGCCGCCAGATATTCGCGGACCAGCGGATGCCCAAATTCTCCGATATGCTCAGCCACCAGCCACGCCTCCTGCTGAATCGGCTTGAGCAACTGCACCTCTACCAGCAGTTTTTCCACTTCGGACAGCGGCTGCCCGGCAACCGCGTAATCCTGTTCCAGATGATACGTCTGTTCGCTGTAATGTATCGGCGGCAGAAACTGCGCCACACGGTACGTCTCCGCCTGAAACTGCTGTGCCTGTGGATTGTGACACAGATACGTGCGCAGCGTGCCGACTGTCGCGCCAAACTGTGCCGCCCACTCCTGCATCACCTGCGTGTCGCTGCGTTCGCGCAGCAGCACGCGCAGCAGGTTACGCCGCAGCCCGCCGTCAAAACGGTGCAGCCGCGCGATTCGGTCTAATAACTGCTGGCAAACGAGCAGAATGGCGTCCAGCGTGTCTTCTGGCTGCTGGTAACGCCCGACAAAATAACCCTCAAAGCCGCTGCCGTTGACAAAGAACGGATTGCGTACCTTGCGCACCGTCTCCCATGCCAGATAGCGCTGCTCATAGCGGTGGCTCTCACTGGCAAAGTGGTCCAGCGGTTCCTGCCGCCAGTCCAGCCACAGATGCAGCGTCACCCCAAAGGGAACTTCACTGTGAATGTGTTCCATGCGTAACCTGCTGACTGATCCTACCATAGATGCAAGCCCTATCCCGACGGGTAGCGGCACACCACAAGACCGGAACACCAACAACATCCGCCAACAGTGCCATACAGCCGATGCTGTTGACGTTTCCATTTCTTATTGTACCAGTACCTGTGTATAAACAATGTCGGAAATTGCCCGTTTGCGCTTCTGCCTGCACAGGGAACGCGCCAGCGGGTATAATGCAGGCACGGAAAGATCAGCAGTCCATCAGGATCAGCAAGCTGGTTGAACAAGGGCATTAAGAACCTATCCGTAAACCGGTTTTCCTGAACAAGGGGATTGCGCGCTTCAGCGATTAAATTCGGAGAAGACGGGAGGACATGCGCTGCGCTTAATCCTCCCCTACTGAGTCCTGCCCTACGAACCGTAGGTTGGGTAGGGTGCGGACGCCGCTGCGCTTAGGGGCGCCTGCGCCCGCTGCGCGCAGCCGTCCGCCCAAACGCCGGATTATTCTGGAACACTGCATCATCCCCTTGTCCGGGTTTACGGATAGACATTAAGCCCTTTTTGTCCGCGATGCAAGTTAATCCGGTCAAGAGCAGCACCGCCATGGCAGCATTCCCGGCAGCACGTCTCAAACAGCACGCCGCAGCGCTCGGCTTCAACCTGGTTGGCATCACCCCGGCTGTGCCGTCGCCGCAGTTGAACGCTTACCTGCGCTGGCTGGACGCCGGGATGCATGGCAGCATGGGCTATCTGGCGCGCCCGGACCGGCTGGAACGCCGCCGTGACCTGAACGTGATCCTGCCCGGCGTGCGCTCGCTGGTCGTCGTCGGCGTGGATTACGCGCAGGACATGCCCCCCGCGCTGCTGGCAGACCCGGCACGCGGGCGTATCGCCGCCTATGCCTGGGGGCAGGATTACCATGACGTGCTGACCCCACGCCTCGAACAGCTTGCGGCGTGGCTGGCGGAGGCAGCCGGCGAGGCAATCCACCAGCGGGTTTATGTGGACACCGGCGCGCTGCTGGAACGCGACCACGCCCGGCAGGCAGGGCTGGGCTTCACCGGCAAGAACACGATGCTGATTCATCCCCGGCGCGGCAGCTATTTTCTGCTGGGCGAACTGCTGACCACGCTGGATTTTGACCATTACGACACCCCGCACCGGGCAACCATGTGCGGGAACTGCACGCGCTGCCTGCGCGCCTGCCCTACCGCCGCCTTCCCGCAGCCGTATGTGCTCGACGCCCGCCGCTGCATCAGCTACCTGACGATTGAGCATCAGGGCTGGATTGCGCGTGACCTGCGCCCGCTGCTGGGCAACTGGGTCTTTGGCTGCGACATCTGCCAGGATGTATGCCCCTGGCAGCGTTTTGCGCCCGCCAGCACCGAACCCGCCTTCCGCCTGACCGCCCCAGACCGCGCCGCCCCGCCGCTGCGCGATCTGCTGGCGCTGGATGACGCGGGCTTCTATACGCGCTTCTACGGCAGCCCGCTGTACCGCATCAAACGCGAACGGCTGGTGCGCAATGCCTGCATCGCGGCGGGCAACTGGCGGCATCCGTCTGTCGTACCGCTGCTGGAAACGCTGCTGCACGATCTATCTCCGCTGGTGCGCGGGCATGCCGCGTGGGCGCTGGCGCAAACGGCAGGGGCAGCCATACACCCGGCGCTGCGGACGCTGGCAGCACGCGAACAGGATGCCGGGGTGCAGGCGGAACTGGCAGCGCTGCACCTATAGCCAGATATGAACCATGCGCCAGCACTGGCAGACCACCCTGTCTGATGCTGCCAGTTTTCCAGTACAATAATCCGTCAGTTTTTAACAAGCGCCCACCCTCGTGCTGTGCCGCCGCCTGTCAGCAAACGATGCCAGGGGTGTTGTGGCTGCTGCTGCACTCAACAGATTTGGAGTAGTATGTTACGCCGTTTGCGGCTTCCTGCCGCCCTGCCGCGCACCGCGCCCGCCGCTGCCCCGGTCTATCCGCCTGCGTTCTGGATGCTGTTCTGGGGACTGTTTGTCAACCGCGCCAGCGCCAGCCTGATCTGGCCCTTCCTGACGGATTATATGCACGAATCGCTGGGCATCGCCCTGACGGTTACAGCGCTGCTGATTTCGCTGCAATCGGGGATGGGGCTGCTGTCCACCGCGCTGCTCAGCCCGCGCATGGATCGTGTGGGGCGTAAAGGCATGATGATTCTGGGGCTGGCTGCCACCAGCGTCGTGCTGGTCAGCATGAGTCTGACCGGCGACTTCGCGCTGTGGGTGCTGCTGGTTGCCGCCTATGGCGCGGTGATCCAGCTTTTTAATGTGGGCAGTAACGCGATGGTCGCAGACCTGGTGCAGCCGGAGCACCGCAGCCGCGCTTATGCGCAGTTCCGCATGATCGGCAATCTGGGCATCGCCATCGGTCCGGCGCTGGGCGGGGTGCTGATTGCAAACTTCTCCTTCCAGTTCAGCTTCATCATCACCGC
>DAOTWP010000158.1:0-6106 GCA_034435675.1 Anaerolineae bacterium
CAGGGCTGCAAGAATTCATCAATTCGACCCCCTTTGACGAGGAAAGCATTCGCCGCCGTGTCGAAAAGCGTTTCAAGGATCGCCGCGAGTTCTTCCAGCATGTCCTGATGTATGTGCTCATCAATGCGGGCATGTGGGCGGCATTTGGTGGACCCTGGAACAGCTCGTGGTTGTGGTTCGTGACGCTGGGCTGGGGGTCGGGGTTGGCGGCGCACGCGGTCGAAACCCTGATGAACAGCGCCCGCCGCGATACAGCGATGGAGCAGGTCATCAACGAGCAGATGTACAACCGCTACGGTGAAGGCTGGCTCGATCACGCCAGCCCGGATCAGTACAAGCGCGTGCGCAAGACGGTGCGTAAGGATTTCGACAAGCGCAAGGAATTCTTTTCGCATCTGGTGGTCTATTTGTGCATCATCCCCATGCTGGGGCTGTTTTTCGGCTTTGAAGTCTTCTTTGTGCCGCTGATCGCAATTGGCTGGGGCATCGGGGTTGCCGTGCATGGTATGGAAGCACTGGGCACGCCGCTGGAAAAACGGCGCAGCCATGAAGCCGCCGTGCAGCGTGAAATTGAACTATCGCGCCAGCTTGCCAGCCAGAGTTACGCCGCGCCCAAACAGAAGAATAAGCTCAAGAATGACCTGCTGGCGGAAGAGCGTGATCTCCGTTTGACGGGTGATGGTGAATTCACAGACAGCTTTATCGAGGAAATCGATGCAGAACGCCGCGCACGCCGCAGCGGAGAATAAGGATGTGTCCGTAAACCTGCTGTCCTGAACAGTTCTCAACAAGGGGATTAATCCCCTTGTCCGCGTTTACGGATAACCAATGATACTCGGAGTAAATGAGGCAGGGAAATGCCAGTTCAGGTGGGGCAAAATTTAGGACAGTACGCAGTCACCGAGCAGCTCGGTATTGGCGGCATGGCGACGGTCTACAAGGCATATCATCCCCGTCTGGATCGTTATGTTGCCATCAAAGTGATGCATCAGGCGTTTCTGGAAGACCCGACCTTCCGCGCGCGCTTTGAACGCGAGGCGCAGATTGTCGCGCGGCTGGATCATCCTAACATTGTTTCCGTCTTTGATTATGATGAGTTCGAGCGCCAGCCCTATCTGGTCATGAAATTTATCGAAGGGCAAACGCTCAAGCAGTTGCTCAGCGCCGCTCCTGTGCCGCTGGACGAAGTCGTGCGCATCATGAGCGCCGTCGCCACTGCGCTGGATTATGCCCACCAGCACGGTGTGCTGCACCGCGATATCAAGCCTGCCAATATTGTGCTGGATGAACGCGGCACGCCGTATCTGACTGACTTCGGTCTGGCGCGCATCGCCCAGTCCGGCGAAAGCACGCTGTCCACCGACATGATGCTGGGCACGCCGCATTATATTTCGCCAGAACAGGCGAAAGGCGAACGCGACCTCGACGGGCGCACCGACCTTTACAGCCTGGGCGTCGTGCTTTACGAACTGATTGTCGGGCGCGTGCCCTTCACTGCCGACACGCCCTACGCGGTAGTTCACAGCCATATCTACGCCCCGCTGCCGCGTCCCTCCGAACTCAACCCTGAGATTCCACCTTCTGTCGAACTGGTGCTGATCAAGGCGCTGGCGAAAGAACGCAGCGAACGCTACCCCACCGCGGCGGCGATGATCGCTGATTTGCGCCGTGCGCTTGCAGAAACCGGGCTGGATCACCTCAGCGATGCGCGCCAGCAGACTGCTGCCGTCCGGCTGGAAGAACTGCTGCGGCAGTCTCCCACTGCCCCGCGTGCAGCAGCCCCGCCGCCAGCAGTGCCACAGCCTGCCCGCCGTGATGCTGGCGTGCCGCCGCCCGCCGCGCCGCTGCCACCCCCTAAACCCCGGCGCGTGGAAATGCGCGTGGATGGCGAAGAAATCGATCTGGGGCAGCTTGGCGAAAAGTTCGGGCAATGGGTCGGGCGCATGGGTGAACGCTTTGGTGAGCGGGCTGCGCAATGGGGTGAACGCAGCGACAGCGCGGGGGAGCGCTTCAGCAGGCGTGCCGAGCGCGCCGCCGAACGGTTTGGCAAACGTGCCGAACGCTGGGGGCAGCGCATGGGCGACACCGCCAGCGATTATGGCGTTGGCAAGGGCGGCGAAATCATCCCGCTGCAAGAACAATATACCAGCGATGAACGTGCCATCCGCCGCGCACAGGAACGGCGTGTGCGCCAGCGCAACGGCTTCTTTGTGCATCTGGTCGTGTTTCTGATCTCCCTGACGGTCATCAACAACGTCTGGGGCAGCATCTCGCGGGAGATTTTCAGCGAGATTGACGAAGGCTGGGTGCAGCAGTTGCTGCTAAACATGCCGGTAGCGCTGCTGGTGGCACTGGGCTGGGGGCAGGGCGTCTTTGCCCACGGCATGAGCGTGTTCTATAACAGCGGTGGGCGTCTGGCAGCGCGCCGCCGCCGCGCTGAACGGGTGCTGAACCGCCGTTATGGCGTTGGCTGGGAAGAAAGCGCCCCGCCGGGCGAGTTCCAGCGCGTGCTGCGCACAATTGAGCGCCGCTTGAAAGTCTGGATGAGCTTTTTGCAGCACGCGGTGTCGGCTTTTGGCGGCGCTGCCATCCTGTTGATCATCTGGGCGGTGCTGCTGCCGGTGTTCCCGCAGTTTATGGGGGATACCCCGGCATGGGTGCAGGGGCTGGTGATTAGCTGGAATATTCCGCTGCTGATCAGCGTGATTTCGTTTATTGCCCTGCTGGTGCACGGTCTGATCGCGATGGGCAACAGCGCCACCGCCGAACAGCACGAAGCGGCAATCCAGCGCGAAATTGACATGAGCCGCCGCACAGCCCGCGACAGCCTTGCCATGTCGAAGCGCAAGAATGATCTGCTGGAGCAAGACGAGTCGGAAGAAAAGCTGAAACACGCTGCGCTGAGCACCGACGCTGCGCTGAGCACCGACGCTGCGCTGAGCACCGACGAACACGCCGTGCGGCTGACCGGCGACGGCGAATTTACCGACAGCTTTGTGCGCGAACTGGACGAGCAGCAGCGCAAACAGGATCAGCGCGCCTAAGCCACGATCAGACCGTACATCCTGAATGCTGGGGCGGGCCATGCCTGCCTCATCCTGATCATCCTCTGTTTCTGCCCGATTGCAATAGCCGAAATCAGCAGTTTAAGCTATCTTCGTAGACATTATCCGTTCACCTGTGTGCTGGGGGGCAGTCGAGATCATCATGTTTGAGCAGCTACCACCTGAAGCGCAATTCGCCGAAGACACCCGTTACCGCCCCCAGTGGGATCGTTACACGCGCCTGATGGTGACCGTCTTTCTGATTGTCGCCACCATCTTTGGTATTTCGCTGCTGGCGCCGGTCATTGTCATGCTGACGCTGACGTTTATCCTCGCCTTTCTGATGTACGCGCCCTCGTATACGTTGTTCCGGCGCACACCCCTGTCCTATCCCGTTGCGGTGATGCTCAACTACTCCATCCTGATCTTCGTCATCATCTTCGTCGTCATCCGGCTGATTCCAGTGGTCGTCAGCGGCATCAACAGTCTGGTTAACAGCCTCGAAATTGGCTACGGCGATCTGCAAACGGCGCTGGTGGAATACCAGCCCGAAGACGGTATCGTGGATCTTGCCGGGCTAAAGGTTGACTTCAATTTCCTGATTGAGCCGGTGCGTAATTTCCTCGTCGGTCCGCTGGGGCAGCCCACCACAACCGTCGAGCCGGGCGCAGCCGACGATGGCAGCGCGAGTACGGGAGACAGCAGCGCAGAAGACGGCAGCGCCGAAGACGGCAGCGCCGGAGACAGCAGCGCCGGGAGCACGGGGGATAATGGCACCATCACCCCGACACCGGTGGATTTGCAAACCATCCTCGGACAGCTCTTTAACGTCGCGGGCACGGTCACCGGCACGGTCACCTCCGCCATTTCCACCGTCGCCGGATTAGTCACAACAATTCTGCTGGCGCTGTTCCTATCCTTCCTGCTGCTGATTGACCTGCCCAACTCGCTCAAGAATTTCTCGCGCTGGATTCCGCCCGGTTATCACCGCGAAGTCGCCCTGCTGATGTACAAAATCCAGCGTGTCTGGAACGGCTTCTTTCGCGGGCAGCTGCTGATTGCCGCGATTATCACGCTGCTCACCTGGGGGCAGCTTGAACTGATGGGCGTTGTGGGTGCGCCGTTTCTGGCGATTTTCACGGGCTTGATTTCGCTGATTCCCACGTTGGGCGGCTTCATTGCCCTCTTCCCGCTGACGCTGCTGCCGCTGATTAACGGTTCAACCGTGCTGACCGAAGTGCCCAACGGCTTGTTCGCCTTGCTGGTGGCGGGTATCAACCTGGCAATTACGCAGGTGATCTGGAATGTGGCTGCGCCCTATATTTTGGGTGACGCGCTCGATCTGCCGCTGCCGATCATCGTCATCGGTGTATTCATCGGCGGCGCAATCGGTGGTATTCTGGGCGCGTTTCTGGTTGCCCCCATTATGGGGACGATCCGTGTGATTGTGGTCTACCTGCTCTACAAACTGGCAATGAAGGACCCGTTCCCGGATCAGGAACCTGAAATGGCGCTGGGCACACGTCACCAGTATCTCAACCGTGCTAAGCGCATGTACCGCCGGGGGTTGTCATCTCCGGCGATACCGGAGCCAGTATCGCCTGTTGTGACGCAGGTTTCCGAAGGCGTGTCGTCTGGCGCGCCTGGCGAACAGCCCTGACCGGATTGATTGACCTGACGAAAGGAAAACCGTTGATGTTGAACACCCTTTTGCGACGTGCCGCGCTGGCGGCGCTGCCGGCGCTGCTGGCGTTTACACTGCTGCCACTGCCTCATGCGGCACAGGCGCGCGTGCTGGCGCAGGGCGCAGATGTCTGCGACACCGAAAGCCCCATGCCGCGCACAGAAATCGCCGGCAAAGACCGCCAGTATGACGCGCCGCCGCCCATGGTGATTGACGCGGCAAACCTGTATATCGCCTGTTTCTACACCGAAGTGGGCAGTTTCGCTGTTGAACTGTTCGCCAGTGACGCGCCGATCACAGTCAACAATTTCGTCTTTCTGGCGAATGACGGTTATTACGACGACATCATCTTTCATCGCGTCGTCCGTGACCCCGACCCGTTTGTCGTACAGGGGGGCGACCCCACTGGCACCGGACGCGGCGGACCGGGCTACCAGTTCGACGATGAACCCGGCGCATTGGCACTGCCGCATGACAGCGCGGGGGTGCTGAGCATGGCAAATGCCGGACCGGACACCAACGGGTCGCAGTTTTTCATCACGCTTGCGCCCACGCCCTGGCTGGATGGAGCGCATGCGGTCTTTGGGCGCGTACTCGATGACGGCATGGCGGTCGTCAACCAGATCGAACAGGACGACGTGATCGAAACCATCACCATCATCGAACTGGTTGGTCTGGGTGGTGGATCATCAGGCGCGGGAGAAGTTGACCTGTTGGCGCAGGTGTTGGCGTGGATTGAAAGCCAGCGCTAGGATAGACACTGGCTCAGGGACCGAATATGCCGGATAACAGCCGTTACCATCCTTCCGACGACGACCAGCCGCCGGAAGATCACAATTCACCGCGTTCGTCTTCCAGCCACGACGATGAACTGCCCGCGTCGGTGATCTTTATGGAATTGATGCGGCAGGCAGCGGCACAGGCAAGCGCACAGCAAGCGCCGCCGGACACCCTGCCGCCGCTGGATTTGTCCGCCTTTGGTACGCCCGCCGCCGGGGCACCAGCAAGCACCCGCCGCCCACCGCGCCGCGATGTACCCCTGCCGGAAGCGCTGCCTGCCAGCGACTCGCCCGCCGCGCCGCCGGAAAACGCCGGCACACCGCCCGAAGCGGACGCTGCGTCCCAACCGGACTACCCACCGGAACACAGGCTGAAGGAACGCAGGCTGACCCGCGCAGAACGCCGCGCTGCCCGCGAGGCACGCAACCATGCGGCACAGACGGCAGAGTCCACCGAGCAAAAGCCAACCGTGCCTGCTGCCAGCAGCGCAACAGACACCGCAGTCGTCCCGCCCGCAGCCCGCAGCGGTACGCCACTGCGCCGCAGCGCCGCGCCGCGCCCGCCAGTCGCGCCCGAACATGCAACCCCGCCTGCTGCC
>DAOTWP010000159.1:0-5490 GCA_034435675.1 Anaerolineae bacterium
CGATGTCGTCGGCATGGTTTGGATCAAGATCAGGAATATACGTCCACGACGCTTTATCATCGCTGGCGTCGCCAATCTGCCACGCATCGGGATGCGCCTGCACAAAACGGTCAAGGCGGTTTTTCGCACCCGGATAGTAGGCTTTGCGCGTGGGGATGCCCTTGAGAATTTCGCCAATCTTGCGGTTCAGTGTATTCCGATAGACCCAGTTCTTGTGCTGGATAACCACGCGCGGCGTGACACAGTTGAAGCCCGCGTTAAAGACCAGCGAGCCAACGATACTCAATGCCTGTGCATCCAGTTCTTTATCTGACCAGGGACCCGGCACAACAATCGTCGGGGTAATGTTGCCCAGTTCTGCTGTGAACGGCTTGTTGAGCAGCGGCGTGCGGTTCGCCTTGTTATGCGCGCCGGCTTCCCCCGCGCCAAAAACAATCGCCTCGAACGTTTTGTCGCTGCCGGTCATGTGCAGCGCGTCCACCAGCGGATGCTGGGTCAGGTATACGCCTTCGTCGATCCCGCCATAAACCACGCGCAAAAAGCCCCCATCTACAAAGGGCTTGAAGATTTCCTCAATGAACGGACCAGAATAGGCAACGACGGGGTTCATCTTGAGGACAATGACCGAGTCCTCCTGATACAGCTTGTGCATAAAATCGGTGATGGACAGAAACGGCAAATTGCCCGCGCCCAGCACCAGGGTCACCCGCCCATCATGCGCCTTATGACGGTAGTTCTCCGCCTGCGTGTCCAGCGCTTGCTGTACAGTCACGCCGGGTTCCAGCCATACTTCGGCATGAAACCCGCGAAAGAGCAGCCGGTCATAGATGCTCTGCGGATAGACCTGCGCGGCAACCTGCCCGTTGGCGCGGGTAAACGGGGGTTTGGGCAACTGCGGGCGTCCATGCTGCTGAATGTCCGCAAGGGATGCCTGCAGCAAGCGCAGCAGCCGGATGATGACCGTCATTTCCATCCAGGCATCCCCGCCAAAATGCTGGCTGCCCTGCACCGCCCGTGCCTGATTAATCGCATCCACCCAGCGCGGCGCGCCTTGTACCAGCCGCGCCTGTGTTTCCTGAAGCAGGGCAATCCGTTGTGCAATGGATGTCTTGACCCACGCGCTTTTGCCCGCACTGAGTGCTTGCAGCGCGCTGTCCAGCGCCTCGCGTGAGGAAGGCGGTATGCTGCTGGTCACTGGCTCAAATACCGGGCTACCTTGTATAACGGAGCTAACCATCAGACCCTCCTCTGCTAAGACTGTTCACAACAGTGTAGCGCCGACGATTTGACTTTTCAAATCATGCTTCGATTTTTCGCGCTCAGGGGTTGGGCAGGATCGGTGCAGTCGGCAACGGCACAGCAGGCAGGAATGACGGGTTAACGCACAGGCTAACGCAATTGTAGCGAATCCGGTGGGTGAAAGCTGTGTCGCCGCAGTCAACGTGTGATATAACCATGATATTGCAAACGATGGGAAATGGCTGATGAACAAACGAACCCTCTGGATGCTTGTTTTGACTCTGCTGGCAGCATTTTCGCTGCTGGCGCCTGCTGCGCTGGCACAGGACACGCTGGCGGAAACCCTCATCGTGCAGGACTGGGGCTTTTTGATGCGTTACCCCGCAGATTACACCGCCTATGAGAGCGACGGCGTCTATCTGATCGAACCGAACTCCGGCAATGCTGATCTGCCCAATTTCGGGGTGATTTATCTGGGGGAGACCGATTACGAAGGCTTCGGCGGCAATCTGGATGATTTCATGGCATTTGTTGCCGGGCAAGATGGCTTCCTGCCGATTGACAGCGATCCCGAAGCGCTGAGCGTGGACGGCAACGATGCCTTACAGTTGCAGGGCACGGTCAGCGGTGTTGATGATGGCTTTGCAGCAGTCATCGGCATTGAGTCGCCGGGTGGGGGTGTTTTGCTCGTGCTGGGGTCGCTGCTGGCTTCGGATAGCAGTCCGCTGTTTACGCTGTTCGACACGATGATTAGCAGCATCCAGCTCACCGCGCCTGGAGAAATCCCGGAGGGCGATACGCCGGTGGTCGATGCTGTGCCGCTGCTGCCGGTGCGTTACGAGATGACCGAAACGCTGGAAATCTTCGGCATTACGCTGAGCTATCCGACAGGCTGGGTCGCTGAGGAACTGAGTCCTGAAGTCGTGGTGATCTACGAAGAAGGGCTTGACCTCAACACAGACATCCCGGAGAGTCCGCTGGCAGGGATTCTGTATTTGGCGCCCGATGCGTATGAGGGCAGCGCCCGCCTGTTTGAAGACCTGCTGGGACTCGATTTTCTGCCGTCACAGCGCGCCATAGAACAGCTTACCGCAGACGGCGCCGCGGTGCTGCGCAGGAACGGCGTCAGCGGGGATCGTTTGACCTACCAGTCAGTCAGCGTGCTGGAACTGCCGGACGGTGATGCCATTGTGATTTTTGTGGTCACTAACCTGCGCCAGAAGCTCAACGCGATTGGACTGTCCAACGGGCTGCTGGAAAACATCCAGCTCGGCACAGGGCGAACAGACCTGCCCAGCGGCAGCGCTGCATTCGGCGTGCCGGGCGACAGCAACCAGCGCTGGCTGCTGCGCTTATTGCAGCAGGAACTAATCGCCCGCCTGCGCAATAATTAACTCAGCGCAGGTGTAGTCCAGAGGGGACGGCGTGTGGTTTAGTATGGAGCTGGCTTCTGCCACAATTGGCAGCGCCAACTGCCGCCCCCACGCTATAATCGGGGCAGTGATCGCAGCGTGGAAAGTACACTCGTGACTATTCTGTTCCTCTCCCACTCACACCAACAATGCAGCGCATTCCGGCAAGCCCTGTTTGCGCTGTTGTTTGTGCTGCTGGCTGCACTGGGGGCAGGCTGCGCGGCTGGCGAAGTGCGCACTGTGCAGCCCACCACAGCGGCGCTCCCCGCGCCGTCCGACAGCGACGAGCTGACGGTGGCATGGGTGGAAGCAGGCAATCTGATTGTCTGGCAGTCACCTGATACATCGCCGCGCCGGATTGCCAGCGGAGGCGTGGTGCAGCCATTTATCGCGCCGGATGCCGCACAAATCGCCTTCACACGTGGACCGGGCGGCGCTGCCGAAACACTGTGGGTGGTGGATATTGCCGGGACTGCCGAACGCCAGCTTGTAGCACGGGAGGATTTGCCTGTCTCAGAACAGGGGCATGTGCTGATTTATCAGGTTGTGTGGGCAAATTCGGACACGCTGTTGTTCAACACGCTCGTAACCGCGCCGGTCAGCAGCATCGCGCAGGATGACCTGTACCGCGCCAGCGCCAGCAGCGGCGCAGTCACACAGGTACTCTCACCCGGCAGGGGTGGTAGATTCACGCTTAGCCCCGATTCCAGCCTGCTGGCAATCGTTAACCCTGGCATTTACAACGATGTTGACGGCGAAATCCGCGTGTTGAGCGCAAGCCCAACAACAGGGGCGCAGCCGGTTGCCCTGCATCGTTTTCCTGCGGTTGCAACCGGCGCGGAGTACCGCTTTTACCCGGCGGTCTTCTGGGAACCGGATAGCAGCACGCTGCGGGTGGCACTGCCACCTGCTGATCTTATCTATACTGAGGACGAGACGCAGCTCACCGTGTTGTGGCGCATTCCGGTGGCAAATCCTGGCGCTCGTGCGGAGATTGGGCGCGTCCCTGCTAGCTTGTTTGGACAACCCGCCTGGTCAGCGACAGGCAGCTACATGACCTATCTGCGCCGTGACGGCGGACCCCAGAGCAACCGTTTTGACCTGATGCTGGCAAATGGCACCGGCACGAATGCTCAGCAGTATGCCAGCGGCGATGCGACGCGACTGCAACCGCCGCTGTGGATTGCAGACAGCGAGCGCTTTGTCTACTGGGAGGGTACACCCGGAACAGCGTGGTTGGGCGGCATGGATACCGCCCCGCAGCGCCTGCCCAACGCGGACGAAACGCTGCTGGCACCGCGCTTCACCGGAGGTACGAGCTATGTCTTTAGCACAGTGCCACAGGGACATACATCCGGCAACGTGGACGGGGAACTGCGTTATGCGCGCTTTGACCAGATTGGCGCGCCCTCGACGCTGATCAGCCGTGTGAGCACCCCCCTACCTGTTTTTGATGTCTTGCTGACAACTGTACCCTGATTGCTGATTGACCAACAAGGAGTACACACTCGATGCGTCCTACGCCTGAAGGCTTTCGCCACTGCACGCCTCTGCTGCTGCGCGTTGATGATATTGACGCGATGAATCATCTTAACAACGCGAAATATCTGTCGCTGATGAATGATGCACGTTTCTTATACTTCCGTGATCTGGATCTGTGGGATGGCAACCCGGGGAAACCGGGCATTATCGTGGCGCGAGCACTGGTTGATTATCGCGTACCGGTGGTGTTCGGTGATCAGATTGCTCTGTACACCCGGTGCAGCCGTCTAGGAACCAAGAGCATGGACATTGGGCATTCGGTGGTGCGCTTTCATCAGGACACGCTGCAAGAAGTTGCCAGTGGGGTAATCACGGTGGTGGTGATGAACTTCAGCAGTAACCAGTCGATGCCTATTCCGGGGATGTGGCGCGAGAAAATCCTCGCCTACGAGTCTGTAGCGCCTGCCCAGAAATAGCTTACGCCTGCTGTGCAGCATCCAACCACTGTCTGTAACATGTTTGAATACAAGGAGAACTTATGCTGTCGCCCGAAGGATTCCGGTTTCATACACCAATGACGATTCGCTTTGCTGATCTGGATGCACTGGGGCATGTGAATAATGCCAAATATCTGACGTATATCGAGACTGCCCGCATGGGGTATGTCGCGGCGGTCTGCAAGCTAGAGAACCCGCTTGATGTGGGCATGATCCTGGCAAAAATTACGGTGGAGTATAAGCTGCCGCTGACGCTGGGTGACAGTATTGACCTGTATACCCGCTGTGTGCGGATTGGCAACAAGAGCTTTGATCTTGAAACGGTGATCCTGCTGGGCAGCAATGAGACGGTCAGCATTGCCGCCAGCGGGCAGCAGGTGATGGTTGCTTATGACTATACCCGTCAGCAGCCAATTCCTGTACCTGCGGACTGGCGCGCCCGAATGCTGGCATATGATCCGGGGTTGCAGGGCTGAGCCGCGCCGAATGCGCAGGGCACGCTGGAGAATCTCAATGTTTGATGAGCGCGACTGTTAGCTGCACAAACTCAAGCGAAGCAGCGCCAAATCCGCTTTACAATGGAGGCAGGAATATTACGTATTCGTAGTTTGCGGCGTCTGTTTGCCGCGCTAACGGGCGGCAATTGACCATCGGGTGTTGAATGAGTCCTTGAATGCTCAAATCTCTGAGGGAACTAACGCGCCATATCTTTCATCCACAAACCAGCCCGACAGCGCCGCCTTTGGCTGCCAGTGCGCAGGATGCCGCGCACGATGCCGCGCACGATGCCGCGCACGATGCCGCGCACGATGCCGCGCACGATGCCGCACACGATGCCGCGCACGATGCCGCGCACGATG
>DAOTWP010000160.1:0-6758 GCA_034435675.1 Anaerolineae bacterium
TGGGGCTAATTCCCAATCCGCCGGGGAAAATCGAAGATGGCGAGGTGATCTTCAGGGGCAAAGACCTGATCAAGTTGGCTCCCGAAGAAATGCGTCTGATTCGCGGCGCAGAGATCGCCATGATCTTCCAGGATCCGATGACATCGCTAAACCCGGTACTGACCATTGGCACACAGCTTACAGAAACCTTGAAACTGCATTTGGGCATGAGTGATCGCGCGGCGCGCAAGCGCGCGGCAGAACTGCTGACCATGGTCGGCATTCCTGACGCCGACAAGCGCCTCGAAGCCTATCCGCATCAGTTTTCGGGCGGCATGCGCCAGCGCGTGATGATCGCCATGGCGCTGTCCTGCAACCCCAAACTGCTGATTGCAGACGAACCCACCACCGCCCTGGACGTAACCATTCAGGCACAGATTGTTGACCTGGTGAAACGCCTGCGTGACGAGTTCGGCATGGCGATTATCTGGATTACGCATGACCTCGGCGTTGTGGCAGGCATTGCGGATACTATTCAGGTGATGTACGCCGGGCTGATTATCGAACGTGGTCCCGTGAAGGATGTCTTCCTCGACACCCGCCATCCCTATACCCTGGGGCTGCTCAAATCCCTGCCCCGGCTGGACCAATCGACACACGAAAAGCTGATTCCGATTGAAGGCGCGCCGCCGGATATGCGCATCAAGCCGACAGGGTGTCCTTTCGCGCCGCGCTGCATTTACCGGCTGGAAGACAAGTGCTGGGATGAAATGCCCCCACTGGAACACGCAGAAGATAGTGTTGATGGGCATCTGAAGGCATGTTGGGTGGATGTGCGCAAGGGAGTACCGCAACGTGGATAGCGCGATGGTGAATCAGAATGTTCCGGCGGGCAGCGCGGCAGATGACCGTGAACTCCTGCTCAGTGTGCGTGGGCTGAAAAAACATTTCCCGATTACCGCCGGGATCATTTTCCAGCGTCAGGTCGGCGCGGTCAAAGCGGTGGATGATGTCAGTTTCGATATCTATAAAGGCGAAACATTGGGGTTGGTTGGCGAGTCGGGCTGCGGCAAAAGCACCACCGGGCGCACAATCCTACAGCTCTATCGTCCGACGGCTGGCTCAGTTGTTTTTGAAGGCAGCGAACTCACCACCCTCAAAGGTGAGGCACTGCGCCGCATGCGCCGGCGTATGCAGATTATTTTTCAGGATCCTTTCGCCTCGCTGAATCCACGTATGACGGTGGGACGCATCATTGCGGAACCGCTGCAAATACATAACGTGATGCGTGGTGCGGAACGCAAAGAGTATGTTGAAAACCTGATGGAAAAAGTGGGCTTGAATCCGTATTACGTCAACCGCTACCCGCACGAATTCTCCGGCGGACAGCGGCAGCGTATCGGCATTGCCCGCGCGTTGGCGCTCAGCCCCAGCTTTATCGTCGCTGATGAACCGATTTCCGCGCTGGACGTGTCCATTCAGGCGCAGGTGGTCAACCTGCTGGAAGAATTGCAGGATGAACTCAATCTGACCTATCTGTTTATCGCCCATGACCTCAGCATGGTGCGGCATATCTGCGACCGTGTCGCGGTGATGTATCTGGGCAAAATCGTGGAAATGGGTCAAACGGACGAAGTCTACGAAAACCCGCTGCATCCCTATACGCAGGCACTCCTGTCCGCCGTGCCGATCCCGGACCCCAAGAAAGAACAACTGCGCGAACAGCTCATTCTAGCCGGCGACGTGCCCAGCCCGGCACGCCCGCCTATCGGCTGCAACTTCAACACACGCTGTCCGGTCGCCTTCGACCTGTGCTACCGCGATCCCGATCCTGAACTGGTCGAAATTACCCCCGGTCACTGGGTCGCCTGCCACCGCGTCACGTAGTACGCTTGCGTATGGCGCGTTTGAGAGAGGCGCTGCGGGACAGAACCGCGGGCCTCTTTTTGTTGCCGCTTTGCTGTTCTTTACGCCTGCGCATAAAATGGAGCTACAGGTTATACTCTGGTACCATGCTGATTGAACAGCGAGGCACACGGCGATGACATATGGGCGTCTGGACATCTTCTGGCCTAATGGGAATTTTGAGTCGTACCAGTTAACCGACCCGAACACCTCGGTTGGCAGGTCGGAAGGCAACATGATTGCGCTCGAAAACGAGACGGTTTCGCGCTATCACTTCAGCATCACCCATGATGCTGAGGGCAACATGCTGATTACCGACCTTGCATCCGACAATGGCACGTTCGTGGATGGAGTCCGGCTGTCGGCTGAACAGCCCAAACCCCTGCAAGGGGGCGAAGAAATTCAGGCGGGACACCTGCGGATGATCTACTATTTACCGGATGACTCCCCCACCAGCCCGGTCACGACTGCCGAAAACGAAGAAGAAACGCAGCGTTTCAAACGCGAGGGGGCAGATTTTTATGTCGAGGTCTATGGACCAGAAATTGCCATCGCCCCCGGCGCACATATTTCGGCGGAATTGTTCATTACCAACAACGCCAGCACAGAACAGGGGTACATCGTCGAGGCAAGCGGCATTCCTAAAGAATGGCTGCGGATTGACCGCCCGCGCCTGATTGTTGACCCGAATGATTCTGCGCAGGTGTTGATCAATTTTAAGCCGCTGCGCGTCAGCGAAACGAAGCCCGGTGATTACACGATCAACATCACGGTCAAACCGCAGGATAAGCCGGAAATGGTGCTGGAAGCGCGGGTGACGCTGCGCGTGCTGCCCTTTGGCGGGTTTGGCGCTGCGCTGGAACACCACACCATTGACCATGATGAACGCTTCCGGCTGCATCTGCATAATCAGGGCAGCGCTCCTCTGCCGCTAAAAATCAGCGGTGTGAGCAAAGCCGCACGCTTGCAGTTCCACATCCAGCCGGAAGAAGTCACGCTTGCGCCCGGACAGCGCCTGCTGGTACAGGGCAGCGTGTCCTCACCGCGGCGGCCCCTTGTAGGCGAAACACGTGAACACAGCTTCGACCTGCTCACCCGGTCGCGTATGCCATCCGGGTTCGTCATCGCCACGCGCGGCTATGTCATCGAGAAAGCGCTGATGCCCACATGGATGGCAATTTCCGCAGCGGGCATCGGCTTCAGCGTGCTGCTGCTGCTGCTGGTTGGGCTGCTGGCGCTGCTCAACCCGGCTGCCCCACAGCCCAGCATCACTGACTTCACCCTGAGTGCGTCTCAGGTGGCACGCGGCACAGATGTACAGATCAATTGGGTAACGCAGGATGCCACGCGCGTGAGCGTGTTTGTGGATAACAGTGTGCTGGGTGAAGACATCACCCCGGCAGAACGTGGTTCGCTGCTGCTGCCCACAAGCAATCTGTCCGGCGATGTACGCATCACATTAATTGCGATCAACGGCGAAGAACGGACCAGCACTGAACGCACGCTGGTCGTCTACGACCCGCTGAATATCGCCGGCTTTAGCGTCAGCAGTGCGCAGCTCGTACGCTATACCGTGCAAACGCTGACGCTGGACTGGCAGGTCAGCGGCGCGAGCAGTGTGCGCATCGATGGCTTGAGCGACTTCACCTCCGACCCGGTCAGCAGCACCGTCAATGCTGAAGGCAGTCTGGAAATCACCGGCGTGCTGACCGATGCCCGTATGGTTGCGCTGGCAGTCACCCTGACTGCCGAGAACGCCTTTGGCGAACGACAGGAACAGGTGCTGCAAATCCCGATTGTTGATCCGCAGTGCGCGGCAGTGCAGGGCAATATTACCCTGCACGAAGGACCCGGTTTCCAGTACCGCGTGGTCGGGGCAATCCCTACCGCCGGGGATACCTTCATTACTGACGGGCGCACCCAGCGCAGTGATTGGCTGCGACTGCGGCTGTCCGGCGAGGTCAATGGCTGGGCGCCGGCACGCCTGCTGTCCTGCGTGGACAGCTTCAATCTGGCAGACCTGCGCGTAGTGCTGCCCGACGTGCCGCAAGAAGAACCGGCAACGGCAACCCCACAGGCAGCGCCACCGGCAACGACCACGCCTGCCGGGTAACGGGCAGACAGGGCTTGCGGATAGAGCCAGGGCGCAAAATCCGGTAGAATAGCAGTGCCGCCGGTAAAATGAGCGGCGTCCATTCGCCTCAACCGGAATTGCGCCCATGCAGGTTGATTACCTTTCGTTAACCAACTTCCGCAACTATGCCCGGCTGGAACTGAACCTGCCGCCGTCGCCTGTGGTGCTGCATGGGGCAAACGCGCAGGGCAAAACCAGCCTGCTGGAGGCGCTGTATTATCTGGCTACCGCGCGCTCACCCTATACCCCCAGCGACCGGCAGCTCATCCATTGGCGCACCGAACAAGACCCCCTGCCCTTTGCGCGGCTGGCAGCCGACATCAACAGCAAACACGCCGCCTATACCCGTATTGAAATGACGCTGATGATGGAACCCACCAACGACGGCAGCGTGCGTTTCCGCAAGGTCATCAAGCTGAATGGTGTGGACAAGCGCGTGATGGATCTGGTTGGGCTGCTGGTGGTTGTGCTGTTTCTGCCGCAGGATCTGTCGCTGATTGAGGGCGGACCGTCAGAACGGCGGCGCTACATGAACGATGTGCTGACCCAGGTGAATCGCGATTATCTGGGCGCGCTGGAGAAATATGAACAGGTGCTGCCCCAGCGCAACGCCCTGCTGCGGCTGCTGGCAGAACGCGGCAGCAATGCGACACAGGTCGCGGCGCAGGTGGAATTCTGGGACAGCCAATTGGTTGAAGCAGGCAGCATCCTGATTGAAGGCAGGCAGCGTTTTCTGCGCGAACTGGAAGTGCTGGCGCAGGGAGTCCATCATGACCTGACGCGCAAACGCGAAACCCTTACGCTGCATTACGAGCCGAATTTTGCTCCGACTGTACGCGGCAACGGGCAGCTTAGCTTTGCGGTGCTGGGGCTTGATCTCAACCGGGAACTGAACGCTGAACAGATTGCCCCACAGTTTGCCGACCGCCTTAAACAGGAGCGCGACGAATCGCTGCGGCGCGGCATGACGCTGTGTGGACCACACCGTGACGACCTGCGCCTGCACATCAACGGGCGCGATGTCAGCCTGTACGGCAGCAGGGGGCAAGCGCGGACTGCCGTGCTGGCGCTCAAACTGGCAGAACTGGCATGGCTGCGCACGCATCTGGGCGAATATCCCCTGCTGCTGCTGGATGAAGTGGTTGCGGAACTGGATGCCCACCGCCGCGCCTATCTGTTGGAACGGTTGGATGGCAGCGCGCAAACACTGGTGACAACCACCGAACTGGATATTTTTACGGCAGAGTTTTTACAGCGGTCGCAGGTCTGGCAGGTGGAAGAAGGGCAGATTGCCGCCAGCGGGTAAACGGCGGCGAAAATTTGCGCCTTCCCCACTCGCCCCCTATAGTTGTATACGGCGCACGCACGCACGCACGGCGCACGCACGCTGAGCAATCTGAACGATCCGAGCGACACTTAGAATTCGGATGATTGGGGTGAAAACCATGCGAAGACTCAATGCGCAGCATAACGCTTCTTTATTCGCGCTGCTGACTGCGCTGCTGCTGGCAGTGACAGTCGCGCCTATCGTGGCACAGGCGAATACCTGTCCGGCGCTGCTTCAGCAGGCACTGACCAGCACCCGCGATTCCTGTGTCGGGCTGGGGCGCAACCAGGCGTGTTACGGCAATACGCTGGTCCAGGCAACAGCACGCAGCGCTGCCCCGCTGGCATTCGCGGCACCGGGGGATCAGGTTGGGGTTGCGGATCTGCAAACGCTCGCCACCGCGCCGCTGAACTTAGCCAGCAACACATGGGGCGTTGCCATGCTGGCACTTCAGGCAGACATTCCTGATACACTACCAGGGCAAAATGTCATCTTTATCGTTTTTGGTGACACCCGCATGGACAACCGCAGTGTGCCTGCCGACGCGCCAACCGCCGCTGCCGGGGAGACACTCGGCGCACAGACCATCGCCATCGCTGATCTGCGTGACCAGCCTTCGATTACTGCCAATCTGGTCGGCACACTGCCGCAGGGCGAAACGATTATTCTGACCGGGCGCACCGACGTTGGCGACTGGCTGCAACTGGACTATCAGGGTATGCCCGCCTGGATTTACGCGCCGCTGGTCGCCGCTAACGGGGATACACGGATACTGCCGGTCGCGGTCTCGGCAGCTCCAGCCACCGCGGACAGCCGCTTCAGCGCGCCGATGCAGGCGTTTTCGCTGACCACGGGTATAGGCGAGCCGGGCTGCGCCGAAGCCCCGCGTGACGGCATCGTGGTGCAGTCACCGCAGGGCTTGACCGTGACATTCAGCGTCAACGGTGTGGAAGTGCAGTTAGGCAGCACAGCGTATCTGCGTCAGTCCGACGCCGCAACGCTGGAAATCTCCAACCTTGAAGGCACAGTCAGCGTGACCGCAAACGGTGTTACCCAGCGCCCACAGCCGGGGCAGCTTGTCACCGTGCCGCAGGGCGGCATGCCCACCGCCCCGGTCGCCTACGATTACCAGAATGCACTGCGACTGCCGCTGCTGCTGCTGCCGGGCATCATCACGCTGCCTGCGCAAGCCGCGCTCGGCACGGGCGGACCCACCGGGGTTGTCCCGCCAGTCGCCACCGTTGCCCCGCCGCCACCGTGTTATATTTCTCAGCCTGCGGGCTGGGTGCGTTATACCGTCCAGACTGGCGACACGCTTTCTAACCTGGCACAGCGCACCAATGCTTCGGTCAGCCAGATTGCGGCGGTGAACTGCATCAGCAACATCAACCAGATTTATGCCGGGCAAACGCT
>DAOTWP010000161.1:0-11128 GCA_034435675.1 Anaerolineae bacterium
GGGCTGCCCGGCGAAATCTGGACGCTGCGCCCGGATCGCATCAGCATTGTGCCGGACGCGCAGCAGTTGATTCGCGGCTATGTCTACGAACTGGACGGGCAGCGTATCCCGCTGCTGCCGCAGGAAGTCGTGCATTTCAAGCGCTGGCATCCCGCCAACGATTATTACGGGCTGTCCGCATTAGAGGCGGCGCGGCTGGCAGTCGAAAATGACCGGGCGATGGCGCGCTGGAATCACAACACCTTCGGGCAGGATAACGGCGTCCCGGCGGGCATCGTCAACGTCAGGGAATTCGTCAGCGATGCCGACTTCGAGCGCCTGAAACGCGAATGGCGCAGCAGCTATGGCGCGGGGCAGCGGCGCACAGCATTTCTGCGCGGGGGCGCGGTGGAGTGGCAGCATATCGGGCTGAGCCACACTGACCTCGACTTTTTGCAGGGACGGCGGGCGAACCGCGACGAAATCCTGAACATCTTCGGCATTCCGGTGGGCTTGCTCAGCGAAAACGCCACCGAAGCAAACGCCAAAGTTGCCGAGCGCAGCTTCATTGAGCGCACGCTGTACCCCAAGCTGGCGCGCATCGCGCAGAAAATCACGGCGGAACTGCTGCCATTCTACCCCGGCGACTACGTTGCCGAGTTTGAAGACATCCGCCCGACAGATGTGCAGGCGCGGCTGGACGAGATTCGCACGGCGGGCGCGGTGCTGAGCATCAACGAGATTCGCCAGCGTTACTACCAGATGCCGCCGGTCGCGTGGGGCGATCTGCCGCCGGGCATGGCTGCTGCATCGCCTGCCACACTGCCGGCGAACCTGCCCGCCGATGCCGCATCCGGCACTGCCGCTGATCCCGACACGCTTAACCCTGCCAGCGCTAAAGCCGCGCTGACCCCACTGGACGAACTGGCGCAGTGGGAACGTTTCGCGCTGCGGCGGTTGGGGCGTGCGGGGGGACGCCCGTTTGAGGTGCGCGCCGTGCCGGATGATCTGGCGTTCGAGGTCAGCGCCGACCTGCTCTTTGCCGGGCACGACCCCGAAGCGGTCAAAGCCGTTTTCGCGCAGGCACGCGCCACGCTGGCATGCGCCACGCTGGCAGGGGCGGCGGTGGAAGTGCCAGGCTAAGGATCTATCCGAATAAGCCGATCTTCTCGCAGGGGCGGGGTACGCCTCGCCCGTACATTCAAGCCGTCCCGTCTGAGCCTGCACTAAGGACCAATCCGTAAACGTAAACAAGGGGATGATGCAGTTTTCCAGAATAATCCGGCGTCTGGGCGGACGGCTTCGCTCAGCGGGCGCAGGCGCCCCTAAGCGCAGCGGCGTCCGCACCCTGCACAACCTACGGTTCGCAGGGGAGGACTCAGTAGGGGAGGACTAAGCGCAGCGCATGTCCGCCCTTGTTCACCGTATTTAATCGTCAAAGCGCACAATCCCCTTGTTCAGGAAAACCGGTTTATGGATCGGTTCTTAGTTCGACCATAGAACTCTCGCGGGGCTGTTTTCCGTAGGGCGGGGGGGTCTGAGACCCGCCCCTACATCCGACATTTCAATTGGTTTGGGTTTAGTTCGCCAGCACCTTGAGCGGCTTGATGCGGTAAACCACGCGGGTTTCCTTGCCTTCGCGGGCAGCGCCGGGTCCACTGTAATACTTCTCGCGCCCCAGATACACTTTGGTCAGCTTGTCCATGTGCGCCACCGCGTCGGCTTCGCTGCTGTCCACCACCTCGCCGCGCACTTCCAGGTAACGATAAGGGTTCTTCGGGTCAATTGCCAGCAGCGTCACCCGCGGGCGTTCGGTCATATTGCGGTCTTTCTGGCGTCCGCGCGTTGTGTTGATGCGAATGTAGCCGTCTTCGTAATCGCACCATACGGGCGTGACCTGCGGCTGTCCATCCGGGTTGACCGTCGCCAGCGCCACGACCAGCGCGCCATTGAGCAGATCAAGATGCGAATCGGGAATTACAGCAGACATATACTCCTCCGGTAAGTCCTCAGCAAAACGCTACACATATCTTATGGATAAATCAAAATGGATGCTTCTCAGATGCGGTCTGAACATTCGTGATTGCCCTCGTAGGAGTGGGTCTCAGACGCGCCGCTACAAAGGCAGCGCGGCAGGATTTTCGGACAGCCGCTCATCGTGATGAACAAGGGGATTATGCAATTCAAGAATTTAATCGAATAACGTTTTTCGCAGGGTTGAAGCATGCTTCAACCCTACCAGCGGTAACCTGATTATTTTCCTAAAGAGCATAATCCCCTTTGTTGGCAACCTGATTGTTTTTTCCATTAGATGCGGTCAGCAGGGCAGATTATAGCAGGCGGGGGTGAGGCGTGGATTAAGCGCCCGCCGGATAAGCGCCCGCCGGATGAGCGCCCGCCGGATGAGCGCCCGCCGGATAAGCGCCCGCCGGATAAGCGCCCACATCTGGCGTGCGGGTACTCTCCGCCGTTCGCCGCACGTCTGTCATACGCAGCGGCATAGCTGCGTTGATTTGTTGCCGGGGATGCCTTACACTGAAATCAGACGACATTCAGGGGCGTGAAGCGATGACCGATTTATCCGGGCAAACGATCCGTGACTACCAGATTATCCGCAAGGTGGGCGAAGGCGGGCAGGGCGTAGTCTATCTGGCGCAGCACACCGCCAGCGGGCGCGACGTGTCGCTTAAGGTCATCCGCCCGGAACTCGCGCGCGATCCCGATACCGTGCGGCGCTTTCAGATGGAGGCGGTGATCGCCTTTCGCCTCAAGCACCCCAACATTGTGCCGCTGGTGGATTACTGGCACGATGAACGCGGCGTGTTCGTCATCAACCGCTGGATGCCCGGCGGCAGCCTGCGCGACCAGTTTTTGCCCAGCGGCTGGGATGCGCCCCGCACGGCACGCATGCTGGCGCAGCTCGCGGACGCGCTGACGGCGGCACACAACATTGACATTGTCCACCGCGACCTGAAGCCCGATAACATCCTCTTTGATGAGCAGGGGAACGCTTATCTGACCGACTTCGGCATTGCCAAACTGCTCAAAGGCGTCAGCTATACCGGCGTCAACGTGCTGATCGGTTCGCCCGCCTATTACACGCCGGAGCAGATCAAAGGCGATCCCGTCACGCCGCAGACGGATATTTACGTGCTGGGCATTACGCTGTACGAGACGCTGACCGGCGAACATCCTTACGGCAAAGCCTCGCGGCTGATGCTGGCGCAGAAGCATGTGCGCGACCCGCTGCCGCCGCTGCACGAGAAGCGCCCCGATCTGCCCGCCGCGCTGGACGCCGTGCTGCAAACGGCGACTGCCAAAACGCCTGCCGAACGGCACGCCACCCCGCAGGCGCTCAAGGAGGCATTCCACGCCGCGTTGTGAGGGCAGCGCCCCTGCCAGCCGGTGGATTGGCGGATTGTTCAGGCATAGGGCTGGGTGGCAAGGCTGCCGACCAGCGCCGCCATGTCCTTTAGATTGTGGGTATACAGCGGCAGTTGCAGCCTGTATGCCACAGACGCGATCAAACAATCTTCTTTGCCGATATGGTGACTGAACTGGAAACGCTCCAACTGCTGCATTGCCCACTGCTGATCGGCAGAGGTGGGGTAAAGCCAGTCGAACTGGCTCAGGAGCAGTTTGCACTGCACTTGACTCGCTTTGCTGCTGGCGCCTTGCATGACTTCAAGCCAGGTGATGGAGGTTACGCCATAACGCTGCTGGTTATTGAGCCAGGCTAACGCAGGTTGATATTTGCGATACAAGTGTAGCACAACCGTTGTATCGAGAAGCGCATCAATCATTGATCTGCGTCCTGATATGGTTCTAACTGTTTTGCCCTTTTGCGGCGCTGAGCTTTGACCCACGTAACCGGGTCTTCAATGTCAGGGTCAACGAACGCAACCGGTTCCATCGTTTCCAGCATGGCGACGATTTCTGCGCCGGTCTTTGCCTGCGTAATGCTCGCGCCAGCATCCAGCATATCAATCAGCGCTTTAGCCAGGTCTTTGCGTTCCTGCAGGCTGAGCGCTTTTGCCTGTTCCAGTATCTCCGCGACGGTCATCGTTTGCCCTCCAACACTTTGCCCCATTATACGTGGTTAGCGCAGACAATGCGCTCGCCGCATCTTTGCCGTATGCCATCCCGTGTAGCGTAGCTGTCACTGTGGCGTCCCGTGCTTACTGGCATTTGCCTGCTCGAAAACGCTGTAGACTTCATTGACCATCTAATCCACCACACGGTTTTGAACGTGGCATGTCTCAATGAAATGCAGATAAGCCGCAGCCATCCCCAACAAGAACATGACTGCCAGAAAAGGGACGGAGCGGAAAACAAGCGTGATCAATGGCGTGGTAACAAGCAGACTGACCAGCGCGAATCTGTCGAGCAGCGGGAGTCCCGCTTTTGCGTATAGGATCACTTCATCGGCGTTCTTTTGCGAGATGGTTCCCATCAAGTGAATGGAATATCTGGACATTGTGGGGAATAACAGGAGGAAGGACAGTTTTTCGTCCCTAACGGAAACCCTGTACAGCATGATGGTCCCGTATGGGTAGGGCAGCAGCAAACAATAGAAGGGAGACAAACCGGTGCGCAAGAAACTCGCATGAATGATTTGCTCACACTGTTCCAGCGAAAGCGCAAACGAACGCTCAAATGACTTGCTCAGCATGCAGCGCAGCATCTTTGCACAACCCCGGCGCTCAATATCCCGGCTTGCAGTCACATCCGGCAGTTGCCCGCCGGCTCATGGTATCTCGCTTGTTGTAGAGGGCGTGGTTAAAACAACGGGCGGACACGCTGTGCAGCCGTCCGCCCTTCCAATAAACCTTTGCGATCTTTGCGCCTTCGCGGTTTAATCTCCAGCCTCCAGCGGGAGCGCAGCCACGCGCCCCGCTGGCGCTGGCTTACATTTCCGGTGTTGACGGCTCCAGTTCGTCCACTGCCTCCAGCAGCAGTTCGTTCACCGGCGCCTCGTTGGGGTACTCGACCATGTGTGTGCTGACACGCACCATCGCCCCCAGCTTGAATTTGCCGGACAGAATGCCATCACTCAGCGCGTCCTCGATTTCGTTCTGGATCAGGCGGCGCAGCGGGCGTGCCCCATATTCGGGATCATAGCCCTTGTCCGCAATCCAATCGCGCGCCTCGTCGGTCATATCCAGCGTAATCGCGTGTTCGATCAGCCGTTCGCGCACCTTATTCAGTTCAAGGTCAACAATCTGCTTGATCTCATCTTTGGTCAGTGCCCGGAAGACGACCATCGCATCCACACGGTTGAGGAATTCCGGCCGGAAGGTGCGGCGCAGTTGGTCGAGCACATTCTTGCGCATCGAGTCGTATTCCTGCTTTTCGGTCAGCTTCTCGTCCATCGGCAGGTTAAAGCCCAGCACCACCCCGCGCTTGATGATGTCCGCGCCGACATTGCTGGTCATGACGATGATCGAATTGCGGAAGTCCACCTTGCGCCCGCGCGCGTCCGTCAGGTGACCTTCTTCCATGATTTGCAGCAGCATGTTGAAGGCTTCGGGATGCGCCTTTTCGATTTCATCAAAGACGACAATGCTGTACGGACGGCGGCGGATCGCTTCGGTCAACTGCCCGGCATCTTCGTAACCGACATAGCCGGGCGGCGCACCCACCAGCCGCGCCACGCTGTGCCGTTCCATGAATTCGCTCATGTCCAACTGCACCAGCGCTTCTTCGCTGCCGAACAGGAACTCCGCCAGCGTCTTGGTCAGTTCGCTTTTGCCCACACCCGTCGGACCGAGGAACATGAACGACCCAATCGGGCGGCGCGGGTCTTTCAGCCCGGCGCGGGCGCGGCGCACTGCCTTGCTGATCGCCTCAATCGCTTCATGCTGCCCGATCACGCGCTTGTGCAGCGCATCTTCCATCTGCACCAGCCGGGCACTTTCTTCCCCCGCAATGCGCATCACCGGAATGCCCGTCCACATCGACACCACCTCGGAAATATCCTCGGCGGTCAGGCGCGGCTGCCCGGTTTCTTCGTTCCAGCTCGCCTTCAGGTCGTTCAGGATTTCGCGCAGTTCGGTTTCACGTTCGTGGAGCTGTTCCTGAAGTTCCTTGTTGCTGCCGTCTTCTTCCATCACGCGCAGTTCATACAGCACGTCTTCCAGTTCGGATTCCGCGCGGCGCACCTGTGCAGCTTCGGGACTCTTGTACATGCGCAGCCGCGCCGCCCCTTCGTCAATCAGGTCAATTGCCTTGTCCGGCAAAAAGCGATCCGGCACATACCGCGCAGACAGGTTGGCGGCGGCTTCAATCGCCTCATCGGTGATTTCCACCAGATGATGCTCCTGATACGGTCCCTTGATCCCTTGCAGAATCTCGATGGTTTCTTCGATCGTGGGTTCGTCCACGATAATCGGCTGGAAACGGCGTTCCAGCGCGGCATCGCTTTCGATATGCTTGCGGTATTCGTCCAGCGTCGTCGCGCCGATGCATTGCAGTTCCCCGCGCGAGAGTGCCGGTTTGAGGATGTTGGCGGCGTCCACGCTGCTGCCCGCGCTGCCTGCGCCGACAAGCATATGCACTTCGTCAATGAACAGGATGCTGTCCGAGGACTTCAGTTCTTCAATCACGCGCTTGAGGCGTTCTTCGAACTGCCCGCGATACATCGTCCCGGCGACCAGCGAGCCGACATCCAACTGCAAAACGCGCTTGTTGAGCAGCGGCTTGGGGGTGTCCCCGGCAACGATGCGCTGTGCCAGCCCTTCAACAATCGCGGTCTTGCCCACGCCGGGTTCACCGATCAGCGCGGGGTTGTTCTTACGGCGGCGGCTGAGCACCTGAATCACGCGCTCAATTTCGGTCTCACGCCCGACCACCGGATCCAGTTTGCCGTCGGTGGCAAGCTGTGTCAGGTCGGTTGCCAGTTGGTCTACCAGCGGGGTTTTGTTTTCCGGGCGGGGGCGCTGCGAACGACCCGACTGCTCTGTCGTTTGCGCCGGCTGCATGGGGCTTTCTTGCAGCACCCGGCGGGTCTGGCGGCGCACTTCTTCCGGGCTGACGCCCAGCCGCTTGAGGACCTCAATCGCCGTGCCGTCGGTTTGGCGCACCAGCCCCAATAGCAGATGTTCCGTGCCGATGTAGTGATGTCCCATCCGGCGTGCTTCATCAACCGCCAGTTCCAGCACTTTTTTGGTGCCGGGCGAAAGGTCTAACTGGGTGTTACTGGTGCGGGAACCAGCGCGCGTCAGGCGCTCTACCAGTTCTTCCACACGGCGCTGTTCTAACCCAAGATCACGCAGCACGCGCCCGGCGACACCACCTTCTTCACGCATTAAGCCGAGCAGCAGGTGTTCGGTGCCGATAAAATTGTGCTGAAGTCGCTCTGCTTCTTCTTGAGCCAAACTCAAAACACGCCGCGCCCGCTGAGTAAAGCGTTCCATTTTGTTAGGCACGGTTCAACCCTCCGTCGCCAATGCCCATAGGGCACGATTACATTGTAAGACGAGCAGTCGAGATTTAGAAACTGGTCTTAGCTGTGTTCATTATAACAGCACTTGCGCTGCCGGTCATCCTGTAGAGTATCAAGAGTCTGTTAGAAACGCGACAGGGTGGCAAACCCACTGCGCAGCGCCTCAAACCAACTTATAACCGTAACAATGGATTCCTTAAGGGTAAAGCGGGTTAACTTTATGGTATATTACGGTAAATTACAGTGCATTGCACATAGCGGGCTAGAGGTATAATCATCATGGTCTCTCCAATCGCAGACAGTGTAACGCAACGCATCTTCGCAGAATATACCCGGCTGCGCAAAACCGGTGTCAGCGGGCGCGATGTCCTGTTCATTCTGCGCAACCAGCTTTCCAAGCTGACGGTGAATGACCGTGCGCCGCTGGCAGAGATGATCCGCTTATGGGAACGTGACCCCGAGCTGGTCAACCCGCACAGCGCCAGCACAGAGAATGCCTCCCTGGTGGGCAGGCTGAACACCAAAGCGATTTTCCAGCTCAATCACTTTGAGGAAGACTTCAACCATCCCGGCGCGCTGCCAAGCCTGTTCGACACGCGCGAAGTGCCCGCAGAAGCGCCCCCCCGGCGGGATCGCTACACCCGCGCTACCCGGCTGGCGCTGCTGATCCGCACGCATCGGTCGGTGCTGCGGCTGCGCCCGCAGGATCGTGAAGGCGAAATGGTCATTGGGCGCAAAGTGGATGTCAACAGCATGATCGTGCCCGATGTGGATCTCACCGATTATGGCGCGGAAGGGTTGGGGGTTTCGCGGCTGCATCTGGCGCTGTGCTTCAATGCAGAGAATAACACGCTGTCGGTATGTGACTTGAACAGCGTCAACGGCTCCTACCTGAACGGGCAGCGGCTGCACCCGCGTGAAATGCGGGTACTCTGTGACGGTGACCGGCTGCGGCTGGGCGAACTGGATATCGAGGTGCGCTTCGATTAGCCCGCAATTAGCCCGCGCGCCCTGACTGCTGCGCACCACGCACAGGCGCAGCGTGCATTTGCCTCGCGTTAGAAGTGTATACGAGTGTTGTTTGTGTCGCTTCGCTTGCGCATCTGCCCCCGCCCAAGGCGTGCTATGATGACTCTAACAAACCATTATGCTTGACCATGCGGGAGCTTTGCACGATGCGCACCCATGTTCGTTTATCCGCAGGTTTATCCATTACGCTGCTTGCCGTGCTGCTGCTGGCGGCAGTCCCGGCGCTCGCCGTCACCGATGTTTCGCTCAGTGCCCAGAACTGGCGCTGCCCCGAAGGCGGCTTTGACCTCGAAATCAACGCCCGCTTTAACGAGGACAACGGTGGTGTTGATCAGATTGGCATTGTAATTCTGAACGGCAACGGCGCGGTGGTGTATAACGCCACTGATGCCTTTCCGACTGATCCCGGCATCTTCCGGCGTGTCCACCGTGTTGGGCAGACCGCCGCGCCCAATCCGCTGAGCATCCAGATTCTCGAAGGCACGACGGTAGTTTACACCGGGAACCTGGACTCGCCCTGCTTCCCGGCAAGCACTGGCGCAGGACCGGGCATCAACGACGGGCGCATCAACTTCGGCGACGCCGCTCCGGTGACGGTCTACCCGCTCAACGGCAGCTTTGCCAACGGTTTTGAGGTCTGGCGCATCATCGGTGCCACCGGCTACCGCTATATCACCGTGAGCAACGCGCAGCTTGCCAGCATTCCCGCCCGCCCGGCGACCAATACCCTGTTGGGCAGCAGCGGCGATGTGGCAGTCTACCGCCTGACCGGGGGCGATTATCAGATCAACGTGGGACCGGATGCCAGTGGGCGTGTGCTGGTCTTTATCTTTGACGGACTGCCGCCCAGCACAATCCGCCGCGCGGACTTTGTCGGCACGGTGGGCGGCGCGCCGGTCACCAACCCGCCTGCCACCGGCGTCGTGCCGGGGACCAGCGGTGTTGTCCAGCCGGGCAATACGGCTACTGTGAGCGTTACCGGCATCGTCTATGTGGTGCAGCCGGGCGACACGCTGGGGCGCATTGCCACGCGCTATGGCACGAGCGTCAGCGCGCTGGTTGCCGCCAACGGCATCGTCAACCCCAACCGGATTGAAGTCGGGCAGGTGATCATTATTCCGGTTCCGGGCAGCACGACTGTAGTCACCGGCACCGTTACCACCGGCGTGACCGCGCCTGTTGTGCCGCCTGCGACCAGCACCACCGTGACCGGCACGCGCGTGCATGTCGTGCAGCCGGGCGAAAACCTGTTCCGCATTGCCCTGCGCTATGGCACGAGTGTCGGCGCGATTGCCGCCGCCAATGGCATCGTTGACCCCACACGCATTTACGTCGGGCAGACATTGGTCATCCCGTAAGCGCGGCATCCAGCCAAAAACCTGTTTTCCTGAACAAGGGGATTGTGCGCTTTAAGAAAATAATCAGGTTACCGGGAGGGTTGAAGCATGCTTCAACCCTGCGAAAAACGTTATTCGATTAAATTCTTGAATTGCATAATCCCCTTGTCCGGGTTGACGGCTAGATACGTGAACAATACGGGGGCATCTCACTACGAGGTGCCCCTGTTTTGTTGCGCAAGGTGGTCAGTGCTTCAGGCGATTTCGCGCCCGGCGCGCAGCAGCCCCAGCACCAGCAGCGCCAGCACGGTCAGCAGCAGCAGCGGCGGTGCCAGCAGCGCCAGCGCCAGCGACGGCAGCAGCAGCGCCTGAAGCAAAAAGCCGTTCAGCGCCGTCAGCACTACTGCCGCGACAATGCGCAGCGCCATTGCAACCCCCAGCGACGTGCCGCCTTCCGGGCTGAGCAGCGTCACCAGCAGTGCCAGCGCCGCCGTGAACGCCGCATCCAGCAGGGTATACAACAGCAGCGCGCCCGCGCCCAGCAGCACATACGCCGCCTGCCGCCAGCCGCCGCTGCCCGCCAGCACTGCCGGAAGCACCGGGCTGAGCAGCAGCGACAGCAGCCCGATACGGATCACCGCCAGCATGGCAAAGTCACCCCACATCAGCGCCACGCTTGCCCACCATTTACCCAGCAGCAGGCGGCGGTTATCCACGCCGGTCAGCAGCAGCGGCTCCCAGGTCAGCCCGCGCCGTTCCCGGATAATGCTGTTGCTGGACAACGCCATCAGCACCAGCAGCAGCACGACATGCATGGACAGCGCCATTGTGACCATCAGCAGCACCAGCCAGGTGTTCGTCTCCGGCGGCAGCAGCGAAAAATCGGCGGGGATGATCCCCGGCGGGCGCAGCACAGCGCCAGCAAATGCCGCAAGCGCGCTGAGCAGCGCAGGAATCAGCAGCAGCGCCGCCGCGATAATCCAGATGGTGCGGGCGCGGGCGCGCAGCATGGTCGCCCACTGGTAGCGGTATTCTTCGCGCATAATCGGGTTGCGCTCGGTGAGCGCGGCGGGCAGGGGCAGTTGCATCAGCAGGGGACTCCTGAAAGCAGTCGGTCATTTACAGCACACATTGTATCTCCACTCTGGCGAACTGGAGACCTGGCGTCTTTGCGGGGCTGCGCGGTTTGGCGGCGTGTGCCTCACCAGTAGCCCAGCGCGCACAGCACGGCGTAGGCAATGCCGTAGAACATCTCCTGAATGCCGATCACCTTTGCCGGGGCAGGTCTGCGCCAGCGCGATAAACCATATGCCGCGCGCCCCGCCAGCAGCACGCCCCC
>DAOTWP010000162.1:0-2053 GCA_034435675.1 Anaerolineae bacterium
ACAGGCGGCAGCTCGATGGCGTCCGGCGCATCTTCCACTTCCGACTTGCTATCCAGGATCTCGAAAATTCGCTCGCCCGCTGAAATGGCGATGGCCACCGCCGGGATGATGACGCCCAGGCGGCGCACGGGCTGCGCTAACTGACTCAAGTAGGCGGTGAAGGCCACCAGCTCGCCCAAAGTCAGCGCGTCGCGCATCACCAGCCGCCCGCCATACCACACAATCAGGATCGTGCTGGCCCCCGCAATACCATCGATCAGGGGGATATAGGATGCATCGGCCCGGATCGCGCGTTCCGATAGTGAAAACCAGTGCCGGTTTTCCTTGTCGAATTTCGTGATCTCGGCATCTTCTTGAGCGAAAGCCTTGACGACACGCGTCCCTCGCAAATTTTGTTCCAGCACCGTTGTCATGACAGCCAACTGCTGCTGAATCTCCAAAGACAAGGGGCGGTAGACGTGCCCAAAGCGATAGCCGGTATAGCCCAACAGCGGCATAGCCGCCATCGAGAGCACCGTCAGGCGGGGGTTCATCACCGTCAACACCACAAAGGTAACGAGGAACAGTGTCGCCGCCTGGAAAATACGCAGCACAGCTCGTCCGGTCAGAAACCGGATACGCTCGACATCCTGAATGGATCGCGAGAGCAGTTGGCCGGTCTGGGCGTGATCGTGGTAGGAGAAGGACAGGCTGGTCAGCCGGGCGTGGATCGCGTTACGCAGGTCGTATGCGACGTTCTGCGAAGCGACTTCGGACCACACACCGAGCAGGTACCCCAGCACACCATTGAACACCGTCAAACCCAGCAGGCCCATCACGCCCCAACCGAGCAGTTCCGTGCGTCCAGCGGCAATGCCTTCATCTACCAGCCAGCGAATCACCTGCGGCACTACGGCTGCCAGCAGGTTGCCGCCCACAGCCGCCAGATAGGCCCCGACCACAATGCGGCGGTAGGGGCGGAGAAACCCGAAACACCGCAGCAGAATTCGGGCGTTATGGGATTGGGTCATCAGTAAGGTTTCCAGTTGTTGATGAGTCCGTAAACATTTATAAGCTACTCTAACGCGAAGAATCGACTCCTGACAAAAACTTTAGGAGTCGGTCAAACGCTCTGCGAACGCGAAAACCTGCGGGGGTTAAAACTGCACCAGCATACTCTCCATTGTCAGGCCGGGACCAAACGCCACCATCACGCCGTAGTCGCCGGGGCGCGGTGAGCCTTGCCGCTGAATGGCATCGAGCACGAACAGAACCGTCGGTGATGACATATTACCATAGTCGCGCAGAACCTGGCGCGAAGGGGCAAGCTGCGCATCGCTCAGTCCCAAACGAGCCTGTACGTGGTCCAGGATTTTACTGCTGCCGGGGTGAATCGCCCAGAAGCGTACCTGCTCACGGCACAACCCGCTGCGCCGCAGCAGAGTATCAATGTAGTCTTCGATTTTCGCCGCCAGCAGATCCGGCACGTAAGCCGATAACCGCATCTGAAAGCCGGTGTTGGTCAGATGAAACGCCATGTGATCGAACGTGGTGTAGTCACAGTAAGTTTCGGCATCCAGCACACGCGGCCCGATGTATGGAGGCAGGTTATCTTCGTCTGGGCCGTGATCGCTGGTGACGAGCACGGCGGCAGCACCATCACCAAACAAGGCCGTAGCCACGATATTTTCGATGGAGGTGTCCATTTGGAACTGCAAGGAGCATAGCTCGATGGCCAGCACCAGCGCCGAACTGCCGGGGCGCGCTGCCACAGCCTCGCACGCCCGCAGCAAACCTGGAAACGCCGCGTAACAGCCCATGCCCAAAATGCTCGTGCGCCGCAGGTCCGGGCGCATACCAAGCTGCCCAGCCAGGCGCAAGTCAAGGCCCGGTGTATCGATACCAGTACAAGAAACGACCACAAATGCATCGATCTCTGCCGCTGGATAATTAGCGCACTTCAAACAATGCTCAATCGCCTCTTGGCCCAGGGGAACAGCCTGTTCGATGTAGCGGTTGTTGCGTTCTTCGGTGCTGCGTGACATGCCATAATAGGAGCCATCGATCACCGAAT
>DAOTWP010000163.1:0-10833 GCA_034435675.1 Anaerolineae bacterium
GCTACAAGATTCACAACATTGAAGTCATCATCGACCGGCTGGTCATGCGCAGCTACGACGACCCTGAAAGTGACGATGCCCGCAGCGCCGAAACCCGCCTGACCGACGCTATCGAAACCGCGCTGGAACTGGGCGACGGTGTGGTGACGATTAACGACGTGACCGACAGCGCCAACCCGCGTGATATCCTGTTCAGCGAACTGCTGGCATGTGTCAACGGGCACGGCAGCATCCCGGAGATTGAGCCGCGCACCTTCAGCTTTAACACACCCAAAGGCGCCTGCCCCGACTGTCAGGGCTTAGGCTTCCGGCTGGAACTCGACCCAAACCTGATTGTGCCCAACCCTGACCTGAGCATCAGCGAGGGCGCGCTGGATGCAAACGGTTGGGCAACTGACGAAGACAGCTGGAGCACGGCAATCCTGCGGTCGCTGGGCGAGCTTTACGGCTTCACACTGGAAACACCCTGGCGCGACCTGACCGAACAGCAGCGTAATGTCATCTTCTACGGCACCGGCAAGGACAGGGTACAGATTCGTTATACCAACCGCAATGGTGACACGCGCCTGTACCAGACCAACTACGAAGGTATCATGAACAACCTCGCCCGGCGCTACCGCGAAACCACCTCTGAATACATGCGCGAACGCATTGAAAGCTACATGACCCAGACGCCGTGCAAAACCTGCAACGGCAACCGCCTGCGTCCTGAAGCACTCGCCGTCACCGTCGCCAGTGCAGGCATTCACGAAATCACACGCCTGCCGATCAACGAACTCAAGCGTTGGGTCGAATCGCTGCGCGGGATCAACGGCATCCCCGCACAGCTCAGCGAACGCGACCAGCAGATTGCCTACCAGATTCTGAAGGAAATCGAAGCGCGGGTGACGTTCCTTAACGATGTCGGGCTGAACTACCTCTCGCTGGCACGCAGCGCAGGCAGCCTCAGCGGGGGTGAAGCGCAGCGCATCCGCCTTGCCACACAGGTGGGCAGCCGCCTGACCGGCGTGCTCTATGTGCTGGACGAGCCTTCAATTGGGCTGCACCAGCGCGACAATGCCCGGCTGATTCACACCCTGGAAGGGCTGCGCGATCTGGGCAACACCGTGCTGGTCGTTGAGCACGACGAAGATACCATGCGCAGCGCGGACTGGCTGATTGACATGGGACCCGGCGCAGGCGAACACGGCGGGCACATCGTTGCCGAGGGCACACCTCAGCAGGTCATGCAGCACGACGCCAGCCTGACCGGCGCGTACCTGAGTGGACGTTTTCAGATTCAGGTGCCGCCGCAGCGCCGCCCCGGCAACGGCTTGGCGCTGGTGGTGCGCGGCGCGCGCGAAAACAACCTCAAAAACATTGATGTCACCCTGCCCCTGGGCAAGCTGGTCTGCATCACCGGTGTCAGCGGCAGCGGCAAGAGTTCGCTGCTGGTGGACATCATCTACAAGCGGCTGGCGCAGGTGATCAACGGCAGCAAGGAGCGCCCCGGCGATCACGATGGCATTGACGGCATCGAACACATTGACAAGATTATCAACATTGACCAGTCCCCGATTGGGCGCACGCCGCGCAGCAACCCCGGCACCTATACCAAGATGTTCGACCAGATGCGCCAGTTGTTCGCCGAACTGCCGGAGAGCAAGATCCGCGGTTACGATCCGGGGCGCTTCAGCTTCAACGTCAAGGGCGGGCGCTGCGAGAACTGCCAGGGGCAGGGACAAATCCAGATCGAGATGCAGTTCCTGCCGGACATCTACGTTGACTGCGAAGTGTGTCACGGCAAGCGCTACAACCGCGAAACGCTGCAAGTGCATTACAAAGGCAAGAGTATCGCGGATTTGCTGGATATGACCGTCAGCGAAGGCGCACAGTTTTTCGCCAACATCCCATCAATCCTGCCCAAGCTGGAAACACTGGATCAGGTCGGTTTGGGTTACATCCGCATCGGGCAGCCTGCTACCACCCTCAGCGGCGGCGAGGCGCAGCGTGTCAAACTGAGCCGTGAACTGAGCAAGCGCGGCACCGGCAAGACGCTCTACATCCTTGATGAACCCTCCACCGGGCTGCATGCGGTGGACGTAAAACGATTGATTGACGTGCTGCAAGCGCTGGTGGACAACGGCAACACCGTGATGGTGATTGAGCACAATCTGGACATCATCAAAACGGCGGACTGGATCATTGACATTGGACCGGAAGGTGGCGATGGCGGCGGACTGGTCATTGCCGAAGGCACACCGGAAGATGTGACGCGGAACGAACACAGCTACACAGGTCAGTTCCTGCGCCCGTACCTGCAACTCGCCGAACCCGCGGCGGATTAACATGCACGGGCGATCTACATGGTCGCCCCCATTGAAGACCACGGTTCACAGTGGGCGAAGCATACTTCGCCCCTACACCCCTGTACCAGCCACAGCGCCATCGCGCTCAACCCGACAGCGGGAAATCGCGCGCATCCTGATACAGATCGCCACAAATTCGTGTGTCACCAGTATTCTGCCCACAATCTGCACATTCAACGCCGCAAGCTGCCCTGCCGGCATCCAGAGTTCGCGGTGCTGCGCCGCCGCGACAACATGCTCCTCAAACTGACTGAGAAACGCTGTGTCAACCTCAAAAGCAGTCACAAAGCCAACCTAACCGGAGGTGGCATCGCGCGTGGTCCAGTCGCGGGCAATCTGAAGCGCATAGGTTGCGGTCAATACGGGGTAAAGAATGGGCTGCCCTGCCAACCGTGGGGGGAACTGTCTGACTGCCAGATGACCTGCCTCTCTGCCAGCCCGACAGGTCGAAACAGGCGGCGTGAGTGCGGTATCACCCGTTCAACTTTCCTTGACCAGTCCCTGCACAATCTGGCGCAGGCGGCTCATTTCAATCGGCTTGCGCAAAAACCCGGCGCAGCCCGCGTCCAATACCCGCTGTTCAATGCCCGGCGAGTAATCCGCGCTGATAATGATGACCGGGACTGCTGCCAGATTAGGCATAGCCTTGATCACACGCGCCGCTTCTAACCCGTCCATCCCGCCCGGCAGATGCAAATCCATCAGCACCAGAACCGGCTGCACGGCAAGCGCCAGCTCAACACCCTCTTCAGCGCGTGCTGCGCTGGCAACGGAGTAGCCAATGCGCTTGAGAAATTCCTGAAACAACGTGCGGTTGAGGTCGTCATCCTCAACAATTAAGACGGTTGGCATGGGTGGTTGTTTTCTGCTGCCTATTACATTGTTCAAGGTTAAGTATAACAGAATACAAGCCAATAAGGGCTACAGGCAGCATCATGATTTGTGGATTATAACCTGTGCAACGCGCGTTGAGATGCGTGAACTTTTCGTGGCGGGCGGGGGTTCCTGTTACACTGCCAGCGCCGTATACGCGGCGGGCAATGACTCAACGACGTGTACCTGCACGCCAAAATGCTCGTAAAATGGCTGCATAAGCTGCAACAGCGCCACGAGCAGCACATCCTTGCTGACGACGACAAAACGCTCAAACTGGTGCTCCCGGAACGCCAGCACCCGGCGTATTACCTCCAGTACCTGAACCGACGGCGTCTGCGAGTCGTTGAGGTTGAAGATCGCTTGCAGCGCGCCGCGCACCTGCCCCGACGACTGTGCAAGCAGCAGTTTCGACAGCTCCATCATCTGGTCGTCGCTGCCACTTGCCCAGCGCTCACCAAAATCGAAGCGTATCACCTGCGCGCTTTGTTGATCCCAACGTGCCTGAATTGCCACAGTCCAATTTCCACCTGTTTCTGCATCGCCTAAATAAAGTATATGTTCAGTAAATTTCCAAATCAATGCAGGTCAAACGAATTTTCCATGAAGTTATTAGCGCCGTCGCGCATTTGGGCGACCACAACGGGAAAGCCTTAATGTTAAATAAGGCATAACTCATCTGCTATTCATCACTCTAGACATTTTACACAAGAAAAATATGACATCCTTCGGGTTTTTTATACAAATTTCAATGCTTGACCACTTCACAGTTTCTCAGAAAGTCATTATAATAAAGGTCAAGCAATAAAGATTATTAAGAAAGAAACGCCGACAACCTCGGCAAGGAGCTACAAGGCAATGGTCGTAAGCCTCACCAATCCCCCTCTTGAAATGACCGAGAGTGCCTATCACACCGCACTACAACAGTATGACCGTGCTGTTCGGCATCTGGGATTAAGTGATGATCTGGTGGAATACATGCGCTATCCCCGCCGGGAATTCATCGTCAACTTCCCGGTGCGCCGTGACAGCGGCAAGGTTGAAATGTTCACCGGCTACCGCGTGCATCACAACACCGTTTTGGGTCCGTCCAAAGGCGGCATCCGCTACAGTGCGGAAGTGACGCTGGGTGAAGTGCGCGCGCTGGCGATGTGGATGACCTGGAAATGCGCGCTGGCGAACATCCCCTATGGCGGCGCTAAGGGCGGCGTGATTGTGGATCCCAAAACGCTGTCTACTGCCGAGCTTGAACGCCTGACCCGCCGCTACGCTTCTGAACTGATCCCAATTATTGGACCGCATTCGGACATTCCTGCACCGGATATGGGCACGACCCCGCAGGTGATGGCATGGTTTATGGATACTTACAGCATGCATGTAGGCTATTCCGTACCGTCTATCGTCACGGGCAAGCCGGTGAATATCGGCGGCAGCGAAGGGCGCAACGCCGCAACCGGGCGCGGTGTCATCATCTGTATGCTGGAAGCGCTCAAGCGGCAGGTTTCGTTCGACAAGCCGCGCGCTGACATCAGCATTGTTGTGCAGGGCTTTGGCAACGTGGGGTCGCACGCAGCACTGTATGCCAGCGACCTCGGCTTTAAAGTGGTCGGTGTCAGCGATGTGCGCGGCGGCATCTACAACCCCAACGGGCTGAATATCCCCGATGTGGTTGAGCATGCCCAGAAGACCGGCAGCGTGGTGGATTATGCGCACGCAGATAAAGTCAGCAACGAAGAACTGCTGGAACTGCCCTGCGACATTCTGATCCCGGCAGCGCTGGAAAACCAGTTGACCAAGCAGAACGCCGCCAAAGTGCGCGCCCGGCTGATTGTCGAAGGCGCGAATGGTCCCACCACCCCCGACGCAGACGACATCTTTACGGATCGTGGCATCGTCGTCATCCCGGATATTCTGGCGAACTCTGGCGGCGTCGTTGTCTCTTACTTTGAATGGGTGCAGGACTTGCAGGCTTTCTTCTGGGAAGAAGAGGAAATCTTCCACCGCCTGGGGCGCATCATGACGCGCGCCTATGACAATACCTCATACTATGCGGAGAAATATCACATTGATCTGCGTTCCGGCGCGCAAGCCGCCGCGATCCATCGTGTCGCGCAGGCGCTGACTACCCGCGGGATTTACCCCTAAGCCGCACACCGGCCACGCTGCGGGATACGCGACTTCAGCCGCAACCACCGCCGTGCCGAACCGTGACAACCGATAAGAACACACCAGTCAGGGCTGCGCAGGCAGCCCTGTTTGCTGTCCCTCGAACAACGTAAGAAATGTATCAATACCTTACCGAAGTACCCCATTCGCTGCTATAGTTATAAGGCAACGAAGTTACGGAGAAGCTGAACACGGATGAACCCCCTACAGGCTGTACTCTCGTGGTTGGGGCTGCGCCCGGCGCACACCCCCAGCCCCGAACTGATCGTCATGCGCGAGGCGCTGGAAAATGGACGCCGCGAAAAACGCGCGGAGCACTATGCTGTCGCATTGGACTACCTTGCTCAGGCAGAACAGCTTGCCGAACTGACACAGGATCGCAACGCGCTGGCGGTAATCCACCTGCACCGCGCTGATGTGCTGATGGCGCAGGAAAAGCTGGACGAGGCAGAACAACTACTGCAAGGGGTCCTGGAGTCGTCTGACGAACTGACGCAAAAAGCACAGCGTGCCTATGCCCTCAGCGCGATGGGCACGCTGGCACAGCAGCGCGGCAGTTGGGCACAGGCACGCCAGTATTACGAACAGAGTTTGCAGCTCGCACGCGCCACGAATGCGCTCGGCGCAGAAGGGCGCGCCCTGGGGCATCTGGCAGATGTGTACCTCAATGAAAACAACGCCAGCTACGCCATTCACCTGCTGCGCGAGGCGCTGCCCAAGCTGAATGCCAGCAACGATATTGAACTGAGCAGCTATTTTGTCGGGCGGCTGGGCGAAGCCCTGAGCGCCAGCGGGCAGGAACAGGAAGGCAAACAGCTTTTGCAGCGGGCGCTGCGGCTGGCAGAACACATGCAGTACCGCCCGTATGAGTGCCGCTGGCATCTGGAATTGGGCACACGGGCAGTCAGCGAGAACAATTATCAGGAAGCCTATGCCCATTTCCAGAAGGGCATTGCCCTGCTGAGCACCGACCGACCGCCCACCCCAACCCTGGCGAATGCGCTGCGCCAGTTCAGCCTGGTTAACCGCAGCATGGGCGATTACCCGGCGGCGGCGCAGTATGCCGAACTTGCCATTCATGCCGGTGAGGCATTGGGCGACACTGCGCTGGTGACGAGCGCGCGCGGGGTGCTGGGCATGACGCTGCACGCACAGGGGCAGTCCGCTGCCGCCCTGCCTTATCTGCAAGCGGCAGTGGCTTTGTATCGTGAGCAGGACCCGCCCACAGACCGCGCCATGTTTCTTGACCTGCTGCGCACACTAGGCAACGCGCAAAATGCCACCCGCGACCCGGCGGCGGCGCTGGACACCCTGGCTGAGGCGCTGGCGCTGGCGGAAAAATGGCACCAGCCGCTGGAAGTGGCGCAAACCCTGCGCGATCTGGGCACGGTGCATGCGACACAACGCCAGACGAATGCCGCGCTTCAGGACTGGACGCGCGCACTCGACCTGTATGAAACCGAAAACCAGTATGCGCAGGTGGCACGGCTGTACTGCGACATTGGCAATGTACGCCGTTTTCTGGGGCAAGGGCAGCGCGCGCTAAAGGACTTCGAACATGCGCTGATGGTGCTCAACAACACCGATGATCAGGAAACGCGCGGGGTGGTGCTGTCCAATGCCGCCAACGCCTACGTGGATCAGGGCGATATTGAGTCCGCCGACGCCTTCTTCAGCGAGTCGATCAGCATTGCCCAACGCCTGCATGACCGCGCCGCCGAGGCAACCCGGCGCGGCAATCACGGCTGGTTCCTGCTGTCCACCGGGCGTATCCAGCGGGCAATCGCCGCGCTCGAACACGCGCTGCGCATGAGCAAGGAAAATGGACTGACGCTGCAAGCCGCTGTGCAAACCGACAATCTGGGCGTCGCCTATGCCGAATTGCATGAGTACGAGCGTGCGCTCAGCTTCCATGAACAGGCACTGGAGATGATCAGCAGGCTGAACAACCTGCACTGGCTGTCAATCTTTGAAACCAACATGGGCAGCACCCTGCTGGCGCTCAACCGCACGGACGATGCCGAGCACCTGTACCAGCGCGCGCTGGATCGGGGACATGCTGATGACGATGTTGAAGTGGTGATTCGCGCCCAGCTTGGGTTGGTGCGCGTGGCATTGCAGCGCCAGCAGCCAGACGCGGCAGAACCACTGCTGAGCGAGGCAGTGACCCTGGCACGCCGCGCCAACATGCGCCGCCTGCTGGCAGAAGCGCTGACGCTGCGCAGCCAGCAGGAAGCCGCTGTCGGACAGTATGACCGGGCGGAAAAAAGCTGGAATGAGGCAAAGCGCCTGTTTGTGATTTTGCAGGCGCCACAGGCGAAGCTGCTGCCCACCTGGCTCAATGGCAGGCAGGTTGAAGCGTAACACAGCGCACCCAGCAGCCACGGGCATACTCAGCAGCCTGCCCGTACCGCTAGTTCATCCGTGTTGCGCGGGCGGCTCTTCTGACGCAGTAACGGCAGTCAACCGCCCCTGCGCGTCAGTCAGCAGCGCGAACTTGCCCACACCGGGCAGATCAAACGGCTTTGTGTGTACCCTGCCGCCCTGCGCTTCTGCCTGCGCCAGCAGCCCGGCAATGTCATCCGTTTCGACACAGCGCACCGATCCCCTGCCGAGACCGGATGAGCGCTTGCCATTGGACTGGCGGCGAACGCTGTCGCCGCGCTTCAGATATTGTCCCAACATAGGTTTACCGTCCTCCACTATGCTTTATCGTTATAACGCAGCCGCCTGTGCCTGTGTTGCATGGATTTACCCGATCTAACATGCTTTTTACAGACACCCCACAGGGCGTCGCAGCATAACCAGATTAGCACACAAGTTCTATTCCGGCAATCGCCAGCCGGTATGAAAAGCCCAACCTCTGCGTGTGGATTTAACCCCCTTTTTGCGGGCATTTAATGCTGGCTGGCTACAGTAGCATTTTCCCATATATCGCTTTGATCTGAACGGGAGCCAAAGGGTTATGAAACGTATTTTGCTATGCTGTCTGTTTCTGCTGCTGGCAGCGCCCCTCAGTGCACAGGACATCCCCACCGTTGCCCCGACTGCCGAAACCGCCCCGTCGCTGGAAAGCGGCGCGACGGATGTCGCCATCTGGGTTCACCCCGAAGACCCGGCGCTCAGCCTGATTCTGGGCGCGGACGATGACGGCGGTTTGCAGGTTTTCGCGCTGGACGGCAGCGAACTGCAAGCACTGGAAGCCGACGGCGGCGTAGTCAGCGTGGATCTGCGCTACAACTTCTCATTCGGCGACAATGATCTGCCGCTGCTGGCGGCGGCGATTGCCGACGAACCACTGATTGTGCTCTACACGGTCAATGCGCAAACCCGCACGCTGGAACGCCTGACGACAATCGAAACCGGCATTCCCAGCGCGGCGATGTGCATGTATCAGAGCCTGGTCACGAATGCGACCTTTGTGTTTGCCGTTGCCGAGGACGGCGCGGTAGAACAGTACCGTGTGCAGGCGGACGCCAGCGGGCAGATCAGTACCGAGCTGGCGCGGGCGTTTAATGTCGGCGGCGAACTGGAATCGTGCGCTGCCGATGACGAGTTTGCAGCCGTGTATTTTGCCGAGGGCGAAGTCGCCGTGTGGCGTTACGGCGCAGAGCCGGAAAGCGGCACGAACCGCCAGCCGGTGGATTTTGTCGGTGGCAATATCACCGATGAAGTCGAAGGAATCGCCGTGATTTACGGCGCGGACGGCGCGGGCTATGTGATCATTGCAAACGAGAAGAACAACAGCTTCCTGCTGTACACGCGCAGCGATAATGCGTTCGTCGGGGAATTCCGCGTGGCGGGGTCGGCGACCGTTGACGATGTGACCGAGCCGACCAGCATGGACGCGACCAATCTGGCGCTGGGCGATGCCTACCCCCTGGGCTTATTCGTCACATCCGACGACGGCAACAGCAGCGAAGGCGGACGACGCGAAAACAACAACTACAAACTGGTGTCGTGGGGTGATGTCGCTGCTGCGCTGGGGCTGCCGCTGGACACCGAATACCGTCCCGGCATGAGCAGCATTGCCGCTGTGGGCGTTGTCGCCAGTGCGGAGACTGCCCCCGTGCCCAGCGGCACAGACGCCGCCGATGACCCCGCCGTATGGATTCACCCGACAGACCCGGCACTGAGCACGATTATCGGCACGGACAAGACCGCCGGGCTGGTGGTTTATAACCTCGATGGCAGCATTCACCAGACGCTGAACATCGGTGAGGTGAACAACGTTGACCTGCGCTACAACTTCCCGCTGGGCGGTGAACGGGTGGCGGTGGTAGCGGCAACCAACCGCAGCAGCAACACGCTGGCGCTTTACACGGTCAACGCCGAAACGCGCGAACTGGAAGAGGCGGCGTCTGCACCGGTGGTCTCCAATACGCCGGAAGTCTACGGCTTCTGCATGTACTACAGCATGGTCACCAGCGATTACTATGCCATCATCACAGCGACAGACGGCACGGTGGAACAGTACCGGCTGGCAGATGACGGCGCGGGCAGGATCAGCGCGGCGGTCGTGCGCACGCTCAGCGTGGGCAGCCTGCCGGAAGGCTGTGTTGCCGACGACTGGCTGGGGCTGCTCTATGTGGGTGAGGAGCGCGTGGGCATCTGGAGATTCAATGCCGAGCCGGACGCCAGCACCGAACCGCTGGCACAGGTGGACAGCACGGGACCCGGCGGCAACCTGACGGCTGATGTGGAAGGGCTGGCAATCTACTACACCAGCGACGGCGGCGGCTACCTGATTGCGTCCAGCCAGGGCAGCAGCGAATATGTCGTCTATGCGCGCACGGGCGATAACGCCTTCATCGGCAAGTTCATCGTGGCGGAAGGCACAGGCATTGACGGCGCGAGCGGCACGGATGGCATAGACGTGACTAACTTCCCGCTGGGCGCTGCCTTCCCCGAAGGGCTGTTCGTGGCGCAGGATGACCTGAACATTGCGCCGGACGAGAACCAGAACTTCAAACTGGTGTCGTGGGGCGCAATCGCGCAGGCACTGGGGCTGACAATTGACACGACTTACGACCCGCGTACCGTCGGCGCGCCGTAGCTCCGCACCGCTCGCGGAACTGTGTGGCAGGGGCATACCGCCGCTGTGCTCCTGATTCGTTGCTGCTGCATCTGCCTTTTGTCCACCCGCCAGACTCGACCCCTCGCTACTCCGCCCACTCCACCCTAAGGGGTGTGGAGTGGGCGAAGTAACGCGATAGTGGGCAGCGAACTAAGCGCGAGAGAAAAGCTGAGTCATCCTGACACCGCAAGCTGTCCCTCATCCCCTGCTCACGCGCAATGTGACCTTTGTTGTGGTTTCTGCCGCTGCGCAGGGGTATGCTAATGGAAAAATCAATCAGATTGCCAACAAATGGGATTGATCCCATTGTTCATAACGATGCGAGGCTGTCTGAAAACTCTGCCACCGTTGCGTAGGGGCGGGTCTGAG
>DAOTWP010000164.1:0-19678 GCA_034435675.1 Anaerolineae bacterium
ACCGACATCGACGATCCGACGGATGCCACGCTCATGAAGCTGCGCGGCGCACAACTGCCCCCATCGGCAATCGTTCATTCCGGCGGTGGGTATCATGCCTACTGGCTGCTGGATCAGCCAACCAGCGATCTGAACATGGCGCGGCAGGTCTTACAGGGACTTGCCCGCGCTTTTGGTGGAGATGGCTTATCTCCGGCGCAGTCGCTGCGACTGCCGGGAACGGTGAATCACAAGCCCGAACGCGGCGGGGCGCTGTGTCATCTGATCGAAAGCTCAGACCGTCACTACCGCCTGTCTGACTTCCAGCCATTCGTTCCGCCAGTTCCCCATCTACAGGAGCGGCGGACTGCTGCACGAGCAGCCCATCCACCGAACAGCAAAAACCTCAACGTGCAGTTGATTCACGCCATCACCACGGTGTTGTACCGCGACTACGCGGCGCGAGGGCAGCGGCGAAGTGACTGGCTGGCGGCACTGTGTCCATGCGGTCATGCGCGTGACAGTCCTGGCTCACATTTTTACTTCAATCCTGCCATCGGCTGCGGGCGCTGTCATGGACGACATGGCACGCTGCGGCTGACCGATCTGTGTTCTGTTCTGGGCATCGACGCTGCCACTTACGGCGGCGTGTATGTCTAAAGTGAAAGGATAAAAGCACCATGTCCGACAAGAAGCAAAGTGCCAAACAGGCTCCACCGCCGACCATCATCACGCTGACGCTGCCCACACCATCGGAGGGTGGTATTCCGCTGGAACGTGCCACCGCGACCTTATTGATTCAGCGCGGCGACCTGGCACACGTCCGGCAGTTCACTTACGTTGTGATGGAGGATCTGACGACGGCGATCAAGGAAGCATATCTTGTGCTGGCGGCTGTTGAAGCCGAACCCCCCGTCATCCCCGAACCACCGAAAGCCACGCCGAAGGTTGAACCAAAAACAAAGGCGAAAGCGGCGGCGGAGCCAGTCATCGAAGAGGAACCGACCATCGATATCCCGCTCAAGAAAGGCACGCTGGCGGTCAAGATCAGTCACCTCAAGATCATCGGCGGCGAAACTGATGCGGCGGCTTATCGTCAGGCGGTGTTGATTGCCGGGAAGCTCATCGACGGCAAGCTGTGGGATGGTGCTTTACCCATCCGCATCGACGATGTATATACCACGATGAAGAAGATGAAGCACCTGTCCGAGCGTGAGATGAGCCTGTTCACGCTCGAAGATTTCGTGCAGGTCGGCGGCACAACGGATACGCCGGAAGCTGCTGCGGATCTTGATAGTGATGCTGTCGAAGTGGCGGACGATGGCATTGAAACCGAACCGCTGCTGATGACGACCACCCCATCCCTCAACGGGAAGACGTTCAGCGCGAACGGGCATCACCCGGACGACGCTGCCGACGAGTAACACCCGGTCTATTCAGTTAACCCATTCAATCCCTATACCTGAAAGGAAACATCAATCATGTCTGACCAGAACACTTCTCAACCCCGTATCTTCAAAATCGGCGCAACCCGCATTGTCGAAGATGCCTCGCTTGCAGGTCACGATCTCGATGAAGTGAAGGCGATCTTGCAGCGTACCTACCCGGAAATTGCTCACGCCGCCGTCCGTGAAACCACGCTCGAAGATGGCGCAAAACTCATCGAGTGGCTGGCACAGCCAGGTAGAAAAGGTTAAGCCCATGTTCGACGCAGGCTTGACGGTTGAAAGCCTGCGGGACTGCCTGGCAGGTCTGCCACCTGTCGAACTCAAGGGGATGGCGCTTCTACGGGAGCGCCGTCCTCATGGGCAGTTCTTCCCGCAGCTTGAGGGCGGACAGCTAGGCATCCCGCGTGAAGCTATCGCCGAAGCGGTGACTGAAATCGTCGGTTATACCGAGCGCTGCCGCCGGGCGGCACAGCAGTTGGCAAAACTCACACCCATCCCCCTGACCGCCTTCTCGATTTTGGAGTACGGCATCTAATGAACGACTTACTGGACACCTTTGGACTGCTGGCGGTGGCGATGCTGGATGACCCACTGCTGGCGCTCGCTAACGCCGTATGCTGGCTTGATCCCCTCTGGGAGACGAGCGAGGACGATGTATATGACGAAGGCGATGGCGTGGGACTGGCGCTGTGCATTACCCGCAGCGCCTTTCCTGACATCTATGCAGGGGCGGTGGAGCGCATTCGCTCTGGCGCAGCCGAAAAAGAACTGGACAGCTTCATCTGCGGCGCGATCAGCCAGCGTGGTATTCCACTCGATAATCTCGAATTTCTGGGTTACGGCATTCCGCTGACTGCCTGTGGCATCGAACTGTCCGACCCTGACCTGTACGCCGCCCGTGCCGATTTGCTGCCGCTGGTGGAATTATTTGGCATTCGCCCTGAACCCGGACACTACAACGTGGAAGTCCCCGACTGCGCGTACACCGCCGGGCGGGTGATCGCCGACAGTCTGGTGAAACAGGCGGATGAAGGCTTAAAACAGGTCGGCTGGGCGCTGGCGTGGTTGTTCTCGTGTTCTGGCAATACCCTGATTGACTTCGACGACGAATCGATGGCTGAAATCCCGCCGCTGTCGTGGGATGAAAACGATCTGGCGTTTCCCATCGAATTAATCGAAGAAGCTGACGGCATCATGCGCGATGTGACCACCGGGCTAACGCTGCTCGAAGCTAATCCCAGCTTCTTTGCCGCGCTGGAAACCAATATCCAGCGCACCTACAAAACGATAGCCAAAATGAAAGGAAAGAACGATGAACCCCGCATCCGATTGGAGTGGCCGCCTCTTATCACAGGCGGTGATGGAGCAGCCGTCCCTGATCCTGAGTTTTTACTCGTTCGGTGTGATGCTGCATAAGCGCGACGGCGATAGAGTGAGTGAGCATCCGGTCGACCCGGCGCAGGTCGCGCTGGCGCTGTCAGCGAAAGTGCGTTTCGATACCGGGCTGCTGTCAGACAATACTCTGCTGGTACGACAGGAAGGTGTGAAGAAGATTGTGGTCGAGTACCGCCCGCCGCAGAAGACAGGGCTGTATCTCGATGGGTCGGAAACGGCGCTGCGTGTGCCGCTGCCCGGACTGCTGTTGATCCGGGTCACGGCGGAAGACAAGAACCCACAGTACGGTGTGTATGCCGTCAAGAAACGCCCCATCAAACTGGATGAACCGCTGTTTCATGCGCCACTGCCGAATGTCTTCTCAAGCGGCAATATCTGCTGGGGGACGGTGCAGCGCGTGACGGATACCGCACTCCAAAGCACAACGTTGGCAGAGGATTGGGCGGTCTTACTCGGCTCACGCTTCAACGATCATGGCGTAGGCGGCAAGAGTAAGTCGCACTCGTCCGACATCCGCCAGATGCTCATCACCCTTGAAAAACGCAAGGCACGCGCCTATCCAAAATCCGATTTACTCCCGGTCAAGAAGACGCTGGCGCAGGTGTTGGGAGATGAGAAATGACCACCCTGAACATCTTCGACCCCAATACGCACATCCAGACCATCTCCATCGTTGGTTTAGGCGGAACGGGAGCGCAGATTGCCCGTTCCGTCGCTCGCATGGTGTATGACATGAAAGCGGCACGGCTGCACACGCCGCAGATCGTCCTGATTGACCCTGATAAGGTGGAGCAGAAAAACGTCGGACGGCAGCTATACGTCGAAGCCGATATCGGACAGCCGAAGGCGCATATTCTGATGCGCCGCTTCAACATGGCTTTGGGATTGGACATCAGTGCCATTGCCGGTCCCGTGAGTGTCGAAAAGCACTTTGAACGCTGGGGCAATCTCATTGTTGGGGCAGTGGATAACCATCTGGCGCGGCGTGAACTGGCAAGAGCCAACGGCGCAATCTGGGTCGATGCGGGTAATCACTTCAATGCCGGTCAGGTGGTGATTGGTAATACGGGCGATCCCGAAACCGCGCTGCGGTATATCGACGGTCAGAACGGTAGATACGCCTATCTGCCCCATGCCGGACTGCTGTTCCCGGCGCTGCTCGAACCCGAACCAGAGGCAAAGCCACAGCCCGAACCGGAACGATCCTGTGCCGAACTGGTCGCAGCGCGTGAGCAGGATTTACTCATTAACGACTGGATGGCGACTATCACTTCACAATATCTCTACAAATTGCTGCATCGCCAGCCCATCTCCTCGTTCGTGTCTTACGTCAGCGCCGACGGGATGAGTGTTCGCAGCGTGCCCATCTGCCGTGATGAACTCCTGCCATATTTGCAGGTGGAGGTGTAACCATGCTCAAAGGTCAGCGTCAGAACTTCCACCGCTCGAAACTGCCCAGACCCGGGACAGTTGGTCGCGTTGTAGGACTGTCTACCGTCAATCCACGCCGGAAATGTATCGTCGTTGCCTATCCGCTGTGCGATAACGTGTGTCCGTACAGCATCGGTATTCATACCTGCTGGGTACGGTTTCTGGATAACGGCGACATCCAACGCTTCAGCGGCATCTGGTTTGAGGAACTGCCATGACTACACTCACTCATCTCAACTGGCGGCCAGTTATCTTGCTAAAGATCGTGCGATTGCCGTTTGGTACATTGGGCGGTCTGTCACTCAAGCGCTGTTATCTCGCGCTGGAAGGCCAACGGCTGCTCTACGCCGATTGGACGCTCGAAGCAGACGAACGTGCCGAAAGTCTTGTTTGCGCCGCAGGGTGGCTGCTGCCCACGCTCCCGGATATACCAACACAATTGAAGGGGGCAGGCGCGAAGCTCATCCCATCGGGGACATGGGTGCTGCCCTACAGCGACAGCCTGTACGCGATATACAGTGCTGCCAGCATCTCGCTCACGCGCCTGACCAAGCGCATCGAAACTCACCCGATTGATCCGCACACGCTCAATACCCTCATCAGCCTCAGTCAGATTCTCTAGCTTCCCGAAAGGAAAACCTCATGACGCATAATCCGAATACCCCTATGCAGCGGTATCATGACCGCTTTGACAATGCTCGTTACACCGCGATTGCCGAATTTGTTGCCTCAAATCTGAACGCGAACCGGGATGAGGAACGGGTGGTCGATCTATTGGTCGCTGTCCAGAATGCCGCATTCGAGCTATGTGGTCACTCGCTGCACATGGGCGCATGGCACACGCTCGCTGTCCGCTGTGGGCAGTACTACCTTTCGTCTCACACCATTGATGCTATCCGCGACTTCCTGCGCTTGTTCGCGCCGGATGATGTGCGGATTGATGATTTTGAGTCCACCGCCAAAGCCATGCTGCGGGCGTACAGCGGGCTGGACGATCTCAAGACCGCGACGGCACACGCGAACGGCGTTCACTCGTGGCGTGGACGCATGGCATATGACCTGTTGGCTGCTGTGGAGTACCTGACTCGCGCCGCAATCCTGCTCCTGACCCATGAGGACGATGGGTACATTCGGGAGAAGCTGCACAAAGGCTTGAACCGGATTACGGGTGGACTGTATGAAGGTGTCCGTCACAGCAGCGAGCCATCGTGTTACAGCTTCAAGTCCATCTACTTCCCCGACGAGCACGACCGCTGATTGCACTTTCCCTTGATGTTTCCAGTCTAGAAATGCTCGCCCCTCGCTGTCTGATCCATGTTATCGCGCAAGGCAGATGAATGGCGACATCTACAGGCTTCTACTGTGTTTTGCCCGTCCAAGCGTGCGCTGCTGATTCGCCTGGTCATTGCACTTCCCCTGAGCACTGCACGCCTCGCCCTCTGTTCCTATACAGTCTGACTCCAGACTGCTCTCTTCGATGCGTCGCGCTGACCTGTCGAGACGCGACTGTTCTTGTCTGACGCTGAGGATGGCTGCCTCACACGTTATCTGCTATCTGGCACACCATCGCTTCCTCCACTGCGTGCTTCGTCCATCCGACCGGGAACGTGCCGATTTGTCTCTGACCAGTCTAGCAGGTGCGGCAGCCTTCAAAATCCTATGGATTTCGCTTCACCCGTTTTTGTCTGGCTTGTGCCGTTCCACTCAACAAAAACGGGTAGCGCCTTTCAGGTGAAGTCCGCCTTATGCACCTGCTGGGCTTTGGTCAGAAATCGGCACAGGGTCGATGGATAACATAAGCGCGTTAGCGCGGAGGAACTTACAATGGGTACCAGTATCAACATGCAGATTACCGGCTTTGTGGGCAGCGATCCGCAGGTGCGTCAGGTGGGTGAACAGAGTGTCGCGTCGTTCTCGGTGGCAGTCAGCCGTAAGAACCGCAGCGGCGAGAAGCAGACCCTCTGGGTGCGTGTCAACTGTTGGAATCGCCTCGCGGATGTGGCGCAGCAGTACGTGAAGAAGGGCAGCCTGATTCAGGCAACCAGCGAGTGGATGCGCCTGAGCGCGTGGACGGATCAGAGCGGCACACCGCAGCCGAGCCTCGACATCGATGCCAACCGCCTCGTCCTGCTGGATCGCACGGAAAATGGCGACAACGGTCACAGCGAAGACGCGGATATTCCGTTCTAGGCAGCATTCTCAACGTCAAGAGGGTGATGTGCATCAGCGCATCGCCCTCTTTTCATGTTCACAACGATACTTGCCAACGGTCTCACGGGCTATAATGGAATTTGTGGCAGTTTGGTTGAGAATACTTCATACCGATAATATGCAATGATCACGTAATGCGAAAACTGACAGTTGACAGTACTTTGTTCCAAGAAGCTTTCGAGATGGACGATCTTGATGCAGATGCATTTCTGGATTCTGAAACGGGGGATGTTATTATCATCTATCACGACGAATGGCTCGCAATCGAAGATGCGGACTATTCTGAAACAGCAGGAGAAACTCTGAACACGACGCTTGCAGAACGGGTATACAATGAGCGCGATACGCGCTATTTATCAATTGAGAAGCAAGATTCGCGCGAGGGCTATCGAGATATGCAAGTCTTCATCGCTGACCTCGACGACGATCATGTGCGCGAAGTGTTGGAGACGGCGATACAAGGGAGTGGGGCATTTCGACGCTTCAAAGATGTGCTGTATCGTCATCCAGAAGTGCAGAAGGCATGGTTTGCATTCCGGGATGAACGTATCGCCATGCGGATGAAGCAATGGTTTGAATACCATGACATCGAGGTGACCTTTGTGTAGTGGCGAGGCACTCCCCGTTTTACGAAGGTTCTCGTATGCGAATGTTGTTGGCGCTGCCTCGCAGCAGCGCCAGCGTTGTCAAGCAACGCCGAACCACCTCAGCCAACAGTGTGTGTCACACGTTAGGCGGAGCAGCAGGGTAGCGCACGGATGTGGCGTAGACCCGGCTGAGGTGGTCGCCAGCTAAAACGCTGGCACGTCAAGCGCCCGTGGGGCTGATGTGCCGCGCTCACGCGCAGCACCGCTGAACGACCCTGCGGGTGTCGTCCAGCGCGTCGGCACGGTTCACCATGCCGACCGAGCACCCCAAGCTGCACTCCGCAGGTGGGTATCGGACAAAACCAATCCTGCGTACTGTCCAGTTCCGCCAGTTGCCCTATACGTTGGTTACCTGTTCGACCTGCATGTTCGCCCACCTTCCCGTCAGACAGACAGCGTTGTTATTGATTTGTGCCCAGTGAGGCGTCCACCGCAAGCGAGAGTCGAACTTGTTGTGCAAAGGCGGCCGGTGTCAGGTAGCCGAGTCTGCTGTGGGGGCGGCGTTCATAAGTACTTCAACTGCCCGTCTTCGATCGCCTGTTGCGCCTCCTGTCCGCTGATAAACACCTATCGATTCGGACAGCCGCTGCGCAATGTGCCGTGAAACGCTTGATGAAGCGGTTCCCACTGACCACCGGCGTGTATAGTGTAGTAATAGCGCTTTGTCGACCCCGGAATTTACGTTTTTCATATTCGTTTGTGCAATATCTGCACTGTTTTTACGCTAGACTGAGGATATGCTAACTATTAATCCAGAGCCATTAACAGGACGGTTGTGTGGGACACGCGGAAAACAAGCGCGCACGCCTTGAGCAGGTTGAACTGCTGCTGCAATCCACGACAACAGGCTTAACCAAGCAGGACATTGCGCGCCGCCTCAAGGTGAATACGAGCACAATCCATCGTGATTTTGATGAGATCGCGCGGCGCTGCACCTTGATCGAAGTCAGTCACGGGCACTATCGGCTCGATCCGAATGAGTATTTAACGAATGTGCGCCTTTATCCTACTGAAGCCATGAGCATCTATCTGGCGATGCGACGCTTCATTCGGCAGACAAGCCATGCACCTGAATTCATGCTCAGCGCCATCCGCAAGGTCGCCAATGCCCTCTTACGACCAGAGCTGACGGAAGCGCTGGTGACTTCAACAGCGCTTCTGGGCGAAGCACGCCCAACCGACGAGAAACAACGGGATATCTGGGAAACCCTGATTCGTGCGTGGCTGGATCGCCAGGTTGTGCGCATTCGCTATCAAAAACCGCGTGAAAAAGCTGCCAGCGAACACGAATTTGAACCGTATCTGTTTGAACCGATGGTTTTCGGACATGGCACCTATGTGATTGGCTGGAGCCGCACCCGCAATGAACTGCGCACACTCAAGGTTGACCGCGTTCAGCGGGTGATCCTGACGACAGAATACTTTGAGCGCCCAACGCTGAATATTGATGAACTGCTGCGTCATGCCTGGGGGGTGTGGTACGGTGTCGCACCCACGCGGGTCGAGCTGCTGTTTGTGCCAGAGGTCGCGCCGCGCGTACTGGAAACCGTCTTTCATCCCACTGAATACAAGGTGCTACAGGCAGACGGGAGCTTGTACTGGAGTGTAGAAGTGGCGGGCACGCTGGAAGTGCTGTCATGGGTGCGCGGTTGGGGCGCAGAGGTGACCGTAATCGCCCCGCAGGCGCTGCGCCAGGAAGTGATCACCGATCTGCGCAAGACGCTGGCACGGTATGAGGAGGCATAACATGTTGCGCTATACAGGACATCCCTTCGTTGATGTCGGGGTGGCAACGCTGGCGGCGTTCAGTAATCGGCGGCGGGTTGAAGATGTTACACCGGCTGATTTGGAACACGCAGCCGCCTACTTGAAGGATGCCTACTGCCACTATAAGCCTGTACAGAACTTCATCTCGTCAATTTTCACGAATTCGCACTTTGCGCAGTTTGCAATGTCGGTTGAAGCGCGTGAGGCATATGCTGACGAAATGTTGTATGCCTTCCGGCAAGACCGAATCGCTGAGCATCAGGACGCCCACTGTGTGTTTTTCCCTGAGCTGGCTGCGCAGATGGATGCCACCCGCCAGCACATTCCCCTGTTGAATGGGGTCGGCATTGGTAATTTCTCTGGACGTGGACGAGCAGGTATCCCGGTCAGCGGTCTGGCACTGCTGGCAATCCATGCCCTGCCGCTCGGCTGCTACAAATGCGGTCACCTGCTGGCGTTTCACCAGCTTACGGATCCGTCAGACGACGATGGTTCGCGGCTCAATCTGTCGCTGGCAAGAAAAGCACTGGCAGCAAACAGAACCGCCATTTCGATGATGACACCAGGCAGCACGGATGGTGAACTGCCGAGTTATGGCAGCGCTTTTCGGACCCGCTATGTTGACCTGATCCTACAGGTACAGCAGGAAATTCGTGACCGGGAAGCAACTCGTAATCAACGCATCAAAATCAACAACATCACCGGCTACTATTTCACGAATTACGGTCCCAGCCCCAGGCTTGAAGTTGTGCGTCTGGACAATGCAGTGTTCGATTTCCTGGATGCAGCGCAGCAGGATGCAAAAGCCGCATGGCAGCGTGCGGTTCATGCGGGCTGGCAGCCACCGAAGGAGACCAAAGGCGCGGTGCCTGATGGTGAGAATGTTTTCACGTGGCGTAATGCGGTCTATGAACGCTTATTCAGGTTACATCTCGATACGGAAAAGAGTCGCTTTATCTACGATCTGGCGCGCGCAAATGACTGGCGAGTGATCGAGCTTTTTCTACGAAAGGTGCTGCAAATGGATCAGGAACGGATTGATACCTATCGTGAATTGGGTGAACGACTGGCGAACTATGCGCTCAGGCAAAATCAGCCCGTGAGCTTTTATCATGAATTTTCGCGGGTTACCAAGTATGACAAACTGCGGGCAATCTTACGCAGAGCTGCCGAAAAAATGCTGCGTGAAGGCAGCGAAGAGATTCTGTTCAGCTACGATAACTTCATCGATGCCTTTGAACACCCAAGCGATGGTTATCGCCAGTGGCGACTGGGGCGTGACCTGATCGCGATCAGAATGCTGGAAATCCTGCATCAGCATCAGCTTGACCTGAGCGAACTCCCAGAAGCACAGCCTGAACCTGAAGAAGATAGCGAAGAATAGGAGCGAACCACATGGCATTTATCACAGGACTTTATCTGATTGATGCCCCGGCTTCCGCATTGAACAATGGCGAAGCAGAAGATACTAAAGGCATGGTCAAGAGCATTCGCACACGCGCCGGTCAATATCCTTATGTGTCGGCGCAGGCATTCCGCTATTGGCTGCGCGGAACCCTCGACACCCAATTCAAAGGGCAGTGGCATGCCTCTCCAGTCTATTCAGCGGGGGCAGGCAAGAAACAACAGGCATACACGGAAGGTGATCCCATCACGTATGACGATGATGACCTCCTGGGCTATATGCGTGCCGTAAAGGAAGAAACCGTCACGCGCGTGTCCCCATTCCGCACGGGCACGCTGGTTTCGATTGCCCCGGTTGACATTGTGGATGACTTCGGTGTGATGGCGCGTGTCGAAAAGCAGCCTGGTGACAAAGAAGGCGTGCTGCTGCACGGTCATCAGTTCTATCGCGCGACGTTGCAGGGGTTGTTTTCGCTCGATTTAGCCGCTGCGGGAACATTCACCAACCAGATGCGCTCAGGTTTCCAGAATCTCGGCAAAGATGAAGTCGAACGGGCGAAACGTGATAACTTGCAGCTTCTGGAAGACCGCAAGGCTTACCGCCTGACGACCGATGAACGGATCAGGCGTGTGCAGCTTCTACTGCGTGCGCTGGGGCGTATCGAGGGGGGTGCGAAACAGACGCTGCACTATACGGATGTCACACCTGCTTTTGTGATGATGGTGGTGACACGCGGCGGCAATCACCTCTTTGGGCGGCTGATTGCCCCGGCACGGGATGGCAGTGCTTCCCTCAATGAGTCTGCCTTGCAGCAGGCGTTTGACGTTTTCGGCGACGACCTTCTCTCCGGCATCTATATCGGGCGGGCAGAAGGATTCATGGACAGCGCACGTCCGATTTTTGAGCGGATGGGACTGCCGGTTATGCATCCCCGTCAGGCATTTGATGCGCTTGCCGAGGATCTTGCTGCCAATCCAGGGTGGATGGAGTAGCGACAATGCGCGTCCTGAAAGTTGTTGCGGAAGGATTGGTCACATCTTTTCGTTACCCGCACTTCGCACAGGGCGTGCATCCTACCTTTGAGATGCCGCCCCCGGCGACGATTTACGGGCATGTTTGCAGTGCAATCGGGGAGCTTATTGCGCCTGACAGCCTGCAATTTGCCTACTACTTCACATACGAAACAAAGTTCTTTGACTATGAGCATCTGCATTTCTTTGGCAGAGAGTCGAAGATGAATCCTTTTCGTCGTGAGTTGTTGTTCAAGCCGCGGCTCACCTTATATCTAAGCGATCCAGACTGGAAGTTTGCGTTTCTAAGCCCTCGTTATCCTGTAGCACTTGGACGTGCGCAGGATCTCATGGAATATGTCAGGGTTGATGAAATCGAACTTGTGGAGATGTCACGCCGCTTTTACAGTGGAACACTGCTCACATTAGCACAGGGCGCGGCAATTGGGGGTGCGTCTTATGCTGTAACAATGCCCCGCTACATTGATGAAGAACGCCGCCCTGAGTGGGGACAGTATGCGATGCTGCCAGCGTCAGCAAGACCCCCGGTTTATCCACAAGAGGATGGCTTGACATTTCAAACCACTCCGCTGGATCGTTGGGTTGACCCTTCAGAAGACGCTGCGCATCCTTATGAACGCGGTGTGCAGCGCGCTGTCGTGTGGCACCGCTGGGATCGTTGATATGGTGGAGCATATTCCTGATACGCTTGATCCAGCGCATTTGCACTACCTGAAGGCAAAAAGCGAGGACTACGGCGGCGATACGCTGGCGCAGCATACCTGGGCAGTCCTGCGGCGTCTGGCGGATCAATATCGTCTTCGTCCACTGCTCGCATACCAGCTTGATGATCTGCGCCTGTGGCATCGCCTGTACTGGGGCTGCTTTCTCCATGATTTTGGGAAAGCTGCGTCTGGTTTCCAGGAACTGCTGATGCAGCCCGGAGTCGTCAATCACTGGCGTGAAGGGCGCCACCGGCATGAAGTCCTGTCGCTGGCATTCGTGGACTGGCTGTTTCCTCGAGGACATCAGGATCGTTCTGCGGTAATTCGCGTGATTGTCGCGCATCACAAAGATGAAGCGGCAATCATTGGGCAATACGGCAGCAGCGCTCCCACAGCAGATCAGCAAAAACGCCTGGACTTTCTGGTCAGCCAGATCAGTGAGCCAGTTGCGAACGATTTATGGACGTGGCTGGTTCACTTTGGAGCACGGTGGCAGTCCGCTCTGGAACTACCAGAGCTTGAGCCAGCCAACGTTCACCCACGCGCCGCGCTGACGACAGCCGCAATCAGTCGGGCACTGGGTGACTTTAAGGCACATCTCTTCGGATATGTTGATCAGGAACATCCGGAAGATGAACGCATCCGTGATGTTCACTACCGCGGGCTGATCCTCACTGCGGATCATGCCGCCAGCGCGGGAGCCGATGCTTTCCCCGCCCTGCACCTTGACCGGGCGAAGGCGCTGCCTAAAGCCAGTAAGCCGGATCAGCCGCCGCCCAAACTCAAGTCGCATCAGCAGGCAGCGGATGCATCAGCGGAAGGCTCCTTGCTGTTAATTGCCCCCACCGGCAGCGGCAAAACCGAAGCCGCCATGCTCTGGGCAGCGCGCCAGCAGCAGCTGCGTCCGGCAGCACGCATCTTTTACACGCTGCCCTATCAGGCGAGCATGAACGCCATGGTCAAACGCCTGGAGGACACTGTCTTCAACGGTGAGCAGCAGCAGGTCACGGTACAGCACAGCCGGGCGACACTGAAGTTCTATCAGGATGCGATGGAAGCTGATGGCGGCGCAAATCCGCGCCGCGCCGCGCAGCAGGCAAAGCAGCAGCGCAACCTGGGACAGCTTAATTACTTTCCCGTGCAGGTCTTCAGCCCGTACCAGATGCTCAAGGCGGCTTACAGTCTCAAGGGCTATGAGGCGCTGCTGGTGGACTATACCCATGCGTTGTTCATCTTTGACGAAATTCATGCGTATGAGCCATCTCGGCTGGCGTTGATCATCACGATGATGGGCTGGCTGCGGCGCGAATTTGGCGCGCGCTTTCTGGTGATGACCGCAACGCTGCCGCCCACTGTGCGCGGGGCGCTGCAAACGGCGCTGGACATCAGTGATGAGGCGGTTATTACTGCCAGTCCTGACGATTTTGCCGCGTCACAGCGCCACACCGTGCATCTGGAACCCGGCGATCTGTTCGACGCGCTGCCAGCCATTCATGCGGAATTTACGGCGGGCAAACGTGTGCTGGTGACCTGCAACACGGTGGGACGGGCGCAGGCGGCTTACCGGCAGCTACAGGACAATTACGGGCTGCGATATCGTGATGATATGCTGCTGCTGCACGGGCGCTTCAACGGGAAAGACCGCACGGGCAAAGAGAAGCTGCTTGACGCTGTGGTGGGCGTGGGCAGACCGCGCAGCAAACCCTACATCATCGTCGCCACACAGGTTGTGGAAGTCAGCCTGAACATCGATCTGGATACGCTCTACACCGATCCGGCTCCCCTGGACGCGCTGCTGCAACGCTTCGGGCGGGTGAACCGCGGGCGCGGTGCAGATGCGCCGCTGCTGCCGGTGCATATTTTCCGCGAACCGGTGGGGGAAAAAGAAAGCAAGCCGTATGATGTGGCGCTGGTGCGCGCCGGACTGGCTGTGCTCGAACGAACCTGTAACGGGCGTCCGATTGACGAAGCGCAGGTGACGGCGATGCTGGAACAGGTCTACCAACAGGGCGAAATCATGCAGCGGTGGCAGGCGGCGTATGCTGCCAAAGCGCACGAGTTTCAGGGCGTTCTGGACAGAATACAGCCGTTCCAGTCAGCGGACGAAGAACTGTTTCGGGCATTCTATAAATTGTTTGAGGGAACGCAGGTGCTGCCTGTTGACTGCATCACTGAGTACCAGAACGCACTTGAGGCGCATCTTTACCTGGAGGCGATGCAGTTGCTCGTCAACGTGACGCAGGGGCAGTATCACCAGATGACCAATGCAAAGCTAAATTGTGGGCGTGATGAACATGATCTTGCCGATCATGTCAAGGTAGACTACAGCGAAGAGTGGGGGCTGGATATCGCCGGCACACTGGCGCGCCAGCAATTGCAGCTTGAGGAGGATGACGCATGATGGAGCGGCTGTTTGCTGCGCACGAAACGCTGATGCAGGGTTTTACCGTGCAGCACCTGCGCTTTACGGTGGAGCCGCTGGAGAGTATCGTCTTTGGCGATCATCCCGGACCCGCCCTGCGCGGCGCGCTGTATCAGGCACTTGCCGGGCGCTTTTGCAGCGAACCGGAAGGCGCGGTGACACCAGGGCATTATGAACGCTGTCCGGTTTGCTGGCTGCTGGCGGCGGAAGACCAGTTCGGGCAGCGTGGGCGTGACATCCCGCGCCCACTGACTGTTGAACCCCCAGCCGACCAGACCTACCATCGCGGCAGGCGCTTCAGCTTTGGTTTCACGCTGGTGGGCAAAGCCCAGAACCTGCTGCCTTACCTCGCGCGGGCGGTCCAGCAGATGGGGCAGACCGGGGTCGGGCGCGGGCGGGGGCGCTTCCGGTTAGTGGATATTGGCGAATACAGCCCGCTGGTTGATGCGCAGCGCAGCCTGATGGACGGGCATACGGTGCGCGCGCCGACCCTGCAAGTCACCCCGGCACGAGTCGCAGAAGCTGCGGCAGCGCTGCACAGCGACCGTGTGACGCTCGCCTTTGAAACCCCGCTGCGCTTGACAGCGGAGGGGCGGCTGGTACACCAACCGCTGGCAGCCCCTTTCGTGCAGCGCCTGCTTGAACGCTGCCAGAGTCTTGCCAGTTATTATGCGGAAACCGACACCCCGCCGGAACGCCCGCAGTGGCAGCAGACCGCCATCGCCTTGCAGTTGGCTGCTAACACGCTGAGGATTTCCTATGATGATACGCTCTGGGTGGAGGGCTGGAGCCACAGCCAGCGCAAAGGGCGCAGCACGCCCATCGGCGGGCTGATCGGCGTTGTGCGCTGGGAGGGCGATCTTGCGGCGCTGCGCCCCTGGCTGTTGTGGGGACAAAGCCTGCATGTGGGCAAGGATGCTGTCAAAGGTAATGGCTGGTACCGCGTGATGGCATAAATTGCCGAAATTCGTGGGCGAAATGTGCAGTACCTGCAATCTTCATGGTGTACGGTGAAAGCATCGTACACCTTTGTTTTTGTGGAGGCGGTTATGCCCATCGTTCAACAGTTGATTGCCGACACTTATGGCGCGCACGTCGGCAAATACAGCGAGCGGTTGAAAGTGACGCAGAAGGGCGCAACGCTGGCGCAGGCGCCGCTGCTGCACCTGGAGTCCGTGCATATTCTGAGTATGGGGGTGAGCATCTCGGCAGATGCGCTGCAAAGCTGCTGCGAACGCGGCATCCCGATCTTCTTTCTCGATTCCGGCGGCACACCCTATGCCAGTGTCTATGCTGCCGGGCTGACCGGCACTGTGCTGACCCGGCGTGAGCAGCTGCGCGCCTATGATGATGCGCGCGGGCGTTATCTGGGGCTGCAATTCGCTTCAGGCAAGATTCAGAACCAGGCAGCAAGCCTGAAGTATGCCGCCCGCACCCGCAAGGATACACCCCAGGGAGAGGAGCTGCGGCTGCTGGCAGGCGAGGTGCTCGATCATCTGGCATGGCTGGAAAAACTGGAAGGCACAGTCGTGGATGAAGTGCGCGGCGGACTGCTGGCGGCGGAAGGCAATGCCGCGCGGGTCTACTGGCAAGCCGCCCGACTGCTGATTCCCGACCATTACAACTGGTGCGGGCGCGAGGGGCGCGGCGCGCTGGATCCGATCAACAGCCTGCTCAATTATGGCTATGGCATTCTCTATGGGCAGGTCGAACGCGCGCTGACACTGGCGGGGCTGGATCCATACGCGGGCTACGTGCATGTGGATCGTCCCGGCAAGCCCAGCCTGGTGCTCGACTTCATCGAGGAGTTTCGCCAGATTGCCGTTGATCGTGTGGTCTTTGGGCTTGCTGCGCGTGACTTCACGGTCGGGCAGGACGAAAACGGGCTGCTGAGCGAGGACACCCGCCGCAGCTATGCCGAACATATCCTCAAACATCTGGACAGTCGGGCGCGCTACGAAGGGCAGCGCTATCCGCTGCGCCAGATTATCCAGAAACAGGCGCGCCGACTGGCGGCATTTCTGCGCGGCGAACGGCAGGACTACAGCCCTTTCAAGGCGGAGGTCTAGCCATGCATACCCTGCTGATCTACGACATTGCCAATGACCGCGTGCGTGGCAAGGTTGCCTGTGCCTGCGAGGATTACGGGCTGGATCGGGTGCAGTATTCGGCATTTTACGGGCAGCTCAGCCGGACGCATCAGGAAGAATTGATGCTGCGCATTGCGGCACTGTTGAATCAGGACAGCGCCCATATCCAGCTGATCCCGATTGCCGCGCAGGATTGGGAACGCCGGCTGGAGGTGACGAACGATGCTGGATGACGCGCAGGTGTTCACCGTCACGGATCTGAAACAGTTTGGCTACTGCCCGCGCATCCTCTTTTATGAGCGCTGCCTGCCGCATGTGCGTCCCCGCACCTACAAAATGGATGCGGGGCGCGACGCCCACCAGGACGAGCAGCGGCGCGCCGTGCGTCGTGTGCTCGTCGGCGATCCCACGCTGCAAGGAGAGCGCTTCTTCAATGTGGCGGTGCAGGATACTGCGCTGGGACTGCATGGCAGTGTGGATGAAGTGGTGCGGACAGCAAGCGGCAGCCTGATCCCTGTGGATTACAAACTGGCGCAACAGGCAAGCCGGCATTACAAATTGCAGCTTGCCGCCTATGCCCTGCTGCTGGAAGCGAAGAGTGGCAAACCGGTCACGCATGGCTTTCTGTACCTGATTCTGACCCGTAAACTGGTGCGTGTGGACATCACGCCAGCGCTGCGCGAGACTGTGCGGGCGATGCTGGTAATGATGCGCACGATGATTGAACAGGAACGGATGCCAGAACCGCCCCTGGAACGCCAGCGCTGTGCTGCCTGTGAGTTCCGGCGCTTCTGTAATGATGTCTAGCGGCTGAACGCAGGTGAAAACGCTGCCGAAACTCCCCCCTGATTCGCCGCAGTGAACGAGTTTCGGCAGCAGCCTGTCCAAACAGATGGATTCAGCCCACTTGCACAAAAACATGACTTGCATAGAATAGGTAAAATGCAGTAAAAATAACCTACAGGTCATTTATGACCTGCCGCGAATGAAAATCGCGCGCGGCTTCAACAGATCATCGACCCGCAGAGGGTACTGAAACATGCTGCAGGCGCGGCATATTACACAGCAGACATTGTAGATACCCGCGGCAGTGGCGGCGCGCTGACAAACAAGCGCGGCATCCAGATAGATGTGAATGGCAGCATTCTGCATGCGCGTATTCGCCAGTTGTTTGTGGGGCAAGGATCAGATGGCATCCGGGGCGGGGCGGGCGGTTTCGGGCACGTGCATTTTCTGATCCAAGATCTTTATCTGGCAGGCAACAACGCTGTCGGTTTGCGCGCAACCGGAGGGCAAAGTGATTATGTCGGTTATATTGACCACATCCTAAAAACTGGCAGCCCGACAGGCACAACTGGCATTTACGTGGATGGCGCAAATGCTACCATTCGCGCGACCATCACTGAAGTTGTCGCAGACACAGTCTATAACATCGTTCAAGGCAGCTTGTATCTGATCTGCACACGTCTATCCGGCACCCGCACGGGCACGCCGAACATGCTGGTTTCAGACGTTGATGTCGTGCTGCCGAACCCCAAAAAGGCAAACTTTGCCGCCAGCACTGCACCGGGCAGCGGCGATGACGAGGTTGACGGCTATGCACCGGGCAGCCTGTGGATCGACACGACCAATGATAATGTATATCAATGCGTGGACGCCAGCACGGGCGCGGCTGTCTGGAAGCAGCTGGACGCAGGTGCTTCCGCCGCATGGCAGTTGATCGACTACCACGAATTCAGCGCCAATGCTGCCTCCTACACGCTGTCCAGCGGATTAGGCGGTTTCAAGGCGTACCGGATCATGGGCAGGGTGCGCACCGACGCTAACGCTGCGCGTGACTTCCTCAAACTGCAAATCAATGGCGATACGGGCAACAACTATCTCGCGCAGGTGAACTTTCAAAATCAGGCTGGTACGGCCGGACAACTGTTCAGCAACAGTGCGACAGATGGCATTCGCATTTACAGCGCCGCCAGCGGAGCATCTACCGTTGCCAGCGCCTTTGCGACGTTTGATCTTCTAATCGAAAGCCCTGACAAGACAAGCAAATATCGACCACTAACAGGATGTGGTGTTGGGCAAGAAAGCAGCTCCGTTTGGGTCACACTTAATCAGGGGGGCTTCTGGAAAAACACAGCAGCAGCAATAAGCAGCCTGGCATGGTCACCTGTGGCGGGAGGCAACATTCTTCAGGACTCGGTGATACAGGTATGGGGAATGACATGAACTACGGCAAAGTTATCATCAAGATCAATGACGAGCTTATTGAACGCGATTTAACGCCAGAAGAAATTGCAGCACGCGATAGTGAACGCGCCACATCTGCGGCAGAATACGCTGTTTACGAGCAACGACTGGCAGATCGCGCCAAAGATCGTGCTGAAGTCATCGGGCAGAAAAAAGAAGCTGCGCTGAACGCCATTCAAGCCGCGCTGGACTCACTGGATGCCGATCTGGCAGCGTTGCCTGCTGCGAACAACACACAGACAAAACACATTCTAGCCAACACAATGCAAACATTACAACAAACCCTGCGCCTCCAGCGTCACCTCATCCGGGCGCTTGCCGCCTCGCTAGATTAATCCCCGCAAATCACGCGCTAGAGTTTGCTACAGTGGCAGTGTAGCTCGTGTTTCGCTGCCTGTTTCTACCGGGGACACCTAGATGGATCCGACAACTACTCTGCTCAGCAGTCTGCTCAATAACGCGCCAGCCATCGCCGTCATTGCCGTGACGCTCACCCTGAGCATCCGTGCACTGGTGAACCTCTGGTTGCGTATCGTCCACCGCGAAGAAGCGGCAGATGAATTCGACCACTCCGAGAAACAGGGACTGCTAAAACTGTTCAGCGCGCAGTTGGCGGCATTTGGGCAGATCAACACAACGCTTGCCAGTGTGGATCATTCGATCCGTTCGGCGGCAGACGCGCGCCAGAAACAGATCACGGCAGACATCGATGCTCTGCAGGCGCTTACCCGCCAGATTCAGGAGCAAACGCAGCAGCTCAGCGCACAGCACGAGGCACAGGCGTCGGTTGTAAGCATCCTGCAGGAACTGGCAGCCGCTGTGACCGCGCTGGAAGGCAACTCGGCACGGCTCGAACGTCGCGCTGAAGAAGGCATCATTAACCTGTCGGAAATGCTGGAAC
>DAOTWP010000165.1:0-18636 GCA_034435675.1 Anaerolineae bacterium
GGCGCGGTGGAACTGTGGGTGCTGCTGGCGGGCGGCTGGGTGCTGCTGCTGCTGGCGGGCTTTGGGCTGTTGGCGGGCGAACTGCGGGCGATGGGGGCGCGGCTGGCAAAAAGCCGCTTCTCCGGGCTGCTGGTGCTGCTGACCACGCTGGTCCTGCTGCTGGTTGGCGTGGAATTGTGGGCGCGCTATCTGCTCGTCCAGCAGGATGGCTATGCAACCGTGCTGGATGTCGGCTGGTTTGACCGCTACTGGAATCCGATCAACGCGCTGGGACTGCGCGACGATGAGCCGGATTTGACCCTGGGCGACGAGGTGCAGCGTGTGCTGGTCGTCGGCGATTCGTATGTCGCCGGGCAGGGCGTGCGCCGCGTTGAGGATACGTTCCCGCATGTGCTGGGCGACCTGCTGGGCGACGGTTATAGCGTCAACATTGTGGCGGACAACGGCTGGCACACGCGCACCGAACTGGAACAACTGCAAACCTACCCGCTGGACGCCGATATTCTGATTCTGTCCTACTACCTCAACGACATTGACGCCGTCGCGCGGGATGCCTACGACGGTGCGCCAATCACCTACAGCACGCCGGACAGCGGGCTGGCGGGCTGGCTGTACGCGCACTCCTATGCCTACCGCTTTATCTACTGGCAGCTTGAGCGCGCGCCGCAGGCTCCGGTTACCGCCGCCTACACCAGCTATGTGTTCAACAGCTATGCCGACCCGGCGCTGGTGGCGGCGCAGCTTGACCTGCTGCAAGGGTTCATCGATTATGCCGCAACACACAACGCGCGGCTGGTGGTAATCGTCTGGAGCTATGGGCTGCTGGAGTGGGACAACGCCGCGCTGCTGCCGATCATTGACTTTTACCGCGCACAGGGGATCCCGGTGGTGGATATGGTCGAAGTCTATGGCGACATCCCGATCAACGACGTGCGCGTGTACTGGGACTGGCATCCCAACGCCTACGGGCACCGGCTGGCAGCCGAGGCGCTGTACACCGTGCTGCGCGGAGCGGGCGGCTGATGCTGCTCGACAGGCTGTGGCGTCGGGCGTTGTCCCCACCGGATGTTTGGCAGCGGTTGTTGCCTGCCAGACGAGTTTTCACCCCGAAGATGTGGGACGGGCTGCAAGGCTGTGTGGTGCTGTTGTTGATGGGGCTGTGTATTGCGGGTGTGCCGGTGGTGATGATGGGTCTCTCGGTACTGCTCATCAGTATGCTGCTGCTGGCGCTGCCGCTTGGGCTGCTGCTGCCTGCGGGCGCGGCGGCGCTGGCGGCTGCACGCACGCTGACCCGCTGCCGCGAACGTGGTGTGCTGGATCTGCTGCTGGTGCTGCCCTATCGTGATGGCGAAACCACATGGCTGCTGTTCACCAGCGCCCTGGCGGGTGATCGCCCCAGCGATGTGCTGCTGAGCATGGGCAAAGACCTGCGCAATTTTGTGCTGGTGCTGGTTGTGCTAATTGGCATCCTGAGCTTGATCACCGAGTTCTGGCTGGCGCTGGCGACCCTGACAGGCGGGCTGGCGCTGGTGCGTGCGCTCTATATCGTGCAGACCGGCGGGGTGCTGCTGGGCGGCGGCGTGGGGATGCGGTTGGCATTGAACGGCAGCGGCACACTGGTCGCGGTTGGCGCGGCGCTGCTGGCGCAGTTAGGCGTCATTCTGGCGGCGGCGCTGCTGGTGCTGCTGCTTGCCCCGCTGCTGGAACTGGACTGGTGGGGACTGGCGCTGCTGCTGCTGGCGCTGCTGCTGCTGGTCACGTTTTGTTATGAACTGCTGCTCCGCATGGTCTGGGCACCGCTGAGGGAAGATAGATGACACTGCCGCCGCGCAACCCTGACCGCGGGATCCGCAAACTGAGACGTAAGGCGCAGCAGGCGCTGCTCAACCGCACGCTTGTCGGGCATATCTGGCAGACGCTGGATCGCCCGCCGAGCGAACACTGGCGCGCCCTGATTGCCGACCGGCTGGCACCAGAAAAGCGCGGCATGTCCGGCTGGGCGTACAGCGTAACCTCGATTCTGGTACTGACATTTGGCGCGGCGGTGCTGATCAGCGGTACGCTGTGGGCGGCGTTTATGGCGTACCGTGTGGCGCGTGTGGTCGGGCGCGAAAGCGGCGGCGGCAAAATGGATGCGCTCGGCGTCACGCCATCCGGCACAGAAGGGGTGCTCTGGGCAATCTGCGGCACAACCCTGCATGACGACATCGGCTATGAACATTTTCGCGGGGTCGCGCAGTTGGTCGTCACGGTTGCGCTGGTGCCGCTGGTGGCGTTCACGCTGCTCTCCGGGCTAACACTGCTGGCGGGGCAGTCCGACGCGCTGAGTCTGTCTGTGCTGGATGCCTTTTTGTGGTTTACCACGCTGCTGGTTTTCCTGCCGCTGGATACCTTCTACAGCATTCCGCTGGGCGCGCTGGTGGGCATGCTGACCGGCTGGCGGCAGTCGAGTGATAATGGCTGGCTGGCGCTGGGGCTGGTGCTGCTGCTGCAAGTTGGCGGCTATGTGGTCGCGCTGCTTGCCGGGTTTGTCATCCTGCCCGTATTCCTCGGCGATTGGAACGGGGCGTCGGCGCTGGGGCATCTGCTGCTGCCGCTGCTGACGGCGCTGGTGTTCTGGCTGGCGCGCGCCGTCACGCTCACAGTATTATGGACGGCAGCACAACAGAGCGACCTTGCGCTGACTCTTGAACAGGGATGACCGCCGATGACACCGCCTGCCGAAACGACATTTGCCCAATTGTTCGACCTGCTGACCACGCTCAAAGTTCGCGCCGAGGATTACTGGCAGCAATTGGACGCCGCCGGGGTGCTGGCGCGCGATTTGCCGGACGCAGAACGCGCGGCGATTCGCGCTCGCTGGCTGCCGCTGATGACCGACCCCCAGCGCGAGCCAGACCCACACCGTCGCGCGACCATCGGGCGGGTGCTGGGGCTGCTCGATCTGGATGATCGCCCCGGTATCGGTTTGAGTGCTGCCGGACTGCCGCAGATTGACTGGGTAGCGATTCCTGCCGGCGAGTTCATCTACCAGCAGGAGCAGCGTCTGTCGCTGCCTACCTACTACATCAGCCGCTATCACATCACCTACCGGCAGTTCAGCGCCTTTCTGCAAGCGGAGGACGGTTTCCGTGACCCGCGCTGGTGGGAAGGGCTGGCAGAGCAAAAAGAGCGCTACAGGATTCAGCAGACACCTCCGCAGCAGGTCTTCCGCTTCTGGAACCATCCGTTTGACGATGTCTGCTGGTACGATGCGATTGCCTTCTGCCGCTGGTGGTCCTTCCGGCTGGGCGGCGCAACCGCTGTTGACCGCGTGAACGAATGGAAAGTGCGGCTGCCCACCGAACAGGAATGGGAGAAAGCGGCGCGCGGCACTGACGGCAGGCGGTATCCCTGGGGCAATGAGTTCGTTTCCGGCGCTGCCAACTTCGACGAAACTGACCGCTACAACATCCAGGAAGAGCAGGCGAAAATCCGCAGCGGCAGAATCGGCACACACTTCTACGGCGCGTCCACTGCGCCGGGCATCTTCCCGCAGGGGGCATCGCCCTACGGTGTCATGGACATGATCGGCACGATGTGGGATCTGACACTGACGGAATACCGGCACGGCAAGAACGACGATCTGCGGGATTACTACCCGCGCGTCATTCGCGGCGGCACATGGTTTGTCAGTGAAATCTACTGCGATACGACCCACCGCACGATGATCAATCCCCATGCACGCAACAATGGCGATCCACGCAAGAACGACTACAGCTTTCGGGTAGTCGCTCCGCAGCCGGTATAGGTCCTTACCAGCCGGTCAGATGGGCGGACCAACACGCACGCTGCGCTGCATCCGCCCCGCACCCAGCCACCCGCTTTATGCGCCGGCTGCCAGCGCCGCCCGTATCCGTTCCAGCGCGTCAAGCAGCACCGCCCGCGACGTGCCGAAGTTGATCCGCGCGAAGCCCGCCCCACCCTGCCCAAACCACGCGCCATCGTTGAGCGCCACGCGCGCCTTGGTCAGGAAAAAGCGCTGAAGCAAGGCGAACATCGGATGTTCTTTTTCGTCCGGCGCGAGTACGGGCACGTTTTTGCAGTCCAGCCAGCCCAGATAGGTCGCTTCCGGCGTGGTGACGCCAATGCCGGGCAAATGCGTTTTGACAAAGTTCACCAGTGTATCGCGGTTGTCCTTCAGGTAGACCAGCAGCGCGTCCAGCCAGTCCCCACCGTCGCGGTAGGCGGCAAGCGCGGCAACCAGCCCCAGTGACGGCACATGTCCTGCCGCCATGCCGGCTTCGCTGAGCCGCTTGAGCGTGTCCGCATTCTGCGCGATAACCACCGAACAGCTCAAGCCGGGCATGTTGAAGGTCTTGCTCGGCGCAATCAGCGTGACTGTCTGATCGGCAACCTCCGGCGACAGGCTGGCAATCGGGATGTGCTGTGTGTCGCCCAGCAGCAGGTCGCTGTGAATCTCGTCGGACACAATCAGCAGGTTGTGCCGCAGGCAGATCTCCGCCATGCGTTCCAGTTCCGCGCGGGTGAAGGCGCGCCCCACCGGGTTGTGCGGGTTGCAGAGGATGAACATGCGCGTGTGCGGCTGTACTGCTGCTTCAAATGCATCGAAGTCAATTTCGTAGCGTAAATCCTGCCCGCTGGTTACGGCGACCAGTTCGTTAACATGCAGTTCGCGCCCGTTGCCCGTGGTTGCCGACAGAAACGGACCATAGACGGGCGTTTGCACCAGCACGCCGTCGCCGCTGCTGCCGGTGATGCGCACCAGCGTATACAGGGCGCTGACGATGCCGGGGAAATAGGTCATCTGCCGCGCGCCGATTTGCCAGCCGTAACGCTGCGCCATCCGCGCCACCAGCACCTCGCGCAGTTCCGGCAGATCAAACGCATAGCCGAAAACGGCATGCTCCACACGCCGGTGCAGCGCTTCAACCACGGCGGGCGGCGAAGCAAAATCCATATCCGCTACCCACAGCGGCAGGATATCGGCATCCAGGATGCCCCACTTCACGCTGTCTGTGCCGCGCCGGTCAGGGGAATTGTCGAAGTGATAAGCTGAAGTCATGAGTCGCGTTGATCCTTCGCAAGAATAGGGTCGCGGGCGGAGTGATGGCGGGAGTGCCATTCTTACGGGTTACCCCGCGCCGCCTAACGCGCTGGGTATAGTAACGCCGGGCGCTGCGACTGGCAACTCCGCCGGGCAGGACCAACCTGCAAAGCCGGACTTGCCTCTTGACTCTACCCTTTGGGCAGACCCTACACTGTGAACATGGACGAGAAACGACGTGAACTTCTGATGATCGGCAGCTTCGCGGACAGCACCCGGCTTTCGCTGAAGGCGCTGCGTCTGTACGACCAGCTTGGTATCCTGAAGCCGGCGTACATTGACCGCTTCACGGGCTACCGTTACTACGCGGTCAGCCAGCTTCCCGCCGCGCGGCGGATTCGCTTGATGCGCCTGATGCAGATGCCGCTGGCGAGTATCCGGCAGGTGCTGGCGCTGCCCCCAGCAGATGCCGAACGGCTGGTCGAGGCGCACTGCCAGCAGTTGCAGGCACAGGCAGATCGCGCCCGTGCGCTCGCCCATGACCTTATTCATGCGCTCAGAGGACAGGAAGGCTTAACCACGATGGCACAGGAAGTTCAGGTCAGCAGAGTCGAGGCTCAGCCGGTGCTGAGTATCACCAAGCGGGTGCATGTGGCACAGCTTGACGCCTGCATAGTCGAGACGCTGGGCAGTTTGCGGGCGCTTGCCGCCGCGCAGGGTGCTGTGGTCAGCGGTCCGCCGTTTGGCATCTATCATGGCAGAATCGATGAAGAAGACGATGGTCCAATTGAGATTTGCCTGCCGGTGCAGCATCTGCTCGCTCAGGTGCCAGAGGGTGCGGCGTCCGCCGCTGCCCGCCAACTGCCTGCCGCACGCCTCGCGGCGCTGACCGTCACCGGGGCAGATTGCGACTTCCCCGCGATCCTCAAGGCATATGACGCGGTTGCCGACTTCATCTACAGCAGCGGTTTTGAACCCGACGGTCCCCCGCGTGAGGTGTGGATTGCCCCACCGGGAGCAAGCGCCGAGATGCGCATTGAATGGGCATTCCGCGAACGGGAGGCATAGCCAGATGGGCGGGGGCGCACTGTCGCCCCCTGTCAGAAGCTTCAGCAGCCTGTCTTGTCCGCCCTGTAGCGGAACGCTGCCTGCGGGCTGCCCGCCAGCGCGTCGGCGATGCGGCGGGGGCACACGGGCGACAGCGGCTGCGGCAGGGCATCCGGTGCGAAATAACCCGCACCGATCGACTCCCGGTCATCAGCGCGAGGGGTTCCGCCCACCGGGCGGCACTGGAAAATTAGGGCGATCAGCGCGACACGATCCCCGCGCGGGTACTGGTAGATCAGCTCCTCGCCACCGTAAACCCCGATCAGGCGTTCGGCGACCACCTGCACCCCCGTTTCCTCATACACTTCGCGGACAACCGTTTCGGCGGGTTCTTCGCCGGGTTCAATCTTGCCGGTGGGGGTTGACCAGTGACCGCTGTCGCCGCGCTGCATCAGCAGGACTGCGCCTGCGTCATTGAACACCACCGCGCCCGCGCCGACAATTTGCAGCAAATCCTGACCAATGCGGCTGCGAATGGCGCGTGTGTAACCGGGGGCGAGATTTGCGCTGCCGGGGGTAACACCGGGCATGTAGTGGAACGCAGCTTCGGTCTGGGTTTTGAGGGCGTCGGCAATCTGGCGGCGCGTCACCGGGCGCACATCCGCAGGCAGCGCATCTACCGGGCAGCAGCGCACGTTCGCGCCGGTGTTGGCGGCACCCTGCCGCGTCTGGCAGACGAACACGATGCAAACCGCCGCTACCCGGTCGCCCGTCAGGGTGTCGTAAACAAGCTGTGCGCCGCCGTAAACGCCGGAGACGCGCACGGGCTGGACGCGGACTCCGCTTTGCTGGTACGCAGCACGCACAGCCGCATCGGCAGGGTCTTCACCGGGTTCAATGATGCTTTCCGGCAGCGCCCAACCACCAACATCACGGCGCTGGGTCAGCAGCACATCGCCCGCAGGGGTAATGCTTGCTGCTGCTGCCGTGCCGACCAGCAGCAGATCGCTGCCAATTCTGGCGCGGATCGTGCGCAGGTATTCCGAGGTGTCCATGTTCAGCCGCCTTGTATTACGAGTCCATCTCCCGGTTGCTCAACGTTGACAGTTCCATTGTAACACCGTTTGCGGCGGCATTGTGCGCTCAGTGCCCTCCGGCAATCAGCAGGCGGTACAGGTCGAGCACCTCGTCCATTGCCGCCGCCCAGGTGCGCGTTGCTGCCGCTGCCCGCGCCGCCGCGCTCAACCGCGCGCGTTCGTCCGCGTCCAGCGCCGCCAGCCAACGCACACCGTCCACCAGCCCGTGCAGGTCGCCGGGGGTATAGCTGAAGCCGTTAACGCCGTCGTGGACGACATCCGGCACACCGCCGACTCGCGCCGCGATGACTGGCACACCGGACGCCAGCGCCTCCAGCACCACCAGCCCGAACGACTCCAGCGCAGAATTGAGCACAAAACCGTCTGCGCTGGCGAATGCCTGTGACAGTGCCGCGCCGTTCAGATAGCCGGTAAAGACCACCGGATACCCGGCAAAGTGCGCTTCCAGCGCCGCCCGCGCGGGTCCATCGCCCACCAGCGCCAGCCGTGTGCCTGGCACGCTGTCCAGCACGGCACGCAGTTGGTCAAGCTGCTTCTCGCGCGAAAGCCGCCCCACATAGAGCAGCAGCAGCTCGTCGGGGTGTCCGGCGCTCAGCCGTTCGCGCGTCGCCGCATCACGCCAGCGGGGGTGAAAGCGCTCGGCATCCACACCGCGCCCCCACAGTTTTACCCGGCGCACCCCCACGCGCTGCATGTGATCGTAAATATGCCGCGAGGGCGCAAGGCTGTAATCCGTGCTGTTGAACAGCAGCCGTGTCATGGCGTTGGCAAAGCCCTGCAAGAAACTCAGGCGGATGCCCAGCACGCGGAAGTGCTGCGCTACCCCGGCAAAATCCAGATGGAACGAGGCGACAGTCGGCACGCCCAGCCGCCGCGCCATATGCAAGCCCACCCCGCCCATGAACACCGGGCTGATCAGGTGGATCAGGTCGGGCTGGAACGCCGCAAGCTGCTGGTAGACGCTCCGCCCCGGAAAACAGACTTTCATCTCCGGGTACAGCGGCAGCGTAAAGCCGTTCACAGGCAGCACGCGGGTGCGGGCATAAACGCCGTTCGGGTAGGCGGCGGCGCGTGCCTGCGGCGTGCCCAACTGCGGCGCGACAATCAGCGACTCGACCTGCCGCGCGGCAAGGTGTTCCAGCAAAAGCTGCACCACCGTGACAATGCCATCCACTTTGGGTAGAAATGTGTCGGTAAAGTAGGCAATCCGCATGCGCGTTCTCGTCCGCATTGGGCGGTCAGCGGGTCAAATGGCTGCCAGCAGTGCCTGCTCAACCTGCGCGGCAACCGTATCCGGGTCGAAATGCGCTTCGGCATAGGCGCGGGCATTGTGTGCCTGCTGTTCGCGGGCAGCAGGGTCTGCCAGCAGGCGTTCAATCGCGCCGATCAGTCCGGCTGTGTCCTTAAAGGGCACGGTGACGCCGGAACCGCTGCGCACCAGCAAATCGGTGGTGATGCCTTCAACGGCGACAACCATTGGCGTGCCACACGCCAGCGCCTCATACGTTTTGGATTGCAGCATGCTGCGGTACAGCGGGTGATCGTGAATCGCCCAGAACGTCAGGTACGACGCATTCCAGACCAGCGGCATTTCGGCATGGTCAATCCAGCCGATCCAGCGGGCATTGGCGAGATCGCCGCCTGCCAGCCGTGCCGCGACCTGTGCGCGCTGCCCGCCTGTCCCCGCGAAGACGAAGCGTACTTCATCGGCGCGGGCGTTGAAGTGTGCCGCGACATCGAGCATCGTTTCGAAGTCAATATGCGTGCCGAATGTGCCCACAAATGTGATCAGTTTGCCGTCGCCCAGATCATGCTGCTGGCGGAATGCCGCCGTATCCAGTCCGGGGCGGAAACGCTGCAAGTCCACCGCGTTATAAATCGTGCGGATGTGGTCACCGCGCCCGATGCGCCGTTCGATATTCGCTGTCAGCGGCGGATACAGCGTGGTGATCTGCGCCGCCCCGCGATAGGTGAGATTCACCAGCGCATAGAACAGCCGGTAAAGCGGGCTGCTTTCGCGCAGGGTGCCCACCGCCAGCAGATATTCGGGCCAGAAATCGGACACATTCAGCACGTAGGGCACGCGCAGCGCCCGGCTGAGGAACAGCCCTGCCAGCGCCGTAAAGACCGGCTGCGCTTCGATCAGCAGCACGTCGGGGCGCGGCACCCCCAGCCCGTGCAGCGCTGCCGTGAGCATAAACGAAAGCTGGCTGAGCAGGCGGCGGCTGATTTTGGGGCTGGGCGTGGCATAGAACCAAGCCCGCAAGACGAGGATGCCGTCACGGTTTTCGACCACCAGCGGTTTGCCGCGATACTGTTCGGGCACGACTCCCTGCGGATAATGCGGCAGCGTGGTCAGCACGGTAACACGATGCCCGCGCGCGTGCAGCCGCTTTGCCAGCCGGGTCAGCCGCACCGCCGCCGCGCCGGAATCGGGTTCAAAATAGGTCGAGAGCAGCAGGATATGCATCGCGTCCTTATCCGTCGTCAGGTTATCTGGGGCGCGGGTTACGGGTATACAGGTCGGTGTAATCGTTTCTGCGCATCAGGTCATTGTGCGCGCGGCGGAAACGCGCCACCCGCAGTGGATCGTAGAGCGTGACCTTCAGCTCTTCGGCGTCTTCGTTGTTATCACGGTAGTAACCTGGTTTGCGGCGGTTGAAGGCAAAGTCGTATTTGTAGTAGAGGTTTTTGGCGGGCTGGTTGCTCACACGTACCTCCAGAATCACATGCCCCGCGCCCAGATGCGCCGAACGCAGCAGCATTGCCAGCAGCAGCGCCTCACCCCAGCGATTGCCACGCTGCTGCGGATGCACCGCAATCGTGCTGATGTGCGCTTCTTCGCCCACGCTCCACAGACCGCCGTAGCCGATAATGCGATGTTCAATGTCGATGGGGTCGGTTTCGCCGCCCAGCCGCCGCCACCAGCCGCGCATGCCGCGCACAGGCACCTGGCGGCAGTCGTCCAGCACCACCATATAGCTGTAGGTGGCGTCGGTGACTTCATGGCTGTAGGAATGCGCCGACCAGGGTGTGCTGAACGACAGGCGATCAATGGCGACCACCTGCGGGACATCATCGAGCTGCATATAGCGCAGGGCGACGCTCACGGGAGGCTGTCCGTCTTGACATAAACCGGCACCACTTTCGCTGCGTTATAACGGGCAGCACCGTCTTCCGCCAGCAGGTTGAGCGCTTCTTCCGCCAGGAAGCCCGCCCGGCGCAGCCGGAACGCCGCCGGGACGATGTTCACGGGAAGCTGGCGCTCCTGCGCAGCGAGCAGCGCCTCGAAGCCCTCCGCACTGATTTCGCCGGTGAGGTAAGCAGGTCCGTCAATGCTTTCCAGCAGCGTGTCCCAGGTCATTATCTGCGGGGCATCGCCGCGCGCGCCCCAGCGTCCTTTGCGCCAGCGGTAGGTGTTGACGATGATACGCCCGCGCCCAGCCGGTACCACCGCAATCAGCCCGGCGCTGCTGTAGTACGGGGCAGCGGCGGCGAGAATATCCAGCGCGGACAGCCCGACCAGCGGCAAGCCACCCGGTGCGGCAAGTCCTTTGGCAAAGGCAACCCCGATGCGCAGCCCGGTAAAGGATCCTGGTCCGGTGCAGACCGCCAGCACGCGCAGGTCTGCAATGCGCACGCCACAGGTATCCAGCATGCTGGCAATCAGCGGAGCCAGCGCGGTGTTGTGCTGGTTATCGGTGCGCAGCGTTTGCTCGGCGAGCAGTTCGCGCCCGCTGTGCAGTGCGGCGCTGATGTGTTGGGTAGCAGTATCTATCGCAAGCAGCATACCAGCCTATACTCCGAATGCCTGCCCCCGAAAGGCGGCGACCAGTGCTTCGTAGCGCTTGCCCTGCGCCTCAAAGACCAGGTTGCGCCGGGTGGGTTCCAGCACGCGCAGTTCAATCCACAGGCGCTGGCGCGGCAGCAGCGCCTCGATGTGTTCGGGCCATTCCATAATGACAATATTTTTGCCATCAAACAGATCATCCAGTCCGATACTTTCGGCGTCCGCCGGTCCGCGCAGGCGGTAACAATCCAGATGATACAAGCGCACGGCGTCTTTTTCGCGGGTATGTTCGTGTATCAGATTAAAGGTCGGGCTGGTCAGCGGCGCGGCAGCCCCCCAGCCACTGCCAATCCCCGCCGAAAAAACCGTCTTACCGGCACCCATATCCCCGGCAAGACAGACGACATCGCCAGGTTGCAGCAGGGTTCCCAGCCGCAGCCCCAGACGCGCGGTTTGTTCAGCGCTGTGGGTGATGATGTCCAGTTCGCCGTCGCGCAGGATAGGCACAGTTGACCTCGTTCAGGATGAATGCTGCTGATTATACATGCCGCCTTATCATGACAACAGTGGCGGGCAGAAATCAAACCACCAATGGTTAGAGTTCTATACCAGTTCAATTAGGAGTGCGTTTGGGCAGCCCCAATGCACAACAAAAGTGTGCCATAATGCCGTAAAGAGGGTGTCATAACAAATGTTTCGGCAGTGTTGGTACAGCAGTTCCTGCCGTATTGGAACATCTGTTATGGGCACAGTCGTTGCGTCATTGTGGCATAACCCTGTGCTTCACCAGCACCTGGCAGCAGAACTTCGTGATAAAACGCGGGTTTGCGCTTCTGGCGTCGCCGCCCGCGCCGCCGCCCGCAAATGAGTGATCTGGCACACCGGCATGGGACGCAGTCACAGCATCAACCGTCAACTGGTTCTGGTCATCCTCGTCATTCTGGTCTTGACGCTGGTGCCGATTCTGCTGGTGACCCACACGGCATTTACTTCGCTGAGCATGGTCTCGGACGAAATGCAGCAGCAGCTGCGCGTCATCTACGCTGAACACAATCGTGGGCTGGCAGCAACCCTCGACATCCAATTACAGACGATTGCCACCAATACGCGCGTCTTTGGCACCATTTTCGCCCAGCAGGATGAAGATGTCGCCCGCGCGATGGGCTGGTTGCAGCGCAACTGGACGCCACAAAACAGCGGCATTGAACGCATCGGCATTCTGGCACCCGCCGCTGGCGGCTACCGCGAAATCATCGTCGAATCGCAGACCGCCGGGGTCTATAACCGCTCCAGCAGCCGCCAGTACCCAGTCCTGCCGCCGGAACTGCGCTGGCTGCAGGAAGTGCTGACTGAACACACGGTTGTCTGGCACGTGCCGCCGGACTTGCAGGCAATGCCCAGCGTGTTTGTCGCCCTGCCCTATGCTAACCGCTTTGGCGAACCCATCGGTGTGATCTGGGCGGAAGTGCCGCTGGAATCCATTCATCAGATTTCGCAGCAGTGGATGCAGACTTCACGCGGAATCAGCGGCTACAACATTCTGATGACCGGCAGCAGCGCGGTGTTGAGCGCGTTTTATGTCGGCGGGGATACCGCGACAGACGCGCCGGAACTGCTTGACGCCGAGCATATGTCCAATGCGCCAATGCCTGTGCGCGCCCTGATGACCCCCGGCACAGGCAGCTTGGCAGCCAGCAGCGCCCGTGTCCCGCAGCATCCCGCTAACGTGGCAATTTATACGCAGGAGGCATGGCTGCCCAGCACTGGCTGGCGGCTGGTCAGCATTTCGACAGAGAATTTGCTGCCGCAGGAACCCAGCAGCAATCTGACGCTGTTGGCGCTGGGCTTTCTGGGCAGTATCGCCGTGCTGGTCGGGTTTGTCTACTGGTTTGTGACCACACGCATTTCGCGCCCGCTGCTGACGCTGAACCGCGCCGCGCAGGAAATCGGCGCGGGGGATATGCGCTACCAGATTGATTTTCAGGATCGGCGCGACGAAATCGGGCGGCTGGCGCAGTCGCTCGAAGACATGAAAACCAACCTGTCCCATTCCTATGAACAGCTTGCGCGCTGGAGCCGCAAGCTCGAAAAACGGGTGGCAGAACGCACCCAGGCGCTGGAAAAGGCAGAGCGCGAGGCGCAGGAGGTGGCGTCCGACCTGCGCGCATTGTATGACGAGTCGCTGGTGGTGGTCAGCGAGTATCGCTTGCAGCCGCTGCTGGTCAAGTTCACACAAAGGCTCGAAACGCTGCTGAATGCCAGCTACTGTGGTATCTGGATGGTCAACGAACACAAACACACGCTCAAGCACATCGCCCGCGATGGCATGCAGGTGGACTGGGTGCTGGATATTGGCGAAGGCATTGTCGGCAAGGTGGTGCAGTCACGCCAGTCGATTATGGTGGACAACTACCCCAATTGGAAAGACCGCGTCTCGCGCCCCGTCCCGCAGGAGATTCACCGGCTGGTCTGTGTGCCGCTGATGGTTTCCGGCAGACCGATCGGCGCGGTGGAAGCTGCCCGCCCGGAAGATGCCGCGCCGTTCAGCGAACGCGACCTGCGGCTGATGACCGTGTTTGCCAACCTTGTGTCGCCCGCCATGCACAATGCGCAGTTGTATGTGCAGCTTGACGATCTGCGCCGCGAGGCAGAACGTGCCAACCAGGTGAAGACACGCTTCCTCGCCAGCGTGACGCACGAACTGCGCACGCCGCTGAATCTGGTCATCAACAACATGGACTTCATGCGCGTGGGGGCATTTGGCGATGTCAACGATGATCAGGTCAACCGCTTGGACCAGACGATCCGCAGCGCCGAACACCTGCTGTATCTGATCAACGACCTGCTGGACGCCAGCAAGATCGAAGCGGGCGAGATGCGCCTGTTTATCCAGCCCAACGACCTCTACCCGGTAATCGAGGACTCGCTGGCGTCTGCGCTGGCAGAGCTGGACCGGATGGGCAAAGGCGCGGTGCTGGCGCTGACGGCAGAATACCCCGAAGAACTGCCCGCCGTCCCGATGGACGCCCGCCGCATCCGCCAGGTGCTGATCAACCTGCTGAGCAACGCGGTCAAGTTCACCGAGGCGGGCGAGGTGCGCCTGGAAGTAACCGTGCATGAAGGCTATGTACGCTTTGTCGTCAGCGATACCGGGCTGGGCATTTCCACCGAGGATCAGGCGAAGCTGTTCGACGTCTTTACCCGCGCGGGCAGAGGCAAGGAAATGGGCATTGACGGCACCGGGCTGGGGCTGCCGATCTCCAAGTTCCTCGTTGAAGCGCACGGCGGGGTGCTGTCCGTTGCCTCGGAAGTGAATGTCGGCAGCACGTTCACGTTTACGCTGCCGCTGAGAGCTTTGCCGCAGGTCAAGTCCCCCACCGATACCCAGATCATGCCAGTGCTGATCCCGAATGCCGGGTAAGTGGCGCATTACAACCACAGGAATCTCGCGGGATTGTTTTCTGTAGGGGCGGGTCTAAGATCCGCCCCTACATCCGATATTTTCAATTTGCTTGTACTGTCTATCCGTAAACCCACCCGGACAAGGGGATTATGCAATTCAAGAATTTAATCGAATAACGTTTTTCGCAAGGTTGAAGCATGCTTCAACCCTACCGGTAACCTGATTATTTTCTCAAAGAGCATAATCCCCTTGTTCAGGAAGATCGGTTTACGGATCGGTTCTACTGGATAAACCAATTGGAAAACGTCTGATGTAGGGGGCAATCTCCGTGCTGCCCCGCGCCGGCAGCGTAGCACAATGGCGCGTTCCTACGAGTAAGCGTCGTCCATTCATGCCGATACCAGGGTTCCTCCCCGATTCTCATACGCTCCTCAGACTATGCCCCAATAATTAGGGGGCTGGCGGCAAACCTGCCCAGTACGCGCTATAATCGCCCCCGGTGCTTGCGACACCAGAGGGTGCAATTACGTACTAAACCATGAGCGCTACATTCGTCGGAGCTTGCGGTCCCGGCGGTTGTTCACTGCTATCAAGGATACAGTCAAGGAGCAAGAGAAATGCAGATTAGTGCAATCGTAGGCGGTATCGCCTTTTTGGGCTTTTTAGGCTTTCTGGGCGGGGTGGCGCTGGTCGTCATCAACGCCTCGCAGGGACGTCCGGTGCGCGGTGGTGTGCTGCTGGCGGTGATCGGCATCGTCGTCGGTGTCATCTTCAGCGTCGTCAGTTCCGGCATCGTCATTGTGGAACCGCAGCAGCGTGCGGTGGTGTTTAATGTCCTCAACGGTGAACTGCGTGAACCCCCGCTGGGACCCGGCACGCATGTGGTGGTGCCGATTGTCAATGAATACACCGTCTACGATGTGTTCGAGCGCCAGTTTACCATGTCCGGCGAGTCACGCGGGGGTGATGATGAAGGTGCTGCGGTGGATGCGCGCACCAGCGACGGGCAGGAAGTCAGCCTGGATATTACGGTGCAGTATGCCATTGACCCGGCACAGGTGAATCTGGTGCATGTCCGCTGGCAGAATCGTTTTGAAGAGGGCTTTGTGCGCCCGGCAATCCGCAGTATTCTGCGCAATGAGGTGTCCCTGTATACCGCCGCCGCCTTGTACGGAGTGGTAGAGGTGGTTGAAGGCGAAGAAGACGTCCAGCAGGTGGGGGGACGCGCGGAACTGGAAAACAACACAGAAGCCAGGATGCGGGCGGCATTTGAGGAAGAAGGGCTGGTGCTGACTGCCCTGCGTATTCGCGGCATTAACTTCAGCGCTGACTTCGTTGCCTCCATTGAACGGCGTGTGGTCGCGGATCAGGATCGCCAGCGTGCCCAGACCGAAGCCGAAACGCGCCGCATCGAAGCGGAAGGGCGCGCCAGTGCAGAGATTGCGCAGGCAGACGGTGAACGGCAGGCGGCTATCCTGCGCGCGCAGGGTGAAGCTGAGGCACTGCGGCTGGTCAGCGAGCAAATCGCGGCGAACCCGAACCTGATTCCGTACCTGTATGTGACCAACCTGAGCGACAACGTCAGCATTGCGATTGTGCCGTCGAACACGCCGTTCCTGTTTGACCTGAACAGCTTCACGGCAAACGAGGACTTCACTCCGCCGCCGGTTTCGACACCGGAAGGCGGCAACTAACGATCTGTCTGAATATTCATGATGGGGCGGGTCTCAGACCTGCCCCTACAAGGCAGGATTTTCAGACCGCCGCTTATCCCAACAGTGTCGCGTTGAAGAAGCCGATCACGCGCTCTTCATAGGTGCCGGGGGCAGCGCCATAACCGGCAGTATGCCCCACGTCCGGCACAACCCACAGGCTGCCGCGTGTCCCGGCAGTTTGGGCGAAGACCGCGTTAAAATCCACTTCCTCTGCATTTCCGCCCGCCGCAATGAACAGATATGTGGTGCCGCTGGCGCTGGCAAGCGACTCGACCAGCGGCAGTGGACGTGCCTCCCCGGTCAGCACCCCGACAAAGAACGTGCGCACTGCCATCGTAAAATGGCGGATGACCGACTCGTTATAGGGCACTGCCATATATTCCTCGACCGTGCGGCAGGTCGCGCCGTCCGTGACGATTGCCCGGATTTCCGGGTAGGCAGACGCCGCGCCAAGCAGCACCTCGCCGCCGAGCGAAATCCCCAGCCCGCCGATAGCTTGGATCTCGTCGCGCCCCAGCAGAAAGTCCACCGCCGCGCCGACATCGCGCGTGCCGTTCCAGCCCAACCGGTTAATCGCGCCTGCGCTGTCGCCATAGCCGCGCAGGTTGAACGCCAGCACGCCGTAACCGTTGTCGCGCAGCATCGCGGCATAGGGACGCACCGTATCGCGCCCGCCGCCTGCCCCATGGACGAGCAAAATCACGGCACCGTTTTGCGGTGGCGCGTACCAGCCCGCCAGCGTAAGTCCGTCAGCGGTGGTCAGGCTCACGGCGCTGAAGCCTGCGGGCGGTTCCCCGCCAGGCTGCGTGTCCGGCAGCACGATGACGATGGCGTTTACACCCGGCAGCACGATATACAACACCAGCAGCACGAGAACAAGCAATCCCGCCAGCCATTTGATAGTGCGTCTGGGTTTCATCACAAGCATCCTTCCCTGCGAGTCCGGTAGTGTCGGCGTGGGGCTGCCCCGAACACTGCTTTGCTGGCTGAGTTTACGCCGGCGGTTCAACACTGCCCGCCAACCCTGCTGGCGGCAGTGGTTTTGAGCCACTGCCGGCAAACTGCGTAAAGTCAGTTACAGCAGCACAGTCCAGCATCGCGGCAGACCACGCGCATCAACGCTGATAGTAGCGCGCTGCGCAGCAGAGGCGCATCAGCCGGAAGGATTATTCGCGAAATGCAGCGAAACCATGTGCCGCAGGGCGGGGGCGGGTGCAGCCTCTACTGGCATGCCCCGACAAGCCCCCTTTGCGTCCTTCACACCACTGCGCTTCGCTTCCCTTGCCATCCCTCGTGATGAACGTTCGCTCACTGGCACGCCTTTGCAGTTCAAGGCGGATAGGGCGGTTCGCGTGATTCACGCCTCGTCCAGCACCAGCAGGTCGCGCGTCAGTGCGCCGTCCGCGATGTGCCACGCCGTCGTAGCGAAGCGCTCCACAAAGTAGCGGTCATGCGCCACCGCCAGCACCGTGCCCGCAAAACTGCTCAGCGCCCGTTCAAACTGCTCCCGCGAAGGCACATCCAGATGATTCAGCGGCTCGTCCAGCAGCAGCACGGTTGCGCCCTGCGCCACCAGCCGCGCCAGCATCAGCCGCGCGCGTTCGCCATAACTCAACTGCGCCACTGGCGTAAAGACCGCATCGCCGGCGAACAGGAACTGGTGCAGGAAGGTGCGCGCCTCCGTCAGCGTCATGCGTGCGGCGTCCAGCAGCGTGTCCAGCGGTGTGCTGTTCGCGTCCAGCGTGTCCTGCTCCTGCGCGAAGTAGCCCACGCGCATCCCCGCGCCCAGCCGCACGCGCCCGGCAAGCGGCGTGAGCTGCCCGGCGATGCTCTTGAGCAGCGTGCTTTTGCCGTGCCCATTCGGACCCATGATGGCGACGCGCTCACCCTGCATCGCAGCCAGCGTCAGATGCGCCAGAAGGGGTTTTTCGGGCGTGTAGCCGATACTCAGGTCTTCCAGCAGCAGGGCAGGGCGACGCACGCGCTCTACGTTTGAAAATTCCAACTTCATCGTCCATTGGCGTTCCGGCTTGTCCACACGCTCGTCCGACTCCAGATATTTGAGAAAGCGCGTCTCTTTTGCCTTCGCCTTCTGCGCCACCAGCTTGGAACGCCCACGCCAGAAGTCGTTGACCGTGGTGTTCTCCGTCTTCAGCGCCTTATGTTTCATGCGCTCCACATCGCGGCGCAGTCGTTCGATCTCGACCTGCTGGTCACGCCAGGCTGACCATTGTTTGTGCAGCTCGTTTTCGACCGTGTCCATATACGCGCTGTAGCCGCCGTCAAACACGCGCGCGGTGTGTGCCCGCGCATCCAGCGCCACCGTGCGGTTGGCAACGCGATCCAGAAATGCGCGGTCATGGCTGACCAGCAGCACGCCGCCGTTAAAGCGTTGCAGCCAGTCTTCCAGCCATTCCAGCGCGCGCACGTCCAGATGGTTGGTTGGTTCATCCAGCAGCAAAAGTTGAGGATTGCCCAGCAGCAGCGCTGCCAGCATCAGCCGCGTCTTCTGCCCGCCGGATAAAGCGCCCACCGGC